>NZ_JTIZ01000076.1:0-350930 GCF_000801125.1 Rhodococcus sp. Chr-9
GACCGCTCAGGCCGGCACGCGGTCCGCGCGAAAGATTGAGGCTAATATTTGCACATACTTGTGAGTCCGTTTCGAGGGCGATGCTGCCCGGATGCGAAAGGGATAGTGGACGTGCCGAGAACACTGCCTTTGTCCCGTCGCCGATTGTTCTCCGTTCTGTCCGCGCATTCCGAACTCGCCGTGATCCTCGGTGGCCCCTTCTCCGGCAAGACGACCCTCGTCGACACGTGGCTGGCGACCGACCCGTGTCCCGAGTGGGCGCCGGTGGTGATTCCCGAACCCGCGCACGACGTCACACCCGAGACCTACTGGGCGACGGTGGCATCGTCGCTGTGTACCTCCCTCGGAGTCGACGAACCCGTTGCGGCGGAAGGCTCCTTCGACTCGTTGTGTTCGATACTGGTCCGGCACCCCCGGCCCGTGATGTTCGTGCTCGACGGTGTCCGGTCGGTCGAAGCGATCGAAGACCGGGTCGGGCAGTTGCTGCGGCTCGGGCCGCAGGTGCGGATGGTGGTCACCAGCAGGGCCGCAGGCTCGTGGGCCGAACTTGTCGACGGACACCCGCACAGGACGATCGTCGGCGACGACGACCTGGCGTTCACCGTGGACGAGACCGCTGCACTGTGCCGGCTCTTCGGACTTGCGCGGGACCAACGCACCATCGAGTGGATCACCCGCCGCACCGAAGGATTCGCCGCATTCGTCGCGGCGGTGTGTGCGACGCTGCGTGCCGAGAAGCCGGATCGGGTCTACGGCACCGACGCCCTCGACGTCCTGGTCGACTCGACCGTCGATCTCGTCGTCATGCATGTCGTGGCCGCGGATCCCTCACTGGCACTGTCCTCCCGCTCGGTCCTCGTCTCCGCCGCACCCAACACGGTGACGGAGTCGTCGATTTCGGCTCTACCGCACATCGACGACAGCGACGCCTTCCTCACCGCGCTGACCGAGTCGGGACTGATCGAGGCCTGCTCGACGGACGACGACTCCACGGACGGCGAGACCGCCTGGCGCTATCCCGAGGTCGTCCACAGATCACTCCTGCGGGTGGGCAGCGCCGAATACCCGAAGGAGCTGTGGGATGCGCGGTCGGCTCTCATCGACTACTGGTTGCAGCGCTCGCGTCCGGACATCGCCCTCGAACATGCCGTGGAGCGGCGCGACTGGCGATGCGCGATCGACATCGTCGAGAAGAACTGGGTGGCGCTGTACGGAAGCGGATCGCTCCGCTCCCTGGGGATCGTGCTGCTCGAGCTGCTCCCCGACTATATGACGACCAACGATCGCACCGTCGCGTCGCTGCGGACGATCACCCGTGCCCGGAACAAGGCGGGAGAGCCGGAACAGTGGGCCTTCCCTCGATCCTTCGAAACGATCCTTCGCCTCGGAAGTCTCCGGATGCAGGGTGCCTACGACGAGGCGATGGAAGTGTGCGACGGCCTGGCCACCGAACCCGTGCCGAATTTCGAGACGCTGGACGACACGACCCGGCACGCCCACGGACTGAAATACCTCAACTTCGGCACCGTCTACCTCCTCGGCGGACGCACCACCGATGCCGGAACGATGCTGCGCCGTGCCCACACGGCGGGTCGCGGTGTGTTCGTCGAGCGAGAGGCCGCGGGCAAACTCGCGCTCCTCGAAGCACTCCGGGGCCGGACCCACGAGGCGACCCGGTGGATCGAGGAGGAGCTCCGGCATCCGCCGATCATGGGAGAGGCCGAGGCCCTCATCCGTACGGCGGGCCTGGTCGCCACCGCGCTCGTGGCCCTCGACAGGCTCGACACCGGCACGGCCTTCCGCGCGCTCTCCGAACTCGGCACTCCCCGCCACACGGAAGAGTTGTGGGCGGCCGTCATGTACGCGCGGGGGCGACTGGCGCTGCTGAGCGGTGTGCCCGCCGACGGCCTGCTGTACATCGATTCGGAACTTCAGCACTTCTCCCATCGCCTCACCGGTATCTCCGCGGTGTTGGTCGATGCCGCGCGTGCCGACCTGCACCTCGCGCTCGGCGAGGCCCGCGCGGCGCGCGAGCTGGTCGACAGCTCGACGCACCCCCTCACGGCTCCGGCCCGTGCGCGATTGCGTCTGCTCGGCGGCGATCCCGGAGGCGCGGAGGTGATCGTGCATCGTGGGGATGCCGCCCGTGAGCACTGTCCGGCCGTCGGTGCGGAACTCGCCCTGATCGGATCGGTGGCGTCTCTGAGACTCGGTCGCCGCACCGATGCGCGACGGCATCTCCAGCGGGCCGTGGTGCTGGCGGAACATGCCGGGGTGACACGGCCGTTCGTCGGAGTCCCGCCCTCGGCCGTGCGCGACATCCTGTCGCTCGGGGTCGACCTGCCGATCGATCTCGACCCGGCGATGGCCGAGTACGGCATCTTCCGCGAGATCCGTGTCGTCGTACGGCTGACCCCACGCGAGCGCGCGGTCCTCGACGCATTGCTCGCCGGCGGCACGGCGAGCACGATCGCCAAGGAACAGTTCGTCACCCTCAACACCGTCAAGACCCAATTGCGTTCCCTCTACCGGAAACTGGGCGTGCATTCGCGTGAGGAAGCGATCGCGCAGGCGCACAGGCTCGTCGTCGGCTGAGACCCTTTCCCGAAGCTGCGACCGGAACCCCGGGGGACTATCGGAGGACGGTGCCGACGATGCCCGCGAAGTAACCGATGCGTGCGATCTCGGACGGACGGAACTCCGGTCCGCCGGGGCGGCCGAGGACGAGGACACGTTCGGGCGAGCCGAGGGGAGCGGCCGCGAGCATCGTGTCCATGTCGCGCCAGAGCTGCGGCACCCACTCACCGTCGTGGTCGAGCAGGGTGGCCTCGGCGAGCGGCATCCAGGGGACGCCGTCGAGGTGGGTCTCCGGCGAACCCGGGCTCCCCGCGAGGCGGAAGATGCCGTTCGGGCCGACTCCGAGCACGGTCGCCCAACCCACGCGGAGCACCCGGGGAGCACCGTCGACGAGGATCTGGATGCGGTCGTCGCGGGCGGCGGCGACGTGATCGATCAGTTCGAGTTCGCGATGGGTGTCGAGGATTCCGGCGTAGGGACGGATCGAGTCGACCGTCACACCGGGCAGGGCCTCGGCCGCGGTGAGGAGCGTGTCGGGGAGCTTGCCCGGCTCGACGTCGACGACGAGATCGTCGATCGCGAAGTCCGTGCCGCGTTCGACGACGTCGAGCGACAGGATGTCGGCGCCGACCGAACCGAGCGCCAGGGCGAGCGAGCCGAGGCTACCGGGACGATCGGGGAGCCTGACACGCAAGAGGTACGACACGTGAGTCCTTTCCCCAGTCGGTTTCGTGCCGTCGACGAACGCCACATCGACGGCACATGGTGCGCCGGCATCCGAGTGCCGGCCCAGGGGCCCGTGTCGACCTCTGGCAGACCACATCCTTGCACCTCGGCGCCGGCGTCCGGGACGGCGCAGATCCGAAATTATGCCGACCCCATCGATAATCCCCGGTCGCGACGGTGCATGTCACACGAACGCAACACAGCGTTGCGAAGCTTGCAACATCGGCGGACGGGACGCGACGCCGACCGGGCGACGAGTGATGTCGCCGAACCGCGTGCGCCGTCGCTTCCAGGACGCATTACCCTGGACAGGACGTTCACTCTCCATCGGAAAGGGGCCATTCACGGTGCCTGCCATCTCCCGTGACGAGGTCGCGCATCTCGCCCGGTTGTCCCGGCTTGCGCTGACCGATGCCGAACTCGACGAGTTCGCCGGTCAGTTGGATTCGATCCTCAACCACGTCAAGGCGGTGTCGGAGGTGGCCGCGGACGATGTGGCTCCCATGGCGAACCCGAACGCCGTCACCAACGTGACGCGACCCGACGTCGTCGTCCCCGGTCTCACACCCGAGCAGGCGCTCTCCGGTGCGCCGGCCGTCGAGGAGGATCGCTTCTCGGTCCCGCAGATCCTGGGAGAGGGCGAATGAGCACGGATACGACACGCCTCGACGCCGCGACTCTGGCGTCGAAGATCCATGCCGGCGAACTGTCGTCGGTGGAGGTCACCCAGGCCCACCTCGATCGCATCGCCGAGGTCGACGGCGAGTACAACGCCTTCCTGCACGTCGCCTCCGAGCAGGCGCTCGCCGCCGCGGACGAGGTCGACCGTGCCGTCGCCGCGGGCGAGAAACCGGCCTCGGCGCTCGCCGGTGTGCCGCTCGCGCTCAAGGACGTGTTCACCACCACGGACATGCCCACCACGTGCGGTTCGAAGATCCTCGAGGGCTGGGTCTCGCCCTACGACGCGACGCTCACCACGAAGCTGCGCGAGGCCGGGATCCCCATCCTCGGCAAGACCAACATGGACGAGTTCGCGATGGGTTCGTCCACCGAGAACTCGGCCTACGGCCCCACCCGCAACCCGTGGGACACCAGCCGTATCCCGGGTGGCTCGGGTGGCGGTTCCGCTGCGGCGCTCGCGTCGTATCAAGCACCCCTCGCGATCGGCACCGACACCGGTGGCTCGATCCGCCAGCCCGCCGCTGTCACCGCCACCGTCGGCACCAAGCCCACCTACGGCACGGTCTCTCGGTACGGCCTCGTCGCCTGTGCGTCGTCGCTCGACCAGGGTGGTCCCTGCGGCCGCACCGTCCTCGACACGGCGCTGCTGCACGAGGTCATCGCCGGGCACGACCCGCGCGACTCGACGTCGGTGAACGCCCCCGTGCGTCCCGTCGTGGAGGCGGCGCGCCAGGGTGCGGCCGGCGACCTGAAGGGCCTGAAGGTCGGCGTGGTCAAGGAGTTGCACTCCGACAGCTACCAGCCCGGCGTGCTCTCGTCGTTCGATGCGGCGGTCGAGACGCTCACGAAGCTCGGTGCGGAGGTCGTCGAGGTCTCGTGCCCGCACTTCGAGTACGCGCTCGCCTCGTACTACCTGATCCTGCCGTCGGAGGTCTCCTCCAACCTGGCCCGCTTCGACGCGATGCGGTACGGCATGCGCGTCGACGACGGCACGATGAGTGCCGAGCAGGTCATGGCCGCGACCCGCGCCGCCGGTTTCGGCAAGGAGGTCAAGCGCCGCATCATGATCGGCACCTACGCGCTGTCCTCCGGCTACTACGAGGCCTACTACGGTCAGGCACTCAAAGTCCGGAGCCTCATCGCGCAGGACTTCGACAAGGCCTACGAGCAGGTCGACGTGCTGGTCTCGCCCACGAGCCCGTTCACGCCGTGGAAGCTCGGCGAGAAGGTCGACGATCCGCTGGCGATGTACCTGTCCGACCTGTGCACGCTCCCGACCAACCTTGCGGGGCACTGCGCGATGTCGGTGCCGTCCGGCCTCTCGGCGGACGACGGTCTCCCCGTCGGTCTGCAGATCATGGCCCCGGCCCTGGCCGACGAGCGCCTGTACCGCGTGGGTGCGGCCTTCGAGGCGGCACGAGGACCCATCGTCGCCTGATCCTTTCCCACACCACGACCCGTCGTGCCGTTCGTCGGCCGGCGGGTCGCGGTGTATCCGGACGCCGATCCGTGTGGGCGCGATCTACCCGTCGGCGGAGATGCACCGCGCCTGATCGTCGCCGTAGCGATGACCGTGACCGGGTGCCGTCTCGAGCGAGGTGAGCAGGTCCACCGTTGTGTTCACGAACGACACCACCGGCAGCCACGGCGGGGTCGGGGCATCGGCGCGCGCATGCGACAGATCGGGCGGCGACCACAGCAGCGACGGCCGCCACCACACCACCGGGTCGGAGGTGTTCGCCCGGACACTCGCACCGGCGGTGCGGACCCCCGCGGGTGGCCCCGCGAGGAACAGTGCACACGGCTCCGGTTCGTCGTCGAAGACGGCGCTCGCGCCGGACGCTCCCAGAGACTGCCCGTAGACGTGCAGGGCGGGGCGTCGCTCGTCGGGCAGCGTGGACAGGTACGCCCGCAAGGCGGTGACGAGCGCGCGGGCCTCCTCCTCCGCAGCACCGCGATCGAGGACGAAGGTCACCCAGCTCGGCATGTCCGAGTACTGCTGGGCGACGATGGCGACATCGTCGCCCCACCGGTCCTCGAAGCCGCGAACCGCAGCGGCATCGACCCAGCCCGAGCCGGTCGGCACGGCCACCACGAGATGCGGTCGGTCGAAGGCTCTCGCCCGGCGGAGTTCGTCCACCGCGAACTCGGCGCGCGCAGACGGATCCGGCGCGGCCGACAACGGTATGTAGATCCGGATCGGTGACCCCTCGGAGGGCAGGGACACGAACTTCTGCCCCTCTCGACCCAACCGGTTCCACAACACCGCCGATCCCACGCCACCCGACAATCCCGCCGAGAGCGCGGTGGGGGAGGCGACCGTGTCGACCGCCCCTCCGGGTGAGAAGGCCGCCGTGGTGCCGATCCCAACCGTGGCGCCGATTCCCAGCGTCGCGGCGACGGCCACCGCCACCCCGCGTCGCGACAGGAGGTGCACGAGGCGCGGAAGGGCGAGCAGCGCCGCGACGACCACGATCGCGACTGCCAGTGCCTCCAGCCACCAGCGCACATCCAGCGCCGGGACCGCCATCGCCTCGCGCAGACCGTTCTGCCACCGATGCGCACCGGCGGCCGTGACCAGCACGACGGATCCGCCGACGAGCGCGACGGGCACACGCAGTTCCGGTCTCGCCGGCCGCGGAGCCCGACCGGTCCGCCGCCTCGCGGTCACGACGAGACGGAGAACGGCCAGCGCGACCACGACGAACACCCCTGTGACGACGCCCTGCACGACCGACTGTCGCGGCAGCAGGGGAGGGGCGAGGGAGATCACCGTCGCGAGAACCACCGTGAGGATCGTCATCGCCGTACCTTTCGTGCCGTGAAGCCCAGAGCGACCGAGCCCGCAGCGACGGCCAGGGCCCACGGCGATTCCGCGACAGGTGTCCGGTGACCCTGTCGCCACGAGTTGAATTCCACTGCTGCAGAAGAAATCCCTGCGATCGGCGTGCAGGAGGGGATGCCGGGTTCGGAACGGCAGACGGTGTCGAGATGCCGTGCGAACAGACCGTCGAGGTCGCGGCGGGCACCGGTGCCCAGCTCGCCACCGGTGGTGTGGGCGTACCGCAGGAGGTCGTACCCGAGATCGTGCACCCGGCATGCCGATTCGAACGCCGCCGGCAGCGGCACCGGGGCGGAGCAGTCACCTTCGGGGTCGGCGAGCACCGTCGTCCCGTCCGCCCACTGTTCGACGATCGGCGCATACTCCATCACGGCGGTGAAATCGGCCGGCAGGGACGACAGTGCTCCCTCCGCGTCGTCGGCGACGAGCGCCGTCACCGTCGCTGCGGCCGCGGCGTCCTCCGTCGGGGGCGCGGCGGAGTGGGCGAGCGCCCCCGGCACGGCGGCATATGCTGCGGTGGCGAGGAAGGCGACCGACGCGACTCGGACCGCTGCGGATCTCACTGTCATGCCGGTGACGCTAGGAACGCGCAGCCCTGCACCGGACCCCGCGACGGAGCGATCTCGAGGAGGCCGACACCACCCGCAGAGCTATGCGGATCTCACCCCCAGGTATGAGGACAGTCGAGACCCCGGCTCCTAGCGTGGGTGAGGTGAGAGAGCTTGCGAAGTCCGGCGTGAGAACCGCGGGACGCCTGGGCCGGGGACGGTGGAGCGTCATCACCGTGGTCACCGTGACGTTGATCCTCTATGCGATCGCGTGGCCGACGCTGCCCCTGACCCACGACGTCTCCCCACCCCTGTTGCCGCTGATCTCGGGGATGGCGGTGTTCCCGTTCCTCCTCGTGCTCGTCCGGCCGGCGCTCGGGTGGGCGGTGGCCGCGGCGGCGGGACTCGTCATCCCGACAGCGTTCGACCTGGTCCCCGGCTACGACTATCCGTGGCAGGTCGTGCACATCATGGTGATGCTCGCGCTGGTGTTCGCCGTGGCGATCCGCGAGGAGATCCGGATCGTCCTCGTCGTCTGGGTCTCGACGGTTCTGCTCTTCGCGGCCTTCGTCCCCGGCAGCGACGGCTGGGGCTGGGGGATCGGGATCAGCGCGCTGGTGGTGTTCGGGCTGTTGGTGCGCTGGCTGATGATCTCCCGACGGCAACTCGCCCAGCAGGAGGAAGCCAGCGAGCTCGAACGTGCACGGCGCGCCATCCTCGAGGAGAAGGCCCACATCGCACGCGACCTCCACGACATCGTTGCCCATCACATGTCGATGATCGTCGTGCAGGCGCAGAGCGCGCCCTACCGGCTCCCGGACGTGAACGACGACGTGCGCGCCGAATTCGACGCCCTCGGTGCGACCGCACGGGAGGCGCTGAACGAGGTCCGCACCCTGCTCGGAGTACTCCGCAGCGACGGGCAGCTCCCCGAACACGAACCGCAGCCCGACATCGACCGCATCGGTGAGCTGTTCGAGTCCTCCCGCCGAGCCGGGATGGCGCTCGAGACGGAGACGGTCGGCGTCCCCGCACCCGTCTCCGACAGTGTCGGACTCACCGTCTACCGGATCCTGCAAGAGTCTCTGGCGAACGCGGCCCGGCACGCACCCGGCGCCCGCGTGTCCGCACGACTGCAGTGGGAGCCGGCGACCGTCACGGTGGAGGTGACCAACGGGCCGGCCTCGCCCGGTCAGGTCGACACCACCGTTCGGCAGTCGGACCGCAGCGGCGGCAACGGAATCCTCGGCATGGTCGAACGTGCGTCCGTCGTGGGCGGGCAACTCGTCGCCCATCCCCGCCCCGGCGGCGGTTTCGAGGTCCGAGCGGTTCTCCCGGTGCTGACCGGGGCCTAAGGTGGGTGCCGATGACCGAACCGCACCCTCCCATCACCGTGTTCATCGCCGACGACCAGGCAATGGTCCGGCAGGGCTTCGGAGCACTGCTCGGAGCCCAGCCCGACATCAGCGTCGTCGGCGATGCCCCCGACGGTCGAGCGGCTGTCTCGGAGGTCGCGCGACTGCGGCCCGACGTCGTCCTCATGGACGTGCGCATGCCCGAGATGAACGGTCTCGACGCGGCGCGGCACATCCTTGCCGACACCCGTGAGCCGCGGTCGAAGGTGCTCATGCTCACCACCTTCGACCTCGACGACTACGTCTACGAGTCGCTCGGGATGGGAGCAAGCGGGTTTCTGCTCAAGGACGCCCCCGCCGACGAACTCGTGCGGGCCGTGAGGGTGGTCGCCGATGGTCAGGCACTGCTCGCGCCGACCGTCACCCGTCGCCTCATCGCCGACGTCACCAGCCGGCGCGGGCCGGCGAGAGGGCGCGACCGTGTCCTCGATCCGCTGACCCCGCGCGAACTCGAGGTGCTGGAACTGATCGCACACGGCCTGTCGAACACCGAGATCGCAGAACGATTGTTCGTCGCCGAGCAGACCGTGAAGACCCACGTCGGCAAGGTTCTCGCAAAACTGCACCTGCGCGACCGGGCACAGGCCGTGGTGCTCGCCTACGAGTCCGGTCTCGTCACACCCGGCTGAATCGGGCTGCCGTCGCGCCGGTGAACGGGCAGGATGGCAATGCAGCAGCGGTCCGGGCGGTATCGGTCCGTGCGGTACGGAACCATGCGACGGGAGGTAGTGCGTGACGAGGATCGGAATTCTCACCAGTGGCGGGGACTGCCCCGGGCTCAACGCGGTCATCCGCGGTGCGGTGCTCAAGGGCACCGAGGTCCACGGACAGGAGTTCGTCGGATTCCTCGACGGCTGGCGCGGTCTCGTCGAGGGCGATGTGATCCCGTTGGACCGCAGCCGTGTTCGCGGTCTCGCCCAGCAGGGTGGCACGATCCTCGGCACGAGCCGGTTCGGTCCGTACCAGGGACCCGACGGTGGGGCACAGAACATCCAGAAGACCCTCGGCCGCCTCGGGATCGACGCGGTGATCGCCATCGGGGGAGAGGGCACCGCTGCCGCCTCGAAGCGACTGTTCGGTGAAGGGATCCGCATCGTCGGTGTGCCGAAGACGATCGACAACGACCTCAGCCACACCGACTACACCTTCGGTTTCGACACGGCCGTCGAGATCGCGACGGTGGCGATCGACCGTCTCCGCACCACCGGCAACTCCCACAAGCGGTGCATGGTGCTCGAGGTCATGGGCCGGCACGCCGGATGGATCGCATTGCACGCGGGTACTGCCGGTGGTGCACACGCCATCCTCATCCCCGAACACCCCGAGAGCCTCGAACAGATCTGCGAGTGGGTGACCAGCGTCCGCGACCGCGGGCGTTCGCCGATGGTTGTCGTCGCTGAGGGCTTCACACTGCCCGAGATGGAGGAGGCGTACTCCACCAAGGGGCTCGACGGATTCGACCGGCCGCGTCTCGGCGGTATCGCGGAGGTGCTCGCGCCGCTCATCGAGAAGCACACCGGCGTCGAGGCCCGCGCGACGGTGCTCGGTCACATCCAACGGGGCGGTGTCCCCACGGCATTCGACCGGGTGCTCGCCACGCGACTCGGCATGGCGGTGACCGATCTCGTCGCCGAGGAGGATTGGGGGCACATGGTCGCGCTGCACGGCACCGACATCGCTCGGGTCGATTTCGACGAGCTCGCCGAACCGAAGTACGTGCCCGACGAGCGCTATCAGGAGATGCGGATCCTGTTCGGGTGAGGCGGCGCGTCGGCACTGTCGGCGCCGTCTAAAATCGACACCATGACTGCCTCCGTGTCCGCTGACCTGCTCGCCTACGACGACGTGCTCGCGAAGTTCGAGCCCGTGATGGGCATGGAGGTGCACGTCGAGCTGCACACCGCCACCAAGATGTTCTGCGGCTGCCCGACCACCTTCGGCGCCGAGCCCAACACGCAGGTGTGTCCGGTCTGCCTCGGTCTGCCGGGGGCGCTGCCCGTCGTCAACCAGGCCGCGGTCGAGTCCGCGATCCGCATCGGCCTCGCGCTGAACTGCTCGATCACCCCGTGGGGTCGCTTCGCGCGTAAGAACTACTTCTACCCGGATCAGCCGAAGAACTACCAGATTTCGCAGTACGACGAGCCGATCGCCACCGACGGATATCTCGATGTCGTACTCGATGACGGCACCACCTGGCGGGTCGACATCGAGCGCGCGCACATGGAGGAGGACACCGGCAAGTCGCTGCACGTCGGTGGCGCCACCGGTCGCATCCACGGTGCGAGCCACTCGCTTCTCGACTACAACCGCGCCGGTGTGCCGCTCGTCGAGATCGTCACCAAGCCGATCGTCGGTGCCGGCGAGCGCGCCCCCGAGGTCGCCCGCGCCTACGTCACCGCCCTGCGCGACCTGCTCGAGGCACTCGACGTCTCCGACGTCCGCATGGACCAGGGTTCGATGCGGTGCGACGCGAACATCTCGCTGATGCCCATCGGCGCGAAGGAGTTCGGTACCCGCACCGAGACGAAGAACGTCAACTCTCTCAAGTCCGTCGAGGTGGCCGTGCGCTACGAGATGCGGCGCCAGGCGGCCGTACTGGTCTCCGGTGGTGAGGTGATCCAGGAGACCCGGCACTTCCAGGAGGCCGACGGCACCACCTCGCCCGGTCGCCGCAAGGAGACCGCCGAGGACTACCGCTACTTCCCGGAGCCCGACCTCGAGCCGATCGCGCCCGACGCCGCCTGGGTCGAAGAGCTGCGCGCGACGCTGCCCGAGCTGCCGTGGCTGCGCCGCGCCCGCATCCAGGCCGACTGGGGTGTCTCCGACGAGGAGATGCGCGACCTCGTCAACGCCGGAGCGCTCGACCTCGTCATCGCGACCACCGAGGCCGGCGCCCCCGCCTCGGAGGCCCGCTCGTGGTGGGTCGCCTACCTGGCCCAGCAGGCCAACACCCGCGGTGTCGAACTCGCCGAACTGCCTATCACACCCGAACAGGTCGCCCGCGTCATCGCGCTGGTGGCCGACGGCAAGCTGACGAACAAGCTGGCCCGTCAGGTCGTCGACGGTGTGCTCGCCGGTGAGGGCGAGCCCGACGAGGTGGTCGCCGCTCGCGGTCTCGAGGTCGTGCGCGACGATTCGGCGCTGCAGGCCGCGGTCGACGCCGCGCTGGCCGCCAACCCCGACATCGCCGACAAGATCCGCTCCGGCAAGGTCCAGGCGGCCGGCAAGATCGTCGGCGACGTCATGAAGGCCACTCGCGGACAGGCCGATCCGGCGCGCGTGAAGGAACTCGTCATCGCTGCGTGCAGTTGATCTTGCGCGGCTAGAGTAGCGGCGCATGGACGCTGCTGTCGCCACCTCGCTGTTCTGGATCGCCGTCGCGGCGGTGCTGGCACCGCTGATCGCCGGCGCCGTCCCGCGTCGGCTGGTGCCCGAGGTCGTGCTGCTGCTGGTGACCGGTGTCCTCATCGGCCCCTACGCGCTCGACCTCGCGGAGACGGGCAGCGAGATCGGTATCCTGCGCGAACTCGGCCTGGGGATGCTCTTCCTGCTCGCCGGATACGAGATCGACCCCGCCGAGCTGCGCGGGCGGGGTGGGCGTCGCGCGATGTTCACCTGGTGTGTGTGCATGTTGTTGGCTCTCGGCACCGTCGCCGCACTGGGAGCGGCGGGTCAGGTGCACGCCGAGATCGCCGTGGCGATCGCGCTGACGTCCACGGCGCTGGGGACGCTCCTGCCGATCCTCGCCGACCGCGGACTCGTCGCGACCCCACTCGGACGCTCGGTGCTCAACCACGGGGCGTTCGGAGAGCTGCTGCCCGTCGTGGCCATGGCGACCCTGCTCGGTGCGCGCGGCGCACTCGGCTCGCTGATCGTCCTGCTGGCGTTCGCGGTCGTGGCCGTCGTCGTCGCCGTGCTGCCGACCTGGATCCTGCGGGAGGGCTCACGGTTCACCCAGTTCGTCCGGCTCGGTTCCGACACCACCGCCC
The DNA here is from genome assembly GCF_000801125.1 of Rhodococcus sp. Chr-9. Lineage (NCBI taxonomy): Bacteria > Bacillati > Actinomycetota > Actinomycetes > Mycobacteriales > Nocardiaceae > Rhodococcus > Rhodococcus sp. Chr-9. The sequence goes on from NZ_JTIZ01000076.1 coordinate 12,779, forward strand.
AGATCCCGGTGCGCCTGACGATGCTGCTGCTCGTCGGACTCATCGCCGTCGCGGCAGTCTTCGATCTCGACATCATCCTCGGTGCCTTCGCGGCCGGTTTCATCCTGCGCCGCACGATCCCGGCGGGCGACGAGCGGCTCGAGAAGAAGCTCGACGGTCTGGGCTACGGCTTCCTCATCCCGATCTTCTTCGTCACCTCGGGCATGGCGATCGACGTCGGTGCCGTTGTGAGTGCCCCGGGGATCCTGCTGGCATTCCTCGGACTGCTCGTCCTGGTGCGGGGTGTGCCGGTCTTCGTCGCATCGCGCCTCGAACGTGACGAGACCGGAAAGCGGATGTTCGGAACCGCGGAGCAGTTGCAGATCGCCCTGTACTCGACGACGGGTCTTCCCCTGATCGTCGCGGTCACGGGCGTGGCGGTGAGTGCCGACCAGATGTCGAACGCGAGCGCGTCGATCCTCGTGGCGGCGGGCGCCGTCACCGTCCTCGTGCTCCCGATGCTCGCGGGACTGCTCCACCGCACCGAACCGGTGGAGACGCCGGAGCGGGCGTGATCAGTCGAATCCACCGCCACCGGCCGGGAACTGGATGCGGACGACGCGGTCGTCGTTCGGTCCCGGTTCGGAACCGGACTTGTTGACCGTCGAGACCCACAGCAGGCCGTCGGGCGACGACGCGGCGCCGCGCAGCATGCCGTAACGGTCCTCCGCTGCGAGGACGGGCGACGCCGTGACCGCTCCGGTGCCCGGATCGGTGGCGACGACCGCGACGGCCTTCGCGTCGGTGAGCGAGATCGCGATCCCGTCGGGGGCCGCTGCGCACCCGGCGACACCGGGCCGCTCGGGCCACGTCCAGGCCGGGCCTGTGCCGGTCGAGCCGTCGACCCCGACCCGCTGGAGCCGGTCTTCGAGGGGAGTGCGGTCGGTGACCCACAGATTGCCGTTGGGGTCGCGGCACACATCGCCCGCGGTGCCGATGCCCGACAACATCACCGACGGGGCGGGTGCCGCGCCGGGGGCTGGGAGCGGCAGGTTCAGGAGCTTGCCGGACAAGACGTTCGGATCGTTTGCGGCCGCTGCGTTTCCGGCGTCGCCGGTCAGAACGGCGAGTTCGGTGGGTGAGACGAACTCGATGGCGCCGGAGTTGCCCGTCGCGCCGCGGGGGATCCCCGTCAGCACGTCCTTGGGAGTGTCACCCGCGGCGATGCGGACCACGCGGTTGTCGGAGGCCGTGGTGATGTAGGCGTAGAGCAGTCGGTCCTCGGCGAAAGTGGGGGAGAGCGCCACGTCCAGCAGCCCACCGTCCCCGGAGCCGTCGACCGGGATGGTCGCGATCTCCACCGGCTCGGTCTCCGGGGCGACCTGCAGTATCCGGCCCGTCCGACGCTCGGTGACGAGCGCGGAGTTGCCATCGGGCATCGTTACCAGGCCGCCGGTGACGTCGAGGCAGGTCGCGATCACGGACGGATCGGGGTCGACACAGGGCCCCGGTGGCTTGGGGGAGGCGCTCGGCGTCGTCGTCTCGGTGGGGTCCTGGGGTCCGACGCCCGGTCCCGGGTCGAAGGTGGGCTCGGGAGTGAACGGGGTCGACGCGGAGTCGTCGAAGCGGGCGCAGGACGGGACGGCGAGGACTCCGACGGCGAGCACCGCCGCTGCCGCACGTACGCCCCACGAACCCGTCCACCGCGTACCCCGTGTCATGCCGCAAACGTTACCGGCACGACGCGCGCACCCGCGGATGCCGGGTGCGGGGACGGTCACGGGCATAGGCTGAGGACGTGGCCGACAACAAGAACGGTGGCATACCGGACGCGGGTTCGAATCCCTACGGCGACCAGCCCGACGAACACACACTCGAGATGCGCCGACCACGCGAGTCGTATCTCGGATCCGACGATGACTTCGGCGCAGGCGGAACTCCCCTCGGCAGCGACGCCTACGCCGCTCCCACCGAGCAGATGTACCGGCCGGAGCCGGTCTACGGTGCGGATACGGGCGGCGCGGTGGTCGCCGGCGAACAGGCCCCGGCGAAGGTGCGCCGCGGAACGCTCGACCTCGGTCTGTTCGTCCTGCGTGCGGCGGTCGGGGCGATCCTCGTCGCCCACGGACTGCAGAAGCTGGTGGGTCTGTGGAACGGGCCTGGACTCGACGGTTTCGAGTCGTTGCTCCGCGATGCGGGATACCAGCAGCCCGCCGTGCTCGCGATCGTCGGCGCGGTCGGTGAGATCGCGGCCGGAGGACTGCTCGTCCTGGGTCTGCTCACCCCGTTCGCCGCTGCCGCGATCGTCGCGATCATGGTCAACGCGGTGCTGTTCAAGCACGAACTCGAACCGGGCGTCCAGTTCTTCGCCGCCGAATCGTCGGGCTTCGAATTCGAGGCCCTCCTCGTCGCCTGCGCGGTGGCGATCACCCTCACCGGACCGGGACGCATCGCGATCGACGGGCGACGCGGCTGGGCGACGCGTCCGTTCCTGGGCTCGTTCGTCGTGCTGCTGCTGGGTGTGGCGGCCGGCGTGTGCCTGTGGATCTTCGGACGCTGAGACACCGCAAGCCGGACATTACNGTCAGGTGTTACGGCACGCGCCGCACGGCACCCTTGTCGGCGGAGGTCGCCAGAGCGGCGTAGGCGCGCAGTGCCTTCGAGACCGTGCGCTCACGGTCGACGGGCTGCCACGGACGCTCGGAGGCCTCCATCTTCGCGCGACGATCCGCGAGCACCTCGTCGTCGACGAGCACCTCGAGGGTGCGGGTCGCGACGTCGATGCGGATCCGGTCGCCCTGCTCGATCAGGCCGATCACACCACCGGAAGCGGCCTCGGGGGAGACGTGCCCGATGGACAGACCGGAGGTGCCGCCGGAGAAGCGGCCGTCGGTGATCAGGGCACACACCTTGCCCAGACCGATGCCCTTGAGGAAGGAGGTCGGGTGCAGCATCTCCTGCATGCCGGGGCCGCCGGCCGGGCCCTCGTAGCGGACGACGACCACGTCGCCGGCCTTGATCTTCTTGCCGAGGATGACCGAGACGGCCTCCTCCTGCGACTCGACGACGTAGGCCGGGCCCTCGAAGTGGAACAGATCCTCGTCGATACCGGCGGTCTTGAGGATCGCGCCGTCCGGTGCGAGATTGCCGCGCAGCACGCACAGGCCGCCCTCGACGGTGTAGGCGTGCTCGATGTCGCGGATGCAACCGTTCGCGGAATCGGTGTCGAGCGACGACCAGCGGTTGTCCGTCGAGAACGGTTCGGTGGTGCGCACACCGCCCGGTGCGGCGTGGAACAGCTCGAGGGCCGTCTCGGACGCCTTGCCGGAACGGATGTCCCAGGTGTCGAGCCACTCGTCGAAGCTCTTCGTGTGGACCGTGGAGACGTCGGTCTCGAGCAGACCACCGCGGCGCAGCTCGCCGAGGATGGCGGGGATTCCGCCGGCGCGGTGCACGTCCTCCATGTGGTAGTCGGAGTTCGGGGAGACCTTCGCCAGGCAGGGCACCCGGCGGCTGATCTCGTCGATGGTGGTGAGATCGAAGTCGACCTCACCCTCCTGCGCGGCGGCGAGGGTGTGCAGCACGGTGTTGGTGGAACCACCCATGGCGACGTCGAGCGCCATTGCGTTGCGGAAGGCGGCCGGGGTGGCGATGTTGCGCGGAAGCACCGACTCGTCGTCGTCGCGGTAGTAGCGCAGGGCGGCCTCGACGATCGTCCGGCCGGCGGTCTCGAACAGTGCGCGTCGCGCCTCGTGGGTGGCGAGGGTCGAACCGTTGCCTGGCAGCGCGAGACCGAGAGCCTCGGTGAGGCAGTTCATCGAGTTTGCGGTGAACATGCCCGAGCACGAACCGCAGGTCGGGCACGCGCTGCGCTCGACCTCGTCGAGTCCCGCGTCGTCGACGGCCTCGCTGGCGGAGGCCGAGATGGCGGTGATGAGGTCGGTGGGGGCCTGCGCGACACCGTTGACGACGACCGCCTTGCCGGCCTCCATCGGACCACCGGAGACGAAGACCGTCGGGATGTTCAGGCGCATCGCGGCATTGAGCATGCCCGGGGTGATCTTGTCGCAGTTCGAGATGCACACCAGTGCATCGGCGGTGTGCGCGTTGACCATGTATTCGACGGAGTCGGCGATGATCTCGCGGCTCGGCAGCGAGTAGAGCATGCCGCCGTGGCCCATGGCGATGCCGTCGTCGACTGCGATGGTGTGGAACTCGCGCGCCACGCCGCCCGCTTCGCGCACGGCCTTCGCGACGATCTCACCGACGTCCTTGAGGTGGACGTGACCGGGTACGAACTGCGTGTAGGAGTTCGCGATGGCGACGATCGGCTTGCCGAAGTCGGAATCGGTCAGGCCGGTGGCGCGCCACAGGGAGCGCGCTCCCGCGGCGTTTCGTCCGACGGTGGTGGTGCGTGACCTCAACGGGGGCATGGGCTGACTTCCTTGACGGTGGCTGGTGCGCAATCGGCCGGGCCGCGTCCGGGCGCCGGGCTGGGCGGATCCGGGCAACGGCACCGACGAATCTACTCGCGTGCTTCCGGATGCCTCTATTCGCACCCGGTCGCGAGGATCAGGAGGAGCGGTCCCCCTTCTTCTCGACGGTGACTGCGTCGTCGGTGGTTTCGGCATCCGGACCGGCTTCGGCGGCCGCCTTCTCGCGGTATGCCTTCTCCTCGGCGAGCTGTGCGGCCGCGTACGGATCGGTGATGCGGCCTCCGCTGGCCTCCGACAGCTGCGGCAGCCGGCCGAAGGTGACGACCGGCAGTGCGACCTCGCTGCCGTCGGTGAGCCGTGCGCGGGCCCAGCCCCGCTTCGGGAACCGGAGGCCGTCGAGTTCGTCCCACTTCAGGTTCGTCGTCTTGAAGGTCGCTCGCGCGACGATGCCCTCGGGGCCGACGACGGTGCGTACCCGCACGACCCAGGCGGCGACGAGGAACGGGATGATCAGCGTCCATGCGAAGGCCTCCGGCCACGCCAGCGCGGGGGAGGCGAGGGCGAGGAACAGCAGAGCGCACGCGAGGAAGGACAGTCGCGAGATCTGGATGACCTGCGTCGTCGAATCGGGCGTGTGGGATGATGGGGGCGGTGGCACGGGCTGCTGGGAAGATGACACCTCTACATCTTCGCACTGCAGCCGCGGCATCTCACATTCTGGGACAGTGGACCGCACCAAGTTGACTGTCTGGACACCATGCGCCTACCGTCGAGCGCGTGAATCAGAATGGGTTGCTCGTAATCGGCCGGCGCGTCGTCGCCTGAGCCGCATTTCGCAACTCGCCCACGACGCGCCACCCTCGTACAGCAGACTTGCTGACGAGGGTTTTTTGTTGCCCGGAGCCAGAATCAGAGGAATTCGCAGTGAGCGCACCAACCGCACGGCCTCAACCCTCGCCGCGAAAGCCGGGGTCCGCCACCCCGACTCCCGCAGCTGCCGCGACGCAGCCCGCCAATCGACGCCAGGTCGCCCCCGAGCGGGTCACCGGCGCCCAGTCGGTGGTCCGCGCACTCGAGGAACTCGAGGTCGACACGGTGTTCGGCATTCCCGGCGGCGCGATCCTGCCCGTCTACGACCCGATCTTCGATTCGCGGCGCGTGCGCCACGTGCTCGTCCGTCACGAGCAGGGCGCCGGGCACGCTGCCACCGGTTACGCCCAGGCCACCGGCAAGGTCGGCGTGTGCATGGCCACTTCCGGTCCGGGCGCGACGAATCTCGTCACCCCGCTCGCCGACGCGCAGATGGACTCCGTGCCCCTCGTCGCGATCACCGGCCAGGTCGGTCGCCCGCTCATCGGCACCGACGCCTTCCAGGAAGCCGACATCTCCGGCATCACGATGCCGATCACGAAGCACAACTTCCTGGTCACCGACGGCGCCGACATCCCGCGCATCCTGGCCGAGGCGTTCTACCTCGCCTCCTCGGGCCGACCGGGCGCGGTCCTCGTCGACATCCCCAAGGACATCCTCCAGGCACAGACCACCTTCAGCTGGCCGCCGGAGATGCACCTGCCCGGCTACCGCCCGGTGACGAAGCCGCACGGCAAGCAGGTCCGCGAGGCCGCGCGACTGATCGCCGACGCGAAGAACCCGGTGCTGTACGTCGGCGGCGGTGTCATCAAGGCCGAGGCGTCGGCCGAGCTGCTCGAGCTCGCCGAGCTGACCGGCATCCCGGTCGTTACGACGCTCATGGCCCGCGGTGCGTTCCCCGACAGCCACAACCTGCACTGCGGCATGCCCGGCATGCACGGCAACGTCGCCGCGGTGGCCGCACTGCAGAAGAGTGACCTGCTCATCACCCTCGGTGCCCGCTTCGACGACCGCGTCACCGGTCAGCTGGACTCCTTCGCGCCCGACGCCAAGGTCATCCACGCCGACATCGACCCGGCGGAGATCGGCAAGAACCGGCACGCCGACGTGCCGATCGTCGGTGACTGCAAGGAGGTCATCGTCGAACTGCTCGAGGCGATCCGCGCCGACCTGGCGACCGGCACGAAGCTCGACTACACGGCATGGTGGGCCTACCTCGACGACATCCGTCGCACCTACCCGCTGAGCTACGACCGTCCCACCGACGACACCCTGTCGCCGCAGTACGTCATCCAGGCCGTCGGTAAGCTCGCCGGTCCCGACGCGATCTACTGCGCAGGCGTCGGTCAGCACCAGATGTGGGCGGCGCAGTTCGTCGACTACGAGAAGCCGCGCACCTGGCTCAACTCCGGTGGTCTCGGCACCATGGGCTACGCGGTGCCCGCCGCGATGGGCGCCAAGATGGGTTGCCCCGACACCGAGGTGTGGGCCATCGACGGCGACGGCTGCTTCCAGATGACCAACCAGGAACTCGCGACGTGCGCCGTCGAGGGTGTGCCGATCAAGGTCGCGCTCATCAACAACGGCAATCTCGGCATGGTCCGGCAGTGGCAGACCCTCTTCTACGAGGAGCGATACTCGAACACCGACCTGGCGACGCACTCGCTACGCATCCCCGACTTCGTCAAGCTCGCCGAGGCCCTCGGCTGCGTGGGCATCCGCGTCGAGCGCGAGGAAGACGTCGAGCCTGCGATCCGCCGGGCGCAGGAGGTCAACGATCGTCCCGTCGTGATCGACTTCATCGTCGGCAAGGACGCGCAGGTGTGGCCGATGGTCGCCGCCGGCACGAGCAACGACGAGATCATGGCGGCTCGCGATATCCGGCCGCTGTTCGACGACGACGCCGCTGCCGACGATCCCGCTGTCATCCACGAGACCATCGACGCGCTCGAAACCCGCAGCGAGAACGCTGCGGCCCAGGAGGAGACCAAGTGAGCACGAGTCACACCCTCAGTGTTCTCGTCGAGGACAAGCCGGGCGTGCTCGCCCGAGTCGCATCGCTGTTCTCGCGACGCGGCTTCAACATCGAATCCCTTGCCGTCGGTGGCACCGAGGTGCCCGACATCTCGCGGATGACGATCGTGGTGACCGTCGACGAGTTCCCGCTCGAGCAGGTCACCAAGCAGCTCAACAAGCTCGTCAACGTCATCAAGATCGTCGAGCAGGAGGACGAGGCGTCCGTCGCCCGCGAACTCGTGCTCATCAAGGTGCGCGCCGACGCGAGTGTACGCACCCAGGTCATTGAGACGGTGAATCTGTTCCGCGCCAAGGTGATCGACGTCTCGCCCGAGTCGCTGACCATCGAGGCGACCGGTACGCGGTCCAAGCTCGACGCGCTGTTGCGCATGCTCGAACCGTACGGAATCCGCGAGATCGTCCAGTCCGGTGTCGTCGCCGTCGGACGCGGTCCGAAGTCCATCACGGCTACCCGTTAGCCTTAACACACCCATACTTGCTGAAAGAGGTAATCACTGTGGCAGTCGAGATGTTCTACGACGACGATGCCGACCTGTCGATCATCCAGGGTCGTAAGGTCGCCGTCATCGGCTACGGCAGTCAGGGACACGCGCACTCGCTGAGCCTGCGCGACTCGGGCGTCGACGTTCGCATCGGTCTGAAGGAGGGCTCGAAGTCGCGGGCCAAGGCCGAGGAAGCCGGTCTCACCGTCGGCACCCCCGCCGAGGTCTCCGAGTGGGCCGACGTCATCATGATCCTCGCGCCCGACACCGCCCAGGCGTCGATCTTCACCAACGACATCGAGCCCAACCTGAAGGACGGCGACGCGCTGTTCTTCGGCCACGGCCTCAACATCCACTTCGGTCTCATCACCGCTCCGGAGAACGTGACCGTCGCGATGGTCGCCCCCAAGGGCCCCGGCCACCTCGTGCGTCGTCAGTTCGTCGACGGCAAGGGCGTTCCCGCGCTCATCGCCGTCCATCAGGACCCCAAGGGTGAGGGCCAGGCGCTCGCGCTGTCCTACGCCAAGGGCATCGGCGGCACCCGGGCCGGCGTCATCAAGACCACCTTCAAGGAAGAGACCGAGACCGACCTCTTCGGCGAGCAGGCCGTGCTCTGCGGTGGCACCGAGGAGCTCGTCAAGACCGGCTTCGACGTCATGGTCGAGGCGGGCTACGCCCCCGAGATGGCCTACTTCGAGGTTCTCCACGAGCTCAAGCTCATCGTCGACCTCATGTACGAGGGTGGCATCGCCCGCATGAACTACTCGGTGTCCGACACCGCGGAGTTCGGCGGCTACCTCTCCGGCCCGCGCGTCATCGACGCCGGCACCAAGGAGCGCATGAAGGAGATCCTGAAGGACATCCAGGACGGCACCTTCGTCAAGCGTCTCGTCGCCAACGTCGAGGGCGGCAACAAGGAGCTCGAAGGCCTGCGCAAGCAGAATGCCGAGCACGGCATCGAGGTTGTCGGCAAGCAGCTGCGCGACCTGATGAGCTGGGTCGATCGCCCCATCACCGAGACGGCGTGACAGCCACCTGATCCGGTCACGGCGGCCCGGTACCCCTACTGGGGTGCCGGGCCNTGAGCGATGTCGCAGCCACGGGCCGAGGCCGCGGAGGATACTGGGCTGATGTGGCTCCTCGCCGCGTTCGGGCGGCTCCCGGGTGTCGCCACCGCACGGTCCTACCGGCGGGGGTGGCTGCGGGGCGACGTCACGGCGGGTCTCGCGCTCAGCGCCCTGCTCGTCCCCACCGGCATGGGATATGCCCAGGCGGCGGGACTGCCGCCCTACACGGGTCTCTACGCGACAGTGGTGCCGATGCTCGTGTACGCGGTGGTCGGTCCGTCCCGGATCCTCGTGCTCGGACCGGATTCCGCGCTCGCCCCGCTCATCGCGGCCGCGGTGATCCCGCTCGCCGCCGACGGTGACCCGCAGCGTGCGGTCGCCCTCGCCGGTGTGCTCGCCCTCCTCGTCGGGGCGATCCTCCTCGTCGGGGGGATACTCCGCTTCGGATTCCTGACCTATCTGCTCTCCACACCGATCCGGGTCGGTTTCCTCAACGCGATCGCGATCATCGTCATCGTCGGGCAGCTCCCGCTCCTGCTGGGCACCTCGGCCGACGAATCCGGTGTCGTCGCCGAGGTTCTCGACGTCGTCGACGACGTCTTCGAGGACGGTGTCGAACCGGTCGGACTTCTCCTCGGCGCCGGCACCCTCGCTGTGATCCTCGTGCTGCAGAAGGTCGTTCCCCGCATACCCGCGGTGCTCGTCGCGGTGGTCGCCGCCTCCGCGGCGGTCGAGGTGTTCGGGCTCACCGATCGGGTGGAGATGGTGGGGGCGCTGCCCTCCGGGATCCCCGCGCCCGTTCTGGGCGGTATCGAACGGGGAGACGTGATCGAACTGCTCGCACCCGCGGTCGCGGTCGCCGTCATCGCGTTCGCCGACACCGCGGTGCTGTCGCGCTCGTTCGCGCTCCGACGGGGCGAGGACGTGGACGGCAGTTCCGAGATGCGCGCCCTCGGTGTGGTGAACATCGCAGCCGGTGCGACGGGCGGATTCCCCATCTGCGGCAGCGGCAGTCGCACTCCCGTCCTCGAACAGGCCGGAGCGCGTACCCAGCTCGCGGGTGCCGTCGGAGCGGTGACGGTCGCGATCTTCCTGCTCGCCGCGCCGGGGGCGACGGCGTACCTGCCGCAGGCCGCGCTCGCTGCCGTCGTGATCGCCGCGGCGAGTGCGCTCGTCGATGCGAAGGGGCTCGGTCGCCTGTGGCGGGTCAACAAGATCGAATTCTGTTTGTCCTTCGCCGCATTCGTGGCGGTCGGTCTCGCCGGTGTGTTGAGGGGTGTACTCGTCGCGATCGCATTGTCGTTGGCGGTCGTGATCGTGCGTGCCTGGCAACCCCACCGGACCGAACTCGTCGAACTCGAGAACATCGCCGGATATCACGACCGGGAGCGGCATCCCGAGGGCCACCGCATCCCGGGTCTCGTGCTCGTGCGATTCGACGCTCCGCTGTTCTTCGCGAACGGTGTGATCCTCACGAAGTTCGTCCGTGAACTCGTCCGCGAACGCGAGGACCGTATCGAGTGGGTGGTACTCGCGGCCGAACCGATCACGGATTTAGACATCAGCGCCGTCGAGGAGATCGAACGTCTCGACGACTACCTCGCCCACAGGGGGATATGGCTCGCCTTCGCCGCGATGAAGGGGCCGGTCAAGGACAAGTTGCACCGGATGCAATCGGGGAATCGCTTCGGGGCCGGTCGATTCCATCCGACCGTCCGCACTGCCGTGGTGGCCTTCCGGCACCGGAACCAGCCCGGCATCGAGCGCAGTGTGCTCGACGCACCCCCGCAGGACATCGTCCCGCCCCCGCGGAAGGATCGGCCCGCACCACCGTGATCCCGGTCCCGGTGGCCCCGTGGGAGGGGCCGGGGCACTAAACTGTGGGCGGTCGCGGGTGCCCACGCATGCTGTCGGGCGCGAGCGCCGTCGACCACTCACACATTCACGACACAGGGAGTCCGCACGTGAGCCAGAATGGCCGTCCAGTAGTCCTGATCGCCGACAAGCTTGCGCAGTCGACCGTCGATGCGCTCGGTGACGGTGTCGAGGTGCGCTGGGTCGACGGCCCCGACCGCCCCGCCCTGCTCGCGGCCGTGCCCGAGGCCCAGGCGCTGCTGGTCCGCTCCGCGACCACCGTCGACGCCGAGGTGCTCGCTGCGGCGCCCAACCTCAAGATCGTCGGTCGCGCCGGTGTCGGCCTCGACAACGTCGACATCGCTGCTGCCACCGAGCGCGGTGTGATGGTCGTCAACGCGCCCACCTCCAACATCCACTCCGCCGCCGAGCACGCGGTCGCGCTCCTCATGTCCGCGGCGCGGCAGGTTCCCGCCGCCGACCGCACCCTGCGTGAGCGCACCTGGAAGCGGTCGAGCTTCAACGGCACCGAAATCCTCGGCAAGACGGTCGGCGTCGTCGGCCTCGGCCGCATCGGCCAGCTGTTCGCCCAGCGTCTCGCGGCGTTCGAAACCCACGTCATCGCGTACGACCCCTACTTGCCGGCCGCCCGCGCCGCACAGCTCGGCATCGAGCTCGTCGACATCGACGAGCTGGTCGCCCGCGCCGACTTCATCTCGGTGCACCTGCCCAAGACCAAGGAGACCGCCGGCCTGATCAACGCCGAGCGTCTGTCCAAGGCCAAGGACGGCGTCATCATCGTCAACGCCGCCCGCGGTGGCCTGATCGACGAGGACGCGCTGTACGACGCGCTCGTCGAAGGCAAGGTCCGCGCTGCCGGCCTCGACGTCTTCGAGACCGAGCCGTGCACCGATTCGAAGCTGTTCGACCTCGACAACGTCGTCGTCACCCCGCACCTCGGTGCATCCACCGCCGAGGCCCAGGACCGCGCCGGTACCGACGTTGCCAAGAGCGTGCTGCTCGCCCTCGCCGGCGAGTTCGTGCCCGATGCCGTCAACGTCTCCGGTGGCCCCGTGGGCGAGGAGGTCGCGCCGTGGCTCGAGCTCGTTCGCAAGCTCGGTCTGCTCGCCGGCACCCTCTCGCCCGAGGCCGTGCAGAACGTGCAGGTCGTCGTCAGCGGTGAGCTCTCGGCCGAGAACACCGACATTCTCGGCCTGGCCGCCCTCCGCGGCCTGTTCTCGGCGAGCAGCGACGAGCCCGTCACCTTCGTCAACGCCCCCAAGCTCGCGGAGCAGCGCGGCGTGACGGTCGAGGTCGAGAAGGTCAGCGAGGCCACCACGCACCGCAGCGCCGTCGAGGTCCGCGCCGTGGCGCCGGACGGACACGTCACGTCCGTCGCGGGTGCGCTCACCGGCCTGCAGCAGGTCGAGAAGATCGTCAACATCAACAGCCGCAGCTTCGACCTCCGCGCCGAGGGCCACAACCTGATCGTCCACTACCAGGACCGTCCGGGTGTCCTCGGAACGCTGGGCACCGTGCTCGGCAACGCGAGCATCGACATCCAGGCCGCGGCGCTGAGCCAGGACGCGGAGGGCCCCGGCGCCACCGTGATCCTCCGTGTCGACCGCGTCGTCGGCGACGCCGAGGTCGGACAGATCACCGAGGCGCTCGACGCGCGCGTCGCCCAGGTCGACCTGTCCTGATCCTTCGGTTCTCCATCATCCGGTGGCCGCGACCGTCTGCACGGTCGCGGCCACCGTCGCACAGGAAGTGAGTAGTGCTCATGAAACTTGCGGTCATCCCCGGTGACGGCATCGGTGTCGAGGTCACGGCGGAAGCTCTCAAGGTGCTCCGCGCCCTCGTCCCGGATCTCGAGACGACCGAGTACGACCTCGGTGCCCGCCGGTACAACGCGACCGGCGAACTCCTGCCCGATGCCGATCTCGCCGCGATCCGCGAGCACGACGCGATCCTCCTCGGTGCCATCGGCGATCCGTCGGTCACGCCGGGCGTCCTCGAACGCGGTCTCCTCCTGAACATGCGGTTCGCACTCGACCACCACGTCAACCTGCGGCCGTCGCGCCTGTACCCGGGCTCGAAGTCGCCGCTCGCCGCCGACCACGAGATCGACTTCGTCGTCGTCCGCGAGGGCACCGAGGGCCCGTACACCGGCAACGGGGGAGCGATCCGCGTCGGCACCCCGCACGAGATCGCCACCGAGGTCTCGGTGAACACCTGGTTCGGAGCCGAGCGCGTGGTCCGCTACGCCTTCGAGCTCGCGCAGACCCGCCGCAAGCACGTCACGCTCATCCACAAGACGAACGTGCTGTCGAACGCCGGCGCCATCTGGACCCGCGCCGTCGAGACCGTCGGCAAGGAGTTCCCTGAGGTCACCACGGCCTACTGTCACATCGACGCCGCGACCATCTACATGGTCGACGACCCGTCGCGCTTCGACGTCATCGTCACCGACAACCTGTTCGGCGACATCATCACCGACCTCGCCGGCGCCGTAACCGGCGGTATCGGCCTTGCCGCGAGCGGCAACATCGACGCCTCGGGCACCAACCCGTCGATGTTCGAACCGGTCCACGGCTCGGCACCGGACATCGCCGGCAAGGGCATCGCCGATCCCACCGCGGCGATCCTGTCCACCGCCTTGCTGCTGCGCCATCTCGGGCGCGAGGAGGATGCTGCACGCGTCGAGCGGGCCGTCGAGGCCGACCTCGCGAATCGTGGTCCCGGTCCGATCGTGACCACCGAGATCGGCGATCGGATCGCTGCTTCTCTTTGATCTCTGAGCGCGGATTCTCTCCGGGCACCGAGTTCTTCGGCACAAACGCGCGTGGCGCCGGCGGGTACGTCCCGTCCGGCGCCACNCTTCGGTATCACCGGGACCGCCGCTGCGGGAGCGATGGCGGACAGGGCGAAGGCCGCGGGGAATCCGACCGCGGCGATGAGCCCACCGAAGACCGGTCCGACGGCCGCGGCGAACACGAACTGCCCGGTGTTCTGGATCCCGAGTGCGCGGCCGCCCCAGAACGGGCCGGCGATCTCCGCGACGGCAGTGAATGCCAACCCGTTCGGCGCCGAGGTCAGGATCGACGCGACGAGCAGGACGCCCACCGCGATCGCCGAATCCGTCCACGCCGTGACGGAGAGCGCGACCATCGACACGACGACCGATGCGGCGACGAGGCGCATCGGTCCCAGCCTGCTGCCCACCCGATCGGACCAGGCCCCGGTGACGACACGTCCGAGGGCGCCGAGGATCTGGGCGGCGGTGATGACGAGACCGGCGCCGACCTCGTCCCAGCCGCGGTCGGCGATGAGCCAGACCAGGGCGTAGGTCCACACGACGTACTGCGGAACGACGAGCAGGATCGACGCGAGATGGATCCGCGTGAGGGACATGGAACTCCGGTAGGGATTGCCGAGCACGCCTGCGCGCTCGGCCTCCACCCGTCCGGGTCGGGGCGGATCCACCACGCCGACCGCGCAGACGACGGCTGCGAGCCCGCACGCGAGCATGGGAAACGAGAGCGCCCAGGCGATCCCGTGGTCGCCCGCGAGAGTGGGGATGACGAGTGCGCCCGCGGCGACACCCAGCGGCACCGACATCTGCCGGATGCCCATCGCGAGGCCGCGCTGGTGCGGCGGGAACCATCCGACCACCACGCGACCGCTCGCCGAATTGGCGCTCACGGCGCCGGCTCCCGCACACATCAGCAATAGGCCGAGCAGTGCTGCGGAGGTGGTGCGGGACAGGTCCAGTGAGGTGGTCGCGCTCGCGAGTCCCATCGAGACGGCCGCGATCCCGAGTCCGGCGGCCAGCGCGAGACGTTCGCCGAACCGGTCGGCGATCGCGCCCCACACGACGAGCGTGAACACGCCGCCGAGGATCGGTGCGCCGGCGAGGGTTCCGGCCTGGGCGAGGGTGAAGCCACCCTCCTGGTTCAGGGTTGGGATGAGGAAGGCGACGCCGTTGATGACGGTGGCCTGGGAGGCCTGGGCGAGGACGCCGAGGGCCAGGATCAGCCATCGGCGCCGACCGATGTCCGGAGTGTCCATGAGTCCCACTATCTGAGAAAGTTGTACCGTTATATGAAATCTTGGTCGGACTCTATACCCGCGGCACCCGGGCGTCGATCGCAGTGTGCGCGCACCGTTAGACTCCGGACATGCGCCTTGGTCGAATTGCCAGCCCGGATGGTGTCGCGTTCGTGAGCATCGAAGGGGAGGGGAAGTCCGCGACGGCGAAGGAGATCGCCGAGCATCCTTTCGGGAACCCCACCTTCACGGGCCGGAGCTGGCCCCTCGCCGACGTGCGGATTCTCGCCCCGATCCTCGCCACCAAGGTGATCGCGGTCGGTCGCAACTACGCCGCCCACGCCGCCGAGTCGGGCAACGAGGTCCCCGACGAGCCGATGATCTTCCTCAAGCCCAACACGTCGATCGTGGGCCCGGGCGCGCCCATCGTGATTCCGCCCACCACCTCGCTCGTCCATCACGAGGCCGAACTCGCCGTGGTCATCGGGCGTCCCTGCAAGGACGTCCCCGCCGCGAAGGCCCGGGAGGCGATCCTCGGCTACACGATCGCCAACGACGTGTCCGCGCGCGACCATCAGCGCAAGGACGGCCAGTGGGGCCGAGCCAAGGGCCACGACACCTTCTGCCCGCTCGGTCCGTGGATCGAAACCGACATCGACCCTTCCGATCTCGAGATCTCGGCGGAGGTCGACGGGCAGATCCGCCAACGCAGCCGCACCTCGAAGATGGTGCACGACATCCCGAAGCTCATCGAATGGATCTCCGGTGTCATGACCCTGCTGCCGGGCGACGTCATCCTCACCGGCACTCCCGAAGGTGTCGGACCGATCGAGCCGGGCAACACAGTCTCGATCACCGTCGAGGGCATCGGAACGCTCACGAATCCGGTCGTCGCCAAGGGATCCTGACCGGAGCTCGCTGCGGGGCGGATAGCCTGGGAAGGTCTCCCGTCGATCCTCAACCCTGAGCGAGTCATGACCACCAGCGAAGTACGCGTACGTTTCTGCCCGTCACCGACCGGAACCCCGCATGTGGGTCTGGTGCGCACCGCCCTGTTCAATTGGGCTTTCGCGCGTCATCACGGCGGCACCTTCGTGTTCCGCATCGAAGACACCGACGCCGCACGCGACACCGAGGAGTCGTACCAGGCAATCCTCGACGCCCTCCGGTGGCTTGGTCTCGAATGGGACGAGGGTCCGGAGGTCGGCGGACCGTACGAGCCGTACCGGCAGTCGCAGCGACGCGACCTTCACCTCGAGATCGTGCAGAAGCTCGTCGACTCCGGGGAGGCCTACGAGTCGTTCTCGACGCCGGAAGAGGTCGAGGAGCGGCACAAGGCCGCCGGCCGCGACCCGAAGCTCGGCTACGACAACTTCGACCGCGACCTCACCCCGGAGCAGCGGCAGGCATTCCTCGACGAGGGGCGCAAGCCGGTCGTGCGACTGCGCATGCCCGAAGAGGACCTCACGTGGAACGACCTGGTCCGCGGCGAGACCACTTTCAAGGCAGGCTCGGTGCCCGACTTCGCGCTGACCCGCGGCAACGGCATCCCGCTCTACACGCTCGTCAATCCCGTCGACGACGCGCTGATGAAGATCACACACGTCCTGCGCGGCGAGGACCTGCTGTCGTCCACCCCGCGTCAGCTTGCGCTGTACGCGGCGCTGCAGCGCATCGGCGTCACCGATTTCACGCCCGAGTTCGGCCACCTGCCGTTCGTGATGGGGCAGGGCAACAAGAAGCTCTCCAAGCGCGACCCGGAGTCCAACCTCTTCCTGCACCGCGATCGCGGGTTCATCCCCGAGGGCCTGCTCAACTACCTCGCTCTGCTCGGCTGGGGTCTCGCCGACGACCGCGACGTGTTCTCCCTCGACGAGATGGTCGCGGCCTTCGAGATCTCCAAGGTCAACTCGAACCCCGCCCGGTTCGACCAGAAGAAGGCCGACGCCATCAACGCCGAGCACATCCGCCTGCTCGAGCCGGAGGAGTTCGCGACCCGGCTGAAGGCGTACCTCGTCGAGCACGGCCGGATCGGGGCCGACGTCGACGACGCGCTCTTCCGGACGGCCGCCGACCTCGTACAGACCCGTATCGTCGTTCTCGGGGACGCGTGGGACCTGCTGAAGTTCCTGTTCGTCGACGACGCCGACTTCACGCTCGACGAGGTCTCCGCGGCGAAGAATCTCAAGGAGGATGCCGCGCCCGTGCTCGACGCCTCCGTCGCCGCCCTCGAGGGCCTGACCGAGTGGACCACGCCGGCGATCGAGGAGGCGCTCAAGAGCGCACTGATCGAGGGGCTCGAACTGAAGCCGAGGAAGGCCTTCGCTCCCGTGCGGGTCGCGGTGACGGGCTCGCACGTCAGCCCGCCGCTCTACGAGTCGATGGAACTGCTCGGCCGTGAGCGCACCCTTGCACGACTGCGTGCCGGGCGGGCGCGCATCGCCTGACCCCTGCATGGTCGCTCTCGGCCCGTCGTCGGCACCCGCCGGCGACGGGCCGAACTCGTTCCGGGCTCGATTTCATGCCACCGAGCTCGTCCTGAGCTTGATTGCACTCCTCTGACCAGCCGATTTGTAGTTGGTGGCGGGGTTGGTGCTAATCTTCTTCTCGGTTCGGAACGGAGGCCACAACGCCCGCAGGGCAGGCCGAAGGAACAAACCATTGGGGTATGGTGTAATTGGCAACACAGCTGATTCTGGTTCAGCCATTCTAGGTTCGAGTCCTGGTACCCCAGCTGAGACGCGGCGGTTTGCCCGCAACGTCTCAGCCAGCTATGCTGGCTGAGCTTCCTTCGGGAAGCGAAGAGAAGAAGTTCCATAGGCCCCCGTCGTCTAGCGGCCTAGGACGCCGCCCTCTCACGGCGGTAGCGTGGGTTCGAATCCCATCGGGGGTACAACCACGAAGGCTCTCCGATCATCGATCGGAGAGCCTTTCGCGTATGGGCGGTCAGTGCGCGGCGGACGGAAGATGGGCGGCCGTCGTGCCGCCGATCTCCATGGCAGGCATCCCGAGCTTGCAGTGATCCCACGAACGCACCCGCGCGGGCACCACACGGACGGCCACCCGTTTGTGCATCATCTGCTCCACCGCGGGGCGCGCCTCCTCCGTGTACGGGGCGGTGTACCGCTCCCACACGTCGCGGCAGACCTCGAACAGGCGGTCGTGGTCGTCCACGATCTCCGCCCGCCCCTCGATCGAGACGCCACGCAACTGGTCGTAGGTGTCGCCGGCCTCGACGAGGACGGTCACGCGATCGTCGCGCCGGAGGTTGACCACCTTCTGCGATTTCGCCTTCGTCTCGAACCAGATCTCCCCGTCGAGCACCGCGTACCACATGGCGACGAGGTGCGGGGTGCCCGTCGGTCCGAGGGTCGCCAGGTTCGCGACCCGGCTGCGGTGGAGGAACTCGTCGATCTCCGACTCCGTCATCGTGATGCCTGCGCGGCGGTTGGTTCCCATGCGAAGCACTCTGGCAGAGCGTGGGGCCGCACGGCTGTCTTCCTCCCGCCCCGCCCGTGTCCCTCCTGGGCTCCACCCGGGAGGGACACGGGCATGCGGTCGGCCTCAGAGACGCTTCTGGAGCGCTTCTGCGGCGGCGAGGAGGTCGGCGGCCCAGCGGGCGCCCGGTCGGCGGCCCATGCGGTCGATGGGGCCCGATACGGAGATCGCGGCGATCACGCCACCGCTGCTGTCGCGCACGGGTGCGGCGACCGACGCCACACCGGGTTCGCGTTCGGCGGCGCTCTGCGCCCAGCCGCGGCGGCGGACCTCGACGAGCACGCGTTCACCGAAGGCCGCGTCGGGGAGGATGGCGCGCTGGGTCGCCGTATCGGCCCACGCGAGCAGAACTTTCGCGCCGGAGCCGGCCGTCATCGGAAGGCGTGCGCCGACGAGGACCGTGTCGCGCAGACCGGTCGGCGGTTCGAGAGCGGCGACGCAGACCCGCTGGGTGCCCTCGCGGCGGTACAACTGCACGCTCTCGCCGGTGATCTCGCGCAGACGGGGGAGGACGAGCGAGGCGGCCTCGACGAGCGTGTCGCCTGCGCCCGCGGACAATTCGGCCAGTCCGGGGCCGGGACGCCACTGTCCGTCGCTGTCGCGCATGAGGAGGCGGTGGACCTCGAGGCCCACGGCGAGACGGTGCGCCGTGGCACGGGGCAGGCCGGTCCGCGCGCACAACTCGTTGAGGTTGCACGGCTGTTCGGCAACCGCATGGAGAACTGTCATCGCTTTGTCCAGCACTCCGATCCCGCTATGCTGTCTCATAGGTCGATACCTCCGTCTCGCATAATGGGAAGCATATCGCATGCCGAGAACGGTGGGGACGACGCCATACGCGGCCGGACAGCCCCCGGGATCCCGCGTTCGTCACGTACGACAAGGTGGAGAAGATGGCTGGAAAGACTCTGGCGGAAAAGGTGTGGGACCAGCACGTGGTCGTGCGCGGTGAAGGAGAGGGATCGGCGCGACAGCCGGACCTGATCTACATCGACCTGCATCTCGTACACGAGGTGACCAGCCCGCAGGCCTTCGACGGTCTGCGGCTGGCAGGACGCCCGCTGCGGCGTCCCGACCTCACGATCGCCACCGAGGACCACAACGTCCCCACGGTGGACATCGACAAGCCGATCGCCGACCCGGTCTCGCGCACACAGGTCGAGACCCTGCGCCGCAACTGCGAGGAGTTCGGTGTCCGTCTGCACCCCATGGGCGACCTCGATCAGGGCATCGTCCACGTGGTCGGCCCGCAGCTCGGTCTCACGCAGCCCGGCATGACGGTGGTGTGCGGCGACAGCCACACCTCCACCCACGGCGCCTTCGGCGCACTGGCGATGGGCATCGGCACCAGTGAGGTCGAACACGTCATGGCGACACAGACGTTGTCGCTGCGGCCGTTCAAGACGATGGCCATCAACGTCGGCGGCACCCTCGCGCCGGGAGTGACGAGCAAGGACCTCATCCTCGCGATCATCGCGAAGATCGGCACCGGCGGCGGACAGGGCTACGTCCTCGAGTACCGCGGCGAGGCGATCCGCGCACTGTCGATGGAAGCGCGGATGACCATCTGCAACATGTCGATCGAGGCGGGCGCCCGCGCCGGCATGATCGCCCCCGACGAGACCACCTACGAGTTCATCAAGGGCCGCCCGCACGCCCCGAAGGGCGCCGACTGGGATGCTGCCGTGGAGGCGTGGGAGCAGCTGAAGACCGACGACGACGCGGTTTTCGACGCCGAGGTCCACATCGACGGCAGCGCTCTGACCCCCTTCGTCACGTGGGGCACCAACCCGGGCCAGGGCGCTGCGCTCGGGTCCAGCGTTCCGGTACCCGAGGAGATCGCCGACGAAACCGAGCGGTCTGCAGCGGAAAAGGCGTTGCGCTACATGGATCTCGAACCGGGCATGCCGCTGCGCGACGTGAAGATCGACACCGTCTTCGTCGGCTCGTGCACCAACGGCCGCATCGAGGATCTGCGTGCCGTGGCGGATGTCCTGCAGGGCCGCAAGGTCGCCGACGGCGTCCGGATGCTCGTCGTGCCGGGTTCGATGCGGGTGCGCGCGCAGGCGGAGGAGGAGGGTCTCGGCGAGATCTTCACCGCCGCAGGGGCCGAGTGGCGTCAGGCCGGGTGCTCGATGTGCCTGGGCATGAACCCCGACCAGTTGGCGCCGGGCGAGCGTTCCGCGTCGACCTCGAACCGGAATTTCGAAGGACGGCAGGGCAAGGGCGGACGGACGCATCTCGTCTCGCCGGCCGTGGCCGCCGCAACCGCGGTGCGGGGAACGCTTTCCGCACCGGCGGATCTGGACTAGACCACAGGACCGACGAGGAGAATTTTCGATGGAAGCCTTCACCACCCACAGGGGCATCGGCGTCCCGCTGCGCCGCTCCAATGTCGACACGGATCAGATCATCCCGGCCGTGTACCTGAAGCGCGTCACCCGTACGGGATTCGAGGACGGTCTGTTCGCCGCATGGCGCAACGACCCGTCCTTCGTCCTCAACACCCCGCCCTTCGACCGCGGCAGCGTTCTCGTCGCCGGACCGGATTTCGGCACCGGCTCCTCGCGTGAGCATGCCGTGTGGGCGTTGTCGGATTACGGATTCCGGGTCGTGATCTCGTCCCGCTTCGCCGACATCTTCCGGGGCAACGCCGGAAAGGCCGGTCTGCTCGCCGCTCAGGTCTCGCAGGACGACGTCGAACTGCTGTGGAAGCTCATCGAGCAGCAGCCCGGACTCGAACTGGAAGTGGATCTCGAGAACCGGACGGTGACCGCCGGAACCACCGTGGTGCCGTTCACCATTGACGACTACACGCGGTGGCGTCTGCTGGAGGGTCTCGACGACATCGGATTGACATTGCGCCAGGTAGACGCGATTTCCGAGTACGAAAAGTCAAGGCCGTCATGGAAACCGAGTACCCTTCCGGCGCCCTGAAAACACCCCCGAACGCGCCTTCTCCGGGTCCGGTCCGACGCTCCCGTCGGGCCGGGCCCGGAGGTTATTTGCATGAGAATCCGCGTGGCACATAGACTCTTGCCCGTTTGCGGGTCTACCGTGGACTGGAGTCGGTCTGACGGTGGACCGTGTATGTGCGGAGGAAATCAATGAACAAGGCAGAACTGATCGACGTTCTGACCGAGAAACTCGGTTCGGACAGGCGCACCGCCACCGCGGCCGTCGAGCACATCGTGGACGCGATCGTTCGCGCCGTGCACGACGGTAAGAGCGTCACCATCACCGGATTCGGTGTCTTCGAGAAGCGTCGTCGGGCCGCGCGTGTCGCGCGGAACCCGCGCACGGGTGAGACGGTCAAGGTCAAGCCGACCTCGGTGCCGGCCTTCCGTCCCGGCCAGTCCTTCAAGAACATCATCGCGGGCACCCAGAAGCTCCCGGCTTCGGGTCCGGCCGTGAAGCGCGGTGCAGCTGCAGCGGCCAAGAAGACCGCGGCAGCGAAGAAGGCGGCGAAGAAGACCACGGCGGCGAAGAAGGCGGCGAAGAAGACCACGGCGGCGAAGAAGACCACGGCGACCAAGTCGACCGCGGCGAAGAAGACCACCGCGGCGAAGAAGACCACGGCGGCCAAGTCGACTCCGGCGAAGAAGACCACCGCCACCAAGTCGACCGCGGCCAAGAAGACCGCGGCCAAGAAGAGCCCGGCCAAGAAGACCACGGCCAAGAAGACCACGGCCCGCAAGAGCACCAAGAAGTAACACCCACCCGCGATGCGGCTCGCACACGTGCGANGATGCTCTCGTCGTCCGCCGGTGGACGGCCCGTGGGAAGAGGGCTGTCGAGGTGGTCGGCTGCGACGAGACGATCGCCGCGCAGCGACAACACCCACATGCTCGCCTTCCGGTTCCGCGCCGGAGGCAGCGCGAGACCGTCGCGCTCGGCCCACCACTCCAGCAGCGGCGGGATCACCTTGCCCTGACTGCAGATCACGGGAGTGCCGGGACCGGACGCGATCTCCAGCGCCCGCTTGCGGCCGCGGTCCGGATCGGCGCGGTACTCCTCCTCCGACAGGGACGGCTCGATCGCGATCTCGAGTCCGTGCCGGGAGGCGAAGGGTTCGACCGTCGCGATGCACCGCGTGCGGTCGGCGGACACCACGCTGTCGCCGCCGAATGCCGTCAACTGCGGAACGAGAGCCTCGGCCTGCGCCCGTCCGGACGCATCGAGGGGCCGGTAACGGTCGTCGCCCTTGTACTTCTTCCGACTACCCGCCTTGGCGTGCCGCACGATCAGCGCCATGGTCGTGTCCAACGGCACCCGGCGGAACCGGCGCAGGACACTGCGGTCCATCGGATAGGACAACAGATCGAATGCCTCTTCGGGGGACACCCAACGCAATTCGTCAACCTCGTCATTGGGCGCGAACTGCCCGTCGAGGCACCGCGCAGCCCAGTAGTCCACCCGCTTGAGCTTGCGGTGACCCGGAACGGGGTAGACGACCTTCCCGAGACTACTGCCGAGCGCGGAGCGGAATCCGGTCTCCTCCTCGATCTCCCGCACCGCGGCAACCACGGCCGTCTCACCCGCGTCGAGCTTGCCCTTCGGAAAGGACCAGTCGTTGTAGCGCGGGCGATGCACGAGCGCGACCTGCACATCGTCCGGAGCGTTCTCGTCGACAGGACGCCACAGGACCGCGCCCGCCGCGAAGATGTTGGCCTTCACGGGCTTGTCGCGTGATTCGGTCAACGTTCCCTCCACCTCAGGACGCACGACTACGCATGAGTTCGACCTGGTGGTCGCGGGCAGCGGTTCCCGGCTCGGGGGACGCCGTCCAGGTGCCGTCGCCCTCGAGAATCCAGCAGCGGGTGACCGGGTCGAGCGCGGAATCGAAGATGCCGTCCAGCTGCGCTGCGAGCCGGGTGTTCTTCACCTGCACCATCACCTCGACGCGACGGTCGAGGTTCCGGTGCATCATGTCGGCGCTACCGATCCAGTACTCGTCGCTGCCCCGGAAATGGAACAACCGCGAATGTTCGAGGAACCGCCCCAGAATCGAGCGCACCGTGATGTTCTCGCTCAGGCCGGGCACGCCCGGCTTGAGGGCACAGATCCCGCGCACGACCACCTCGGTCCGCACCCCTGCCCGCGACGCGCGGTAGAGCGCGTCGATCACCTGCTCGTCGACGAGGGCGTTGGCCTTGAGCCGGATCCCGCTGGGGCGACCGGCCGCGTGGTGCTCGATCTCACGCTCGACGCGTTCGATGATGCCCTTGCGGACTCCGTGCGGTGCGACGAGCAGATTGCGGTACTGCGCCTTCCGGGAGTATCCGGTGAGGGTGTTGAACAGGTCGGTGAGGTCGGCGCCGATCTCGGGTGACGACGTGAGCAGGCCGACGTCCTCGTAGAGACGAGCGGTCTTCGGGTTGTAGTTGCCGGTGCCGATGTGGCAGTAGCGGCGGATCGTCGAACCCTCGCGCCGCACGACCAGACAGGTCTTGCAGTGTGTCTTCAGACCTACGAGTCCGTATACGACGTGGACACCGGCCTGTTCGAGCTTGCGCGCCCACTTGATGTTGGCCTGCTCGTCGAAGCGTGCCTTGATCTCCACGAGCGCGACGACCTGCTTGCCCGCTTCGGCAGCGGCGATCAGGGCGTTGACGATGGGGGAGTCGCCCGACGTCCGGTACAGCGTCTGCTTGATCGCGAGGACCTGGCTGTCGGCGGCGGCCTGCTCGATGAACCGTTGCACGCTCGTGGAGAACGAGTCGTACGGGTGGTGGACGAGGATGTCGCCCTCGCGCAGGGTGGAGAACACGCTCTTCGGTGTCTCTCGCTCGCCGAAGGCGGGATGGGTCGCCGGCACGAAGGGGGCGTCCTTCAGATCCGGTCGGTCGACGGCGTGCACCTGCCACAGCGACGACAGATCGAGCAGCCCGGGCAACTGGACGACGTCCACCCGATCGACGTCGAGTTCGCGCAACAGGAGGTCGAGCATGTGCTCGGTCATGTCGTCCGACACCTCGAGCCGCACGGGAGATCCGAAGCGCCGCCGGGCGAGTTCGCGTTCGAGGGCTTGAAGGAGATCCTCGTCGCGGTCCTCCTCGACCTCGAAGTCGGCGTTGCGGGTGACGCGGAATGCGTGGTGCTCGACGATCTCCATGCCCGGGAACAACACGTCGAGATGGGCGGCGATCAGCTCCTCGAGCGGGAGGAAGGCCGGCAGTCCGTGCGACGAACCCGCGCGATCGACCCGGACGAACCGATCGACGTTGTCGGGCACCTTCACGCGCGCGAAGTGTTCACCGGACGACTGCGAATCCTTGACCGTGACAGCGAGGTTCAGGGACAGGCCGCTGATGTACGGGAAGGGGTGTGCGGGATCGACCGCGAGCGGCGTCAGGACCGGGAAGACCTGGTCGGCGAAATACTGTGTCAGTCGTCGGCGTTCGTCCTCCGTCAGATCCGCCCATCGGATGATCGAGATGCCTTCGGCCGCCAGGGCGGGCATGACCGAGTCGAGGAAGACCTGCGCGTGGCGACCGGCGAGTTCGCGCGTGCTCGACGCGATGAGCGCGAGCTGGGCGCGCGGGGTCAGTCCGTCCGCGGACCGGACCGACAACCCCGTCTCGGCGCGACGTTTCAGCCCGGCGACCCGCACCATGTAGAACTCGTCGAGATTCGACGCGAAGATCGCGAGGAACTTGGCGCGTTCGAGCAACGGCTGCGAGGTGTCCTCCGCGAGCGCGAGAACGCGGGCGTTGAAATCGAGCCAGCTCTGTTCGCGGTTGAGATAGCGGTCGACGGGAAGTGTGTTGTCGTGATCGGTCCTCGACTGCAGTCCCGTCGCGGCCGGAGGGGCGCTGGTGGCGGTCGCTACGCGACCGGCGGGTCGTGCGGCACCGGATGGTGCCGCGTGCTCGGAACTCGTGGGATCGGGGGAATCGCCGTTGGTCACGAGTTCATTGTTGCAGAGCGACGGCTCCCTGCAGCGCTGTCGCACGGGTGGCACAGGGGGAACTCGACCGTGTCGAGCACGGCCGCGGTGGCCGGTCCGACGCCGAGTTGCAGTGCGGCGGCAAGATCGTCCGGTGTGTCCACATCGAGTCGCAGTCCGGGGAGGGCGTCCGGTACCGGGTACGCACCGGCATCGATGTGGCGACCGGCCGATCCCGGACCGAACGACAGTGGCGGCAGGGTGCCGCTCACGCAGTGCAGCAACGCCGTCGTACCGCTCGCCGTGTGGTCGACGACCACGGCCGTTCCGGTCCGCCGCGCAGTCTCGCGTGCGAGCACGAAATCCTCGGGCCGCAGGGACGGAAGGTCGGCCTGCAACGCCACGAGTTCGGCGCCGGGTGCGTGCTCCCGCGCCCGGCGGGCCGCTGCGAGCAGTGCGGAGTTCAGTGGGTCGGGGGAGTCGGGACGCACCGGATCGGGGAGGACGTCCGCGCCGCAGTCCAGCGCCGCGGCCGCGACCCGCTCGTCGGCGGTGACGACGGTGACCGTCACGTCTCCGGCGGACAGCGCCGCCGTCACGGTGTCCTGCAGCATCGCAAGCACCAGTGATTCCCGTGCTGCCGGGGCGAGGACGTGCGAGAGCCGCGATTTCGCCAGGCCGAGGGCCTTGACGGGAACGAGCACGTGCGTCGCGGGCATTGCCCGATTGTGCCATCAGTATCGAATCGCACGGTCGTGCGAGGTGACGAACCGCACGAGCGCCCGGTGCGACCGGGTCGTGTGCGGTCCGTCCTCCGACCCGGCGCGGTGTCGGTGGAGCCTGCGCGATACTGGGTGCGACCGTGGGTGGTGACCGCCCGGACCGAACCGGTCGCGACCGCCCGCTCCGGGCCGATCGCGAGCGTGAGTGCCGGGCATCGGATGAGAGTGAGGATGGCGTGACCACAGCAGCAGTTCTGGGCGCGGGTTCGTGGGGGACGGCGTACGCCAAGGTGCTGGCCGACGCCGGAACGGACGTGACGATCTGGGCGCGGCGCGAGAAGGTGGCGCGTGGCATCGCCGAGCGGCACGAGAACTCCGACTATCTACCCGGTGTGGAACTGCCGCACTCGCTGAAGGCGACGGCCGATCATCGGGTGGCCCTCGAGGGCGCCGATTTCGTGGTCCTCGCCGTCCCGAGTCAGACCCTGCGTACCAATCTCGAGGAGTGGAAGGCAGATATCGGACCGGACGCGACACTTCTCAGTCTCGCCAAGGGAATCGAGAGCGGCACCCTGATGCGCATGAGTCAGGTGATCGGTCAGGTCACCGGCGCCGAGCAGAATCGCATCGCCGTGCTGTCCGGCCCCAACCTCGCCCGTGAGATCGCCGAGGGGCAACCGGCCGCGACCGTCATCGCGTGCCCCGATTCCACCCGCGCCATGGAGATCCAGAAATCCTGCGCCACAAAATATTTCCGTCCGTACACGAACTCCGACGTCATCGGCTGCGAGGTCGGCGGCGCCTGCAAGAACGTCATTGCCCTCGCGTGCGGCATGGCCGCCGGAGTCGGGCTCGGTGAGAACACCGTCGCGAGCATCATCACCCGCGGTCTCGCCGAGATCACCCGGCTCGGAACCGCCCTCGGGGCCAAGCCGGCCACGCTCGCCGGTCTCGCCGGTGTCGGCGATCTTGTCGCCACATGTACGTCCCCGTTGTCCCGCAACCGTTCGTTCGGCGAACGACTCGGCCGCGGTGAGTCCCTCGAGAGCGCGCAGGAGGCCACCCACGGTCAGGTGGCCGAAGGGGTCAAGTCGTGCACCTCGGTCCGCGCCCTCGCAGCGAGTTACGACGTCGAGATGCCGCTCACCGACGCCGTGCACCGCGTGTGCCACGAAGGCATGTCGGTGCAGGACGCGATCGGGCAGCTGCTCGGACGCCGGATCAAGCCGGAATGAGTGGCATGACGGGCGATTCGACTCGCTGTGTGAAGGCAGTTGCACACGAGGGTGTTCCGGGCTCCCCGCTGCAGGCGGGACCGGTCTTCGCGGCGCCGTATCTCCTCGGGGAGGACGAGCGCGACGACGTCGACACCTATGCGCGGGCCTCGAATCCCGGCTGGCGCGCACTCGAATCGGCGCTCGCCGACCTCGAGCACGCCTCGGCCGCCCGCGTCGTCGGCTCGGGAATGTCGGCGATCACGGTCGCCCTGCGATCCCTCGTGGCCCCGGGCGGCACGGTCGTCGTCCCCTCCGACGGTTACTACCAGGTGCGCACGTACGCGCAGGAATTCCTGGCGCCGCACGGAGTGAAGGTCGTCGAGATGTCGGTCGCGGAGTTCGGTGACGGCACCCTGACCGACGTTCTGGTGACCGCTCCCGACAATTCCGTCGTACTGGTCGAGACCCCGTCGAATCCAGGCCTCGACACCGTCGACCTGCGCGCGATCGCGACCGCGTGCCACGTCTCCGACGCGCTCCTGCTCGTCGACAACACCACCGCCACACCCCTGGGCCAGCTGCCCCTCGATCTCGGCGCCGACGTCGTGGTGGCCAGCGGGACGAAATCGCTCAGCGGACACAGTGACCTGCTGTTCGGATACATCGCCGTCGCGGATCCCGAACTGCTGCCCGCGATCGACCGGGAACGACTGTTGTCGGGAACCGTGCTGGGACCCTTCGAGACCTGGCTCGCGCACCGCAGCCTCGGCACCGCCGGACTGCGCTTCGAACGGCAGTGCGCCAACGCGCTCGCCGTCG
The DNA here is from genome assembly GCF_000801125.1 of Rhodococcus sp. Chr-9. Lineage (NCBI taxonomy): Bacteria > Bacillati > Actinomycetota > Actinomycetes > Mycobacteriales > Nocardiaceae > Rhodococcus > Rhodococcus sp. Chr-9. The sequence continues at coordinate 40,699 of NZ_JTIZ01000076.1, forward strand.
CCGGGATGCTGCTCGAGCACGCCGCTGTCACGGACGTCCGCTATCCCGGACTCGCCGGCGACCCCGCCCACGCCGTGGCGGCCGGCCAGATGAGCCGCTTCGGCCCCCTCGTCACCTTCCGGCTACCCGGCCGCGACGAGGTGCACCGCTTCGTCCGCGCGGCCACGCTCGTCGCACCCGCCACCAGCTTCGGCGGTATCCACACGACAGCGGATCGTCGCGCACGATGGGGCGATGCGGTGCCGGAGGGATTCGTCCGGTTGTCGTGCGGAATCGAGGACACCGCGGATCTGCTCGCCGATCTCGACGCGGCGCTGAGGGAGACGACCCTCCACCGAGGGAGACCGGAGCCCGCGGAGACATAGCAGGGCGTCCGGCCCCACCCGCGTAGGACTCGCTCGACACGCGGAGATCGCCACCCGGTACGGTTCGACACGTGAGTATGCCCCGAACCCGGGTGGCCGTCGTCTTCGGTGGTCGCAGCAACGAACATTCCGTCTCCTGCATCTCGGCAGGGAGCATCCTGCGCAACCTGGATCCGGAGAAGTACGAGGTCGTGCCCATCGGCATCACTCCCGAGGGCGCATGGGTCCTCGGCGACGCGGACCCCGCCGGCCTCGCCGCGGCCGGTCGCGAACTGCCCGTCGTCGCCGGCGACGGCTCCGATCTCGTCCTCACCGCGGATCCGACCCGCGGTGGCGACATCGTCGCCCTCGACGAGGGCTCCTACGGCCGGGTGCTCGCCTCGGTCGACGTGGTGTTCCCGGTCCTGCACGGCGCCTACGGCGAGGACGGCACCATCCAGGGTCTGCTCGAACTCGCGGACATCCCGTACGTCGGTCCCGGGGTTCTTGCCAGCGCCGCCGGGATGGACAAGGAGTTCACCAAGAAACTGCTCGCGGCCGAAGGCCTGCCCGTCGGCTTCCAGATCGTCCTGCGTCCCGGCACCGCGACCCTCACCGAGGAGCAGAAGACCCGCCTCGGCCTGCCCGTCTTCGTCAAGCCCGCCCGCGGCGGATCGTCCATCGGCATCAGTCGCGTGGCCGACTGGGCCGCCTTCGACGACGCCGTCGCGAAGGCCCGGCAGCACGACCCCAAGGTCATCGTCGAGTCCGCGATCATCGGCCGCGAGGTGGAGTGCGGCGTGCTCGAGTTCCCGGACGGCGACGTCCGCGCGAGTGTCGTCGCCGAGATCCGCATGCCCGACACCTCCGGCGACCACGAGGCGTTCTACGACTTCGACACGAAGTACCTCGACGACGTCTGCGAGTTCGACGTCCCGGCCAAGCTCGACGAAGAGACCTCCGACCGGATCCGCGAACTCGCGGTCCGGGCGTTCCGCGCCCTCGACTGCCACGGCCTGTCCCGCGTCGACTTCTTCGTCACCGAGGACGGACCGGTGATCAACGAGATCAACACGATGCCCGGATTCACCTCCATCTCGATGTACCCGCGGATGTGGGAGGCCACCGGAGTGGAGTATGCCGAGCTGCTGTCGATCCTGGTGGAGACGGCGCTGGCGCGGGGCACCGGCCTGCGCTGACGGCACACGGCCTGTCGGCTTCCGCGAGGACCCGACTAGGCTGAATATATGACTGCCGTGACCCCCGACTCAGCTGCGACCGACGCCGGCACGGACACCCGTGAGGCCGTCCACGAAGCCGCGCGTCGCGCCCGCGTGGCCTCCCGTCGTCTCGCGTTGCTCACCACCACCGAGAAGGACGCGGCTCTGCACGCCGCGGCCGACGCTCTGCTCGCCGCCGCCGATACCGTCCTCGCCGCGAACGCGGAGGACATCGAGGCCGCCCGCGCCGGTGGCACCGAAGAGGCCATCCTCGACCGCCTGCGCCTGACCTCTGCCCGGATCGACGGGATCGCCGCCGGCCTGCGCCAGGTGGCCGGACTGCCCGACCCGATCGGCGGCGTCGTCCGCGGCTCGACGCTGCCGAACGGTCTCGAGCTGCGCCAGGTGCGCGTCCCGCTCGGCGTGGTCGGCATGGTCTACGAAGCACGGCCCAACGTCACGGTCGACGCATTCGGTCTCGCCCTGAAGTCCGGCAACGCCGCGCTGCTGCGCGGCTCGTCGTCCGCGGCCCGCTCCAACGCCGCGCTCGTCGAGGTGCTGCGCGCCTCGCTCGAGAGCCGGGGCATCCCCGCCGATGCCGTGCAGCTGCTGCCGAGCGCCGACCGCTCGTCGGTCACGCATCTGATCCAGGCTCGAGGCCTGGTCGACGTCGTGATCCCGCGCGGTGGCGCCGGTCTGATCGCCGCGGTGGTGCGCGACGCGACCGTCCCCACGATCGAGACGGGCACCGGCAACTGCCACGTCTACGTCCACTCCGCGGCCGATCTGGAGATGGCGGAGAAGATCGTGATCAACGCGAAGACCCGCCGGCCCAGCGTGTGCAACACCGCCGAGACGATCCTCGTCGACAAGGCGATCGCCGACACCGCCGTCCCGAAGCTCCTGCAGGCATTCCAGCAACACAGCGTGACGGTCCACGGCGACCTGCCCGGCCTCGTGCCCGCGACCGACCAGGACTGGTCCGACGAGTACCTCTCGCTCGACGTCGCCCTCGCGGTGGTCGACGACCTCGACGCGGCCGTCGACCACATCGACCGTTACGGCACCGGCCACACCGAGGCGATCGTCACCTCGGACCTCGCCGCTGCTCGGGAGTTCACGACGCGCGTGGACGCCGCAGCCGTTATGGTCAACGCTTCGACGGCGTTCACGGACGGCGAGCAGTTCGGATTCGGCGCGGAGATCGGCATCTCCACCCAGAAGCTGCACGCTCGCGGCCCGATGGGTCTGCCCGAACTGACGTCGACGAAGTGGGTGGTGTGGGGCGACGGCCACACCCGTCCCGCCTGATCGAGACCGGCCCGACGAAAGGAACCAGCGTGGATCGTGCGCTGCCCACCACCCCGCCGATCTTCGCGGACGTCCAGGACGTCGTCGATCGTCTGGCCGGTACCGGTTATCTCGCCGACAAGTCCACCGCGACCGCGGTGTTCCTCGCCGATCGCCTCGGCAAGCCGTTGCTGATCGAGGGACCCGCGGGCGTGGGCAAGACCGAACTTGCCCGCGCCGTCGCCGAGACCTCCGAGGCCGAACTCGTGCGCCTGCAGTGCTACGAGGGCGTTGACGAGTCCCGCGCGCTGTACGAGTGGAACCACGCCAAGCAGATCCTGCGCATCCAGTCGGCAGGGGCGACCGCCGCGGCGGGCGAGTCGTGGGACCGCACCAAGGAAGACGTCTTCTCCGAGGAGTTCCTGCTGTCGCGGCCGCTGCTCACCGCGATCCGCCGCGAGGATCCGACGGTGCTGCTCGTCGACGAGGTCGACAAGGCCGACGTGGAGATCGAAGGCCTGCTGCTCGAGGTGCTCAGTGACTTCGCGGTCACGGTGCCCGAACTCGGCACCATCCGTGCCACGCGCAAGCCGTTCGCGGTGCTCACCTCGAACGCCACCCGCGAGTTGTCCGAAGCGCTCAAGCGCCGGTGCCTGTTCCTGCACCTGGACTTCCCCGACGCCGACCTCGAACGACGCATCCTCGCCAGCCGGGTCCCCGATCTGCCCGACGCGCTCGCCGACCAACTCGTACGCACGGTCCGCGTGCTCCGCGGCATGCAACTCAAGAAGGTGCCGTCGGTGGCCGAGACGATCGACTGGGGTCGCACCCTGCTCGCACTAGGACTCGACACCATCGACGACACCGCGCTGCGCAGCACGCTCGGCGTGATCCTCAAGCACCAGTCCGACCAGATCCGCGCTGGCGCCGAGCTCCGGTTGAACTGACATGGCCGCCGCGCACCTTCCCGAATCCGAGGCGCCCCCGGCACCCCGCGGACTGCCCGGGCACCTGGTCGGATTCGTCGAGGCGCTGCGCCGCCGCGGCATCGCGGTCGGGCCGTCCGAGACGGTCGACGCCGGACGGGTCATGACGGTGCTCGATCTCCTCGATCGGGAGGCCCTCCGCGAGGGCCTCGCGTGCACCCTGCTCCGCCGGTCCACACACCGGCCGACCTTCGACGCCCTGTTCGACCTGTGGTTCCCGCCCGCGATCGGACGCCGCGAGGCCACCGACCCTCAGGCGAGCATCCCGCGCACCCCCACGGGGGAGGTCGACTTCGAGGCCCTACGCGATCTCATCGCCGAGCTGCTGTCCGACGAGTCGCCGGAGGCACTCGAGGCCTCCGAGATGCTCGTCTCCGCCATCGTCGAGGAACTCGGCCAGTATGCGTCGTCGAACGGCCCGTCCTTCTCGGCCTATCAGGCGCTTCGCGACGTCTCCCCGGACACCCTGCTCACGAAGATCCTCGAGGGACTGCTCGGCAACAGCACCCGCGAGGAACGCGACGACGCCGCCTACGAGAGCGAGGTCGCGCGGCGCACCGCCGCCCAGCGCATCGCCGATTTCCGGGCGATGGTCGAACGGGAGACCCGGCGACGCACCGCCGAGCAGCTCGGCCGCGAACGCGTCGAGAAGTACGGGGTGCCCAAGCTTGCCGAGGAAGTCGACTTCCTGCGCGCGTCCGACGCGGAACTCGTCGCCCTGCGCCGCAGCGTCATGCCGCTCGCGCGTCTGCTCGCGAGCCGTCTCGCGGCGCGCCGCCGGCGCGCTCGTGCCGGCGCCATCGACCTGCGGCGCACACTGCGCAAGTCCATGTCGACCGGTGGCGTGCCCATCGACCTGGTCAACCGCAAGCCCCGTCCGGCGCGTCCCGAGCTCGTCGTGCTCTGCGACGTCTCCGGCTCCGTCGCCGGCTTCTCGCACTTCACGTTGCTGCTCGTGCACGCCCTGCGCGAACAGTTCTCCCGCGTGCGCGTGTTCGCGTTCATCGACACCGCCGACGAGGTCACCCATCATTTCGCCGCAGGGTCCGATCTGGGCGAGTCCATGTCGCGGATGCTGAAGGAAGCGGAGCTGATCACCTACGACGGTCACTCCGACTACGGACACGCCCTCGGCGGCTTCGCCGAGAACCACGCCCACGCCCTCACCAGCCGCAGCTCGCTGCTGATCCTCGGCGACGGCCGCACGAACTACCGCAATCCGAACCTCGAAGTCCTCGAACATCTCGTGTCCGTCGCACGGCACGCGCACTGGCTCAATCCCGAGCCGAAGGGACAATGGGGTTCGGGGGATTCGGCCGCCAGGGTCTACAGCGAGGTCGTCACGATGCACGAGTGCCGGTCGGCGCAGCAGCTCGCAACGGTGGTGGCGAGTCTGCTCCCCGTGTGAACCCGTAAGCTGGACAACCGTGCATCAGCCAACGGATCGGTCCTCGGCCCCCAGGCGCCGCCTGGGCGTCATGGGTGGAACGTTCGACCCGATCCACCACGGACACCTCGTGGCGGCCAGCGAGGTCGCCGCGAGCTTCGACCTGGACGAAGTGATCTTCGTGCCCACCGGGCAACCCTGGCAGAAGACCGGACGCGACGTCAGCCCCGCCGAGGACCGTTACCTGATGACGGTGATCGCGACCGCATCCAACCCGCGGTTCTCCGTCAGCCGCGTCGACATCGATCGACGCAAACCCACCTACACCGTCGACACCCTGCGCGATCTCAGCGAGCAGTATCCCGACGCGGATCTGTACTTCATCACCGGCGCGGACGCACTGGGATCGATCCTGTCCTGGCAGGACTGGCAGACCCTGTTCGACCTCGCCCGCTTCGTCGGGGTGTCCCGGCCCGGATACGACCTTCACGCCGAACACCTGGCACCGCATCTGGACGAACTCCCGGCCGAGGCGGTGAGCCTGGTGGAGATCCCGGCACTGGCGATCTCCTCCACGGACTGCCGCAGGAGGGCCCGCGAGAACCGTCCCGTCTGGTATCTGGTCCCCGACGGAGTGGTGCAGTACATCAGCAAACGCCGGCTCTACCGCACGAATACGCACCCCGACGGAGATCCCGTCCCGGTGTTCGACGGAAACACCCCCGGCACCATCGAGAGAAAGAGCACGCAGTGAGCGCAACGGCAGAAGCCACGGAGATGGCCCGAATCGCAGCCCTGGCCGCCGACGAGAAACTCGCCACCGACGTCGTGGTGCTCGACGTGTCCGAGCAACTGGTGATCACCGATTGCTTCGTCATCGCGTCCGCACCCAACGAGCGTCAGGTCAACGCCATCGTCGACAATGTCGAGGAGAAGCTGCGCGAGGCCGGCCACAAGCCCGTCCGCCGCGAGGGCACCCGCGAGGGACGGTGGACGTTGCTCGACTACGTCGACGTCGTGGTGCACATCCAGCACGAGGACGAGCGCAACTTCTATGCCCTCGACCGCCTGTGGAAGGACTGCCCGACCATCGAGGTCGACGGTGTGGGTGGCCCCCGTTCGGCGATCGACGCCGCCGACTCGCCGGAGGACGTGTGAGTCGTCCGGAGGAGGGTTCGCAGAGCCCGCGGGTGCGGCAGCTGGTGCTGCTGCGCCACGGCCAGACCGAGTACAACGCCACGCGGCGGATGCAGGGCCAACTCGACACCGACCTCTCCGAGCTCGGCCGGCAGCAGGCGCTCGCCGTCGCCGACGCGATCGCCCGGTTCGATCCGCTCGCCGTCGTCTCGTCCGATCTGCGCCGCGCCTACGACACGGCGACCGCGCTCGGCGATCGCATCGGGCTGCCGGTCGCGATCGACACGCGGCTGCGCGAGACGCATCTCGGCGAATGGCAGGGCCTGACCCACACCGAGGTCGACGCCGTGGCCCCGGGCGCGCGCAGCGCGTGGCGCGCCGACGCGACCTGGGCACCGCCGGGAGGCGAGAACCGGATCGACGTCGCGCGGCGCAGCATGGCCGTCGTCGGCGAACTGCTCGACAAGTACGAGGACTGGAGCGATCGGCCCATCGTGCTGGTCGCACACGGGGGTCTGATCGCCGCGCTCACCGCCGCCCTGCTCGACCTGCCCGTCGATCGGTGGTCCGTCCTCGGCGGTCTCGGGAACACCGGCTGGGTGCAGCTCAGCGGATACGGCGAGGTGCCGTCCTGGCGCCTCGACGTCTGGAACGCGTCGGCCACAGTGGCGCCCGATGACGTCCTCTGAACCCACGCCGATCGGAACCGACGCCGCCCCGCAGCGCCCGGTCCTGCTGGTGATCGGTGACTCCCTGAGCTACTACGGCCCGAAGGGCGGCCTGCCCGCCGACCATCCGCAGATCTGGCCCAACCTGGTCGCGGCCGAACTCGGATGGGACGTCGAACTCGTCGCCCGAATCGGGTGGACCACACGCGACGCGTGGTGGGCCATGACCCAGGACCCGCGGGTGTGGGCCGCGATCCCGCACGCCGGAGCCGTCGTCCTGGCCGTGGGCGGGATGGACACCCTCCCGTCCCCGCTGCCCACCGCACTGCGGGAGGGCCTGCGCTACATCCGCCCGCCGGCCCTGCGTCGCGCGGCGCGTAACGCCTACGGGTGGTTGCAGCCGCGACTGTCACCGCTCGGGCGACCGGTGGCGCTCCCACCCCGGGTCAGCGTCGAGTACCTCGAAACGATCAGGGACGCATTGGCATACATGCGCCCCGATCTGCCCGTCATCGGCACCATGCCGTCGGTGCACCGCAGCGAGCAGTACCGGTCGGTGCATGCCGGCCGGCTCCCCGCGGCACGCGCGATCACCCGCTGGGCGGCCGAGAAGTCGGTTCCCCTCGTCGATCTCGCCGAAGCGGTGCGGGAGAACGTCTTCTCCGACGACGCCAATCCCGACGGGATCCACTGGGGTTGGGAAGGACACCGCCGTGTCGCCGCCGCTGTCGGCGACGCGGTCCGGATCGTGCATCGGGATGCGGAAGTCCCGGTGGAGGGCCTACGGTAGGCGTCGTGTCCGTCGTCGTCGTCACAGATTCGTCGAGTTGTATCGACCCTGAACTGGTCCGTCGGTACGACATCCGTGTTGTGCCACTGCACATCATCGCGGGCGGACGCGACCTCCGCGAGGGCGTCGACGAGTTACCGGAGGACCTGTCGACCGTGACGACCTCCGGTCCGTCTCCCGCAGAACTGACCGACGCCTATACCGAGGCGCTCGAGGACAGTGGAGGAGACGGCGTCGTAGCCGTGCACCTCTCGCGGGTGCTGTCCGGGACATGGGACGCAGCCCGGCACGCCGCCGAATCGCTGGGCGACCGGATCCGGCTCGTCGATTCGCGGAACACCGCCATGGGTTCGGGTTTCGCCGTCCTCGAAGCGGTGCGCGCCGCACGGGCCGGAGAAGACCTGGCCCGGGTGTACGAGCGGGCCGTGGAGGTCGCGGCGTCCGCCCGGACCCTGCTCGTCGTCGACCGGCTCGACCACCTCCGTCGCGGTGGCCGGATCGGCACGGCCACAGCGCTGTTGGGTACCGCGCTCGCGATGAAGCCCGTGCTGCACATCTCCGACGGCAAGCTCGTCCTGCGGGAGAAGACCCGCACGATGACCAAGGCGATGGCCAAGCTCGTCGACGGAGCCGCGACCGACGTGGGCGACGAACCGCTCGTCGCGGTGCACCACCGCGGGGCACCCGAGCGGGCGCGCAGCCTCGTCGATCAGCTCGCACAGCGCCTTCCGGAAGGCACCGAGATCGTCGTGTCCGAACTCGACGCGGTTCTCGGCGCGCACGTCGGGCCGGGTGCGGTCGGTGTGGTCGTCGCCTCCGCGGCGACCGGTGTCTCCGAGGACTGACCACCTACACCACCTCCCGGCCCGGATGATGCCGGTGGAGGCCCCCTCCGGGCATTCATCCACAGGGGTGCGGGTCATCCACAACCCCGGCCGAATCGGCGCCGACACCGAATCCGGCGGTCGCGGCCGCGGCTAGCGTCGCGGCATGGCGAGCAGTGACCACCGTGATCTCGCGCGCACCCGCCTCGGCGCGATCACGCGTTCCTCGGCGATGCCCGCGGAACCGCCCTGGACCAACGACAGGTCGGCGAACGACCATCCCTGGGCGGATCCGGACGACGGCGACGAACCCCTCCACAGCGGTCCCGGCCGGGAACGATTCGTCGATCGGCTGACCGCAGCGCGATGGGACACCGGACGACGGGGAACCGCTGCACTCGCCGCGATCGGAGTACTCGCCGCCGCAGTGGCACTCGTCGTCGTGTGGCGCGACCGGCCGGTCCCCGAACCGGTACCGCCGCTGCCGAGAGTCGAAGTCGTGGACACGGCAGAGCCGTCCGCCGCGAGGGAGACGGACACGGCACAACCGGATTCCGCCGATTTCGTCGTCAGCGTCGTGGGTGCGGTGACACGTCCCGGGCTCGTGCGGCTGCCGGCGGGATCCCGTGTGGCCGACGCGCTCGACGCTGCCGGCGGTGCTGCCGACGGCGCCGACCTCATCGGCCTGAATCTGGCCCGGCGGGTCGCCGACGGTGACCAGATCGTCGTGGGAATCGCCCCGCCCCAACCTGTTCCGCAGGCCAGTGGAATCGTCGGGGCGCAGACACCGGGCGATGCTCCACCGGAGGCAAGCGGGCCGGTGGATCTCAACACCGCCGACGAGACCGCGCTCGACGCGCTGCCGGGCGTCGGTCCCGTCACGGCAGCGGCGATCGTCTCGTGGCGCGACACCAACGGACCGTTCACGGACGTCGAACAACTCGGTGAGGTCGACGGGATCGGACCGGCGCGACTCGCGAGGCTGCGTGAACTGGTGACGGTGTGACCGGACGGAACGACGGGTCCGACGCCGCAACGGTTCTCGATGCCCGGCTGGTGCCGTGCGCGCTGGCCGCGTGGGCCGTGACACTTCTCGGGTTGTACACGGGATGGCGGATCGTCACCGCCGTGGCGGTCGCGGCCGTCGTCGGATGCGCCGTGACGGTCCGTCTCGTCGCGACCGGTCGCATCCCACGCGGAGGTGCGCGGATCCTCCTCGCCGCACTGGCCGTCGTCGCGGGATTCGGGCCGGCCGCCGGTCTACGGATGTGGGCCGCCGACCAGCACCCGATCGCCTCCGCAGCGGAAAGGGGAGCGTGGGCCGGCGTCGTCCTCCTCTCCACCGACGACCCGCGACGCATCCGGGCCGCGGCCTTCGACGACACACCCCGGGTACGCATCCCGGCCCGGCTCGAGCACGTGATGGTCGGTGGACGATCCATGGACACCGGGGGATCGGTGGTGGTGCTCGCCCCGGCCGACTCGTGGGGAGATCTCCTGCCCGGGCAGTCGGTCACCGCACGCGTGCGGGCGGCGCCGCACACCGGGCCGGGCGCCACGGTGGCGGTGCTCCACGCGGAGAACGCACCCACGGTCGTCGGCCCGCCCCCGGTGTGGCAGCGATGGGCTGGCACGGTACGCGACCGGCTCGCGCAGGTGGGTTCCGCGGTGCTTCCCGNGATCGGGCCGGCCTGCTGCCCGGTCTCGTGGTGGGCGACACCACGGCGCTGACCGACGAGGTGCGGGAGGACTTCCGGGTGGCCGGACTGACGCATTTGACGGCCGTGTCCGGAGCCAACGTCAGCATCGTCCTCGGAGCGGTACTGCTCCTCGTGCGCGCGGTAGGACTCGGACCGCGTTCCGGGACCGTCCTCGCCGCGACGGCTCTCGTCGCCTTCGTCGTCGTGGTCCGTCCGTCGGCGAGTGTGGTGCGCGCGGCCGCGATGGGATCGATCGGGTTGCTGGCATTCGTGACGGGTCGTGAGCGACAGGCACTTCCCGCCCTGTGCACCGCGGTGGGCGTACTGCTCGTACTCCTGCCCGACCTCGCCGTCGACGTCGGGTTCGCGCTGTCGGTGTCCGCGACGGCGGCACTGATCGTCGCCGCGCCACCTGTCGTGACCCGGCTCGTGGATCGCGGGTGGCCGCGTCCCATCGCGGAGGTCGCGGCAATGTCGCTGGTCGCGTTCGTAGCGACCGCACCTCTCGTCGCGGCGGTGAGCGGGACCGTGAGTGTCGTGTCGGTCGCGGCCAATGTCCTCGTCGCCCCGGTACTTGCGCCGCTGACGGTCCTCGGTTCGCTGGTCGCGCTGGGCGCCTCCGTCGTCCCGTGGGTTGGGGAGGTGCTCGCGCGCGGCACCGGGCCGCTCCTGTGGTGGCTGATCGCGGTGGCCGACCGGGCGGCATCGTTGCCGTCGGCCGAGCTCGAGGTGCCGGACGGGCCGGTGGGGGCAGTGGTCGCGGCGGTGCTGGTCGCGGTGGCGTGGTCGGTGGCTCGTCACCGGCGGGTGCGGATCACGGCTCTCGTGATTGCGGTGGCCGTCGCGGCGGTGTGGCTGCCGGTGCGGATGCTGCGACCGGGCTGGCCCGGAGCCGAATGGGTACTCGTCGCATGCGATGTCGGTCAGGGCGATGCGCTGGTGCTGGCGACGGGGGACGGGCGCGCGGTCGTCGTCGACACCGGACCCGAACCGGAACCCGTCGATCGGTGCCTGCGCCGGTTGAGGATTCGCCGTATCGCACTGCTCGTCGTGTCACACCTGCACGCCGACCACGCGGGTGGGATCCGCGGTGTCCTCACCGGGCGCTCGGTCGAGATGGTCGTGGTCGGGCCGGGTGCTGCCGGTGACGACGCGGCGGGTGTGCTCGACGCGGCGACCGGGACCGGTGTCGTGGTGCGGGAAGTGGGTGCCGGTGCGACCCTGCGTGCGGGCGATCTCGACATCCGGGTGCTGGGCCCGGCCGGGCGACGGACAGGCGGTTCCGAGAACGACAACTCGCTCGTCCTGGCGGTCGACACCGTCGTGGGCCGGGTCCTGTTGCCGGGAGACGCGGAGGAGGCCGCGCTCGACGCACTCGTGCGGTCGGGCACCGACGTGCGTGCGGACGTGTTGAAGGTGCCGCACCACGGCTCGCGCACCACACCCGCACGCTTCCTCACCGCTGTGCGGCCGAGCGTCGCCCTCGTCAGCGCCGGGCGAGACAACCTGTTCGGGCATCCCCATCCCGAGATCGTCTCCACCCTGACCGGAATCGGGGCGCGGGTCCTGCGGACCGACCTGCACGGCGACGTTGCAGTGCTCCGTGCCGCCTCCGGGGCGCTCGCGGTGGTGTCGGACGTGCGTGGCACGATCGAACCGTGAGCGACGCGTCCCTGCATCTGATCCTCGGTGAGGAAGAACTGCTCGTCGACCGTGCCGTCGCGAAGATCGTGTCCGATGTCCGCACGCGCAGCGAAACTCCCGGCGATCTCCCCGTCTCCCGGCTCCGCGCCGGCGACGCGGGCGTACCCGAACTCGCCGAGCTGCTGAGTCCGTCGCTGTTCGCGGAAGAACGCATCGTGATCCTCGAATCCACCGCCGACGCCGGGAAGGACGCCGCGGCGCTGATCCTCGATGTCGCGGGCGATCCGCCTCCGGGCGTGACACTGGTGATCCTCCACAGCGGCGGGGGACGCACCAAGGCGATGGTGCCCGCGCTGCGCAAGCGCGGCGCCGAGGAGCACATGTGTGCCGCTCCCGCGAAGGCGGGGGAGAAGGCGGCGTGGGTGCGGACGTTCGTCCACAAGGAGTTCCAGGCTGCGGGGGTGCGAGTCTCGGGCGATGTCGAACAGCTCGTCATCGAGGCGGTGGGTTCCGACCTGCGCGAACTCGCTGCGGCGTGCAGCCAGCTCGTGGCCGACACCGGCGGCAAGATCGATGCTGCGGCCGTGCGACGCTACTACTCGGGCAAGGCCGAGGTGTCGGGATTCGACGTAGCCGAGAAGGCCGTGGCCGGCGATACGGCCGGTGCGCTCGAAGCGCTACGGTGGGCGATGCACCGCGGTGTCGCCCACGTGCTGCTCGCCGATGCTCTCGCCGACGCCGTGCACACGATCGCCCGGGTCGGCTCGGCCGGTCGCGGCGACCCGTTCTCCCTCGCGTCGTCGCTGGGTATGCCGCCGTGGAAGGTGAAGAAGGCGCAGGCGCAGGCGCGCACGTGGGCGCCGGCGTCGATCGGGACCGCACTCACGGTGGTCGCTGCGCTCAACGCCGACGTCAAGGGAGCCGCGGCCGATCCGGACTACGCCCTCGAGCACGCCGTGCGGGTCATCTCCGAGCTGGCGGCCTGAGGCTTCTCCGCCGTGCCCGTGCCCGTGCTCGTGCCCGCGGCCGATTCCGGGCGGGCGGCATCATTTCTGTCGTTCAACGCCACGAAGGCCGTCCCCGGCGGGGGACGGCCTTCGTGAAGCAGAGCCTGCGTCTACTACCTCGGAGCGATGAACTCAGAGCTTGTTGGCAAGCTTCGCGAGAGCAGACTTCTTGTTGGCAGCCTGGTTGGGGTGGATGACACCCTTGCTGGCAGCCTTGTCGAGCTGACGGCTCGTGGCGACGAGGAGCTCGTTGACCTTGTCCTTGTCGCCAGCGGCCGCAGCCTCGCGGAACGAACGGATCGCCGTACGAAGCGACGACTTCACCGACTGATTCCGGAGTCGGTTGCGCTCGTTGGTGCGAATCCGCTTCACCTGGGACTTGATGTTGGCCACGCGTAAAATCCTGTCGTCTTGCTGGTAGCTGGTAGGAAAGCTCTGGGTGCATCTGAGCACCGATGGACAAGGCTACCAAGAACGGATCGCAAAGCCCAAACCGGCGGTCGAATCACCCTTCTCACCGGCCTGATCGTTTCGGCCAGGACTACGCGCACCTGACTGTTGTCGTTGCGTGCCGCCGCGGGAGGGCATCTACATGGGCGGACACGCCACGGTGCACGATGTCGTTGTCGAGGTCACGGCGCATGCGTAATCTCCCTCACAGCGCGAACGACGAGTTCGCGGCTGCGGTGCATCGACTCGAAGTGTTCTACCACCAGGTTCCGCCTGCGAGCGGGACCGCGAACATCGAGGTGACCCATGGAACCCCCACGCGATCCCGAGTCCCGAATCGACGAAGATCTCGCACGCCAGACCTCCCTGGAAATCAGAGACCCCGGTGAGTTCTCCGACCTGCGGAAGTACGTGGCGGAGGCGATCGGAACCTTCCTCCTGGTGTTCTCCGCGGTGGGTACCGCGGTGTTCGCCGGAACCTATGTCGGTCAGCTCGGCGTCGCACTGGCGTTCGGCCTGACCCTGCTGTTCCTCGTGTACACCATCGGCCCGATCTCCGGGTGTCACGTGAACCCGGCGGTGACGCTCGGGCAGCTCATCGTCGGTCACGTGACGCCGGTGCGCGCCGTGGGTTACTGGATCGCGCAGGTCGTCGGCGGTCTGGTCGCCGGTCTGACGCTCTACGCGGTGGCGTCGTCGTTGCCGAGCTACGACCGTGCCGCCGACGGCCTCGGGGCGAACGGCTGGGGCGCGCACAGCCCCTCGGCGGTGCACGGTCCGCTCGGCGGCGTGCTCGAGAACGGCTACGGCATCGGCGCGATGATCGTCGTCGAGGTCCTGCTCACGGCCGTGCTCGTCTTCGTGGTGCTGGGTGCGACCGATCAGGTGGCCGACGCGCCGATCGCCGGCATCGCCATCGGCTTCACTCTCGCGGTGATCCACCTGATCTCGATCCCGATCGACAACACGTCGGTCAATCCCGCCCGTAGCCTCGCCGTCGCCTTCTACCAGGACGGTGCGCTCGGGCAGCTGTGGGCATTCATCGTGTTCCCGCTCATCGGCGGAGCGCTCGGAGCGCTCGTCTACACCTTCCTCTTCGGGCGGCGGTACGGGCTCCGGGCCTCCTGAGGGCCTGCGGTCAGGGCGCGGCCCGATTCAGCTCCAGCCGAAATCGGTACGGAGCCGGGTCGCGACCTGATCGAATCGTGCGCGGGGGAGGATCGCGCCTTCGCGGCGGATGCCGTCCTCGGGGACGTCGAGCACGCGATCGAGGCGCACCCAGCTCGGGCGGTTCTCCGCGTCCCACGGTCCGGAGCCGATTCCGAGCCAGTCGCGGTGACCGTCGCGGTCGGAGTTCGACGAGAGCATCAGCCCGAGCAGCGTCCTGTCGTCGCGGCCCACGACGAGCACCGGGCGGTCCTTGCCCTCCGTCGGATCTTCTTCATAGGCCACCCAGGTCCACACGATCTCGCCCGGATCGGCGCGACCGTCGAGGTCGGGGGAGTACTCGAGGCGGCGGGCACGCTGCGCCGTGGGCGTGGTGCGCGACGCCACCGGGCGACCGGGGGCTGGACGCTTCGTGCCGGACTGGGTCTTCGCGGCACCTGGCTTCGGCGCCGTGGTCCCGGACGCGCCGGGCTTCGGTGCCGCAGTGGTACCGCTCCCCGAGGTTCCGCTCGCTGCGCCGGTCCGGCCAGCCGCGTTCAACGCGGCGCGCGCCTTGTCGAGCGCCCCGGACTGCTGCAACTGCTGGTAGATCTTCGGACCCTGGTCGACGGCGAGACGCCCCAGCTGCCTGCCCAACTTCTTCCATGTACCGGCCACGGGAACCGAGCTTAACCGGACCTGACCCGGGCGAAATCCCGGCCGTCGCCCGACTTGGATATTCTGCAGGGTGACCGCGGTCTGCTGGCCGCTGCCAGTCCGAGTCAGGAGCACGACATCAGCACCTTCGCCGACACCACGTTCACGGACCCCGCAAAGATCCGGAACTTCTGCATCATCGCGCACATCGACCACGGAAAGTCGACGCTCGCGGACCGGATGCTGCAGCTCACCGGGGTGGTCGAGGAGCGGCAGATGCGCGCCCAGTACCTCGACCGCATGGACATCGAGCGCGAGCGTGGCATCACGATCAAGGCGCAGAACGTACGTCTGCCGTGGAAGCTCGACGGCGAAGACTATGTGATGCACCTGATCGACACCCCGGGCCACGTCGACTTCACCTACGAGGTCTCCCGCGCGCTCGAGGCGTGCGAGGGCGCGGTCCTGCTCGTCGACGCCGCGCAGGGCATCGAGGCGCAGACCCTCGCCAATCTCTACCTTGCGCTCGACAAGGACCTGACGATCATCCCGGTCCTCAACAAGATCGACCTGCCCGCGGCCGATCCCGACCGCTATGCCGGTGAGATCGCGAACATCATCGGCTGTGAGCCGTCCGACGTGCTCCGGGTCTCCGGCAAGACCGGCGAGGGCGTCCCCGAACTCATCGACGCCGTGATCCGCCAGGTGCCGCCGCCGGTCGGTGACGCCGACGCGCCCGCCCGCGCCATGATCTTCGACTCCGTCTACGACACCTACCGCGGCGTCGTGACGTACGTGCGTGTGGTCGACGGCAAGATCGTGCCCCGCGAGAAGATCAAGATGATGTCGACGGGCACGACCCACGAACTGCTCGAGGTCGGCATCGTCTCGCCCGAACCCAAGGCCACCGCCGGTCTCGGCGTCGGCGAGGTGGGCTATCTCATCACCGGCGTGAAGGACGTGCGCCAGTCGAAGGTCGGCGACACCGTCACCACCGCCCGCCACGGTGCGGAGGAGCCGCTCACCGGCTACCGCGAACCGCGCCCGATGGTCTACTCCGGTCTGTACCCGGTCGACGGCTCCGACTACCCGGTGCTGCGCGACGCGCTCGACAAGCTCCAGCTCAACGACGCCGCGCTCACCTACGAGCCCGAGACGTCCGTCGCTCTCGGGTTCGGTTTCCGCTGCGGCTTCCTCGGTCTGCTGCACATGGAGATCACCCGCGAGCGCCTCGAGCGCGAGTTCGGCCTCGACCTGATCTCCACGGCTCCCAACGTCGTCTACCGCGTCGTGCTCGAAGGCGGCCAGGAAGTCGTCGTGACGAACCCGTCCGACTGGCCCGAGGGCAAGGCTCGCGAGATCTACGAACCGATCGTCAAGTGCACCATCATCGCGCCGAGCGAGTTCATCGGTTCGATCATGGAGCTGTGCCAGTCGCGGCGCGGTGAGCTCGGCGGTATGGACTACCTGTCCGAGACCCGCGTCGAGCTGCGGTACACGCTGCCGATGGCCGAGATCATCTTCGACTTCTTCGACTCGCTGAAGTCGCGCACCCGCGGCTACGCCTCGATGGACTACGAGGAGGCCGGAGAGCAGGAGGCCGCGCTGGTCAAGGTCGACATCCTGTTGCAGGGCGAGGCCGTCGACGCATTCAGCGCGATCGTCCACAAGGACGCCGCGGCCGCCTACGGCAACAAGATGACGACCAAGCTCAAGGAACTCATCCCGCGGCAGCAGTTCGAGGTGCCCGTCCAGGCCGCGATCGGCTCGAAGATCATCGCCCGCGAGAACATCCGGGCGATCCGCAAGGACGTTCTCGCCAAGTGCTACGGCGGCGACATCAGCCGTAAGCGCAAGCTGCTCGAGAAGCAGAAGGAAGGCAAGAAGCGGATGAAGACCATCGGCCGCGTCGACGTTCCGCAGGAGGCGTTCGTCGCCGCGTTGTCGTCCGAGGCCTCGTCCGACAAGCCGAAGAAGTAGTCGCTCCTGCTGCGACGCCCACCGGAAGGATTCGCGTGCTCGACACCTGGCTCACCCGTGAACTCGGAATCTCCGTTCCTCTGCTGGGTGCGCCCATGGGTGGCCGGGCCGGTGGGCGGCTCGCCGGCGAGGTGACGCGGGCCGGCGGACTCGGCCTGATCGGTGCCGCCCGGTACAACACCGCCGAGTGGATCGAGGGCGAGGTGCGCACCGCCCGCGAGATCGGTGGTGGGGCCGTGGGATTCGGTCTGATGACTTGGGCGCTTGCCGACGACGACAGCCTCCTCACCGCGGTGCTCGAGCACCGCCCGCAACTGGTCACGCTCTCGTTCGGCGATCCCGCTCCCTACATCGAGCGCGTCCACGAGGCCGGGGCCGTCGTCCTCTCGCAGATCAACACGGTCGACGATCTGCGCGTGGTCGAGGCAGCGGGTGTCGACGCGGTGATCGCGCAGGGCCATGAGGCCGGTGGGCACACGGGCAGGATCGGTACCCTCCCGTTGCTGCAGGAGGTGCTCGAGTCGACGTCGCTGCCCGTGCTCGCCGCAGGTGGCATCGCCACGGGTCGCGGTCTGGCAGCGGTGCTCGCAGCCGGTGGGCAGGGCGCCCTGGTCGGGACGGCGCTGCTCGCCAGCCCGGAGACCGTCGGCCCCGACTACGCCCGTGGCCGGCTCGTGGAGGCCGGCAGCGCCGACACCGTCTACACCGACGTCTTCGACAAGGCCCGGCACCAGCCGTGGCCGGCGCGCTGGGGCGGACGCGCCCTGCGCAATGCGTTCACCGAGGAGTGGCACGGCCGGGGCGCCGACGAGGACACCCTCGCCGCGGCGTACACCGGTGACGATCCCGACATCGGGGTGGTCTACGCGGGGGAGGCCGCCGGTCTGGTGCGCTCCGAGCGACCCGCGGGCGAGGTGATCCGGGGTATCGCCGAACAGGCGGAGACCCTGCTGTCCCGCTTCCGTTGAGCACTGCGCCGGCACACGGACGTCCACATTCGAGCTGAGGTGAGCCTCACCTGAGGTGGAGGTCGCCCATGCGCCGAGTCGTTCTCTCCGCGGTAGCGCTCGTACTGTTCGTCGCCCCGACCCTCGTGGCGTGTTCGTCGGACACCGATGACACCGCGACCGCCGGCGGCGAGACCGTCACCGTCGAGCACTCCTACGGCACGACGACGATCGAGGGCACACCCGAGCGGATCGTCGCGACCTCCAGCCAATGGCTCGACGCTCTCGTCGAACTCGGGGTGCAGCCCGTCGCGTACTACAGCGCCGGCTCGTACGGCGACGAGCGCGGCCTCTATCCGTGGCAGACCGACGTCTCCCCGGATGCGGTGGCGCTGAGTCGCCTGAGACCGGCTCACGGTCCGAGATGCGCGGGCCGGAAGTTGCCCGCTCCGATCTCCCGCTCTGCGCGGATGACATGGACGACGGCATTGATGAGCGCCAGGTGGGTGAACGCCTGCGGGAAGTTCCCCAGATGACGTCCGCTCTCGGTGTCGATCTCCTCGGCATAGAGCTTCAGGGGGCTCGCGTAGTCGAGCAGGCGCTGGCACAGTGCGGCGGCCCGCTCGACCTCGCCGATCTCGACGAGCGCCGAGACCAGCCAGAACGAGCAGATGGTGAACGAGCCCTCCTTGCCCGCGAGCCCGTCGTCGGTGGTCTCCACCCGGTAGCGCAGCACCAGCCCGTCCTCGGTGAGTTCGTCGGCGATCGCCAGCACCGTGGCCCGCACCCGGGGGTCGTCTGCGGGCAGGAAGCGCAACAAGGGGATCAGCAGAGCCGACGCGTCGAGTGACGGGTGGCCGTACCGCTGGGTGAAGACGCCGCGTTCGTCGACGCCGTGTTCGAGGACGTCGGCCTTGATCTCGTCGGCCATCGCCGCCCACTTCCGGGCGTAGTCGGGACGACCCTGCAGTTCGGCGAGTTTCGCGCCGCGATCGAGTGCCACCCAGCACATGACCTTCGACGACACGAAGTGCTGGGGTTCGCCGCGCACCTCCCAGATGCCGCGATCGGGCTTGCGCCAGTTGGCCGCTGCCTCCTCGACCTGCCGGCGCAGGGTGTGCAACAGCGTCTGGGGGAAGTGCCCGCGGGACTTGACGTGCAGGTACACCGAGTCGAGCAGTGTGCCCCAGATGTCGTGTTGCTGTTGGTGATAGGCGTCGTTGCCGATGCGGACCGGGGTGGCGCCGTCGTAGCCGCTCAGATGATCGAGGGTCGACTCCGGCAACTCGCGCTCACCGCCCACCCCGTACATCACCTGGAGCGGATAGCGGACGCCGTCCGCGTCGCGTGAGACGTCGAGGATGAACGAGAAGAAGTCGTCGGCCTCCCGGTCGAACCCGAGGGTGTACAGACCCCACAGTGCGAAGGTCGAATCGCGTACCCACGCGTAGCGGTAGTCCCAGTTACGTTCTCCGCCAGGTGTTTCGGGGAGTGAGGTCGTCGACGCTGCGAGCAGCGCCCCGGTCGGGCTGTAGGTCAGTCCCTTGAGCGTCAGAGCGCTGCTCTGCAGGTAGGTGCGCCACGGGTGATCCGGGAAGCGGCCCGTCGTGATCCACTCGCGCCAGTAGTCCTGGGTGGCGGTCATCTTGACGGCGGCCTCGTCGAAGGTGTGCGGCATCGGGCAGTCCGACCACGACAATGCGACGAAGGCCGTGTCGCCCTTGTGGAGTCGACGTCGCGCGCGGACCTCGCGGTCCTCGATTCCGAGGCGCAGATCCGTCGTCATGCGCAGCGTCGGATGTTCGTCCGGCGCGTTCCGGCACACCGCGGTGGCCTCCTCGTAGACCTTGCCGGTATAGCTCCATTCGGTGCGGCCGCGGTGGTAGTCGAAGGCGGGTTCGCAGCTGACGTACAGGTCGACCGTCCCGTTCACGCAGCGCACCGTGCGCAACAGCATGTGCTCGGCCTCCCAGTCGGACGGGGTCCGGCGATGCGTGGTGGAGCGTTCCTCGACGTCGTACCAGGGTGACATGACCAGCGCGTCCCGCACGATCATCCAACCCGTGTCGGTCTGCCAGGTCGTCTCGAGCACCAGACCGCCCGGCAGGTACCGGCGTGCCGCAGGAACGGTGCGGTCGTGCGGCGACAACCGGAAATGTCCCGCGCTGCGGTCCAGCAGCGACCCGAACACACTCGGCGAGTCCGGACGGGGCACGCACATCCACTCCACGGTGCCGTCACGTGCGATCAGGCAGGTGCTCTCGCAATCCGAGAGGAATGCGTAGTCGTCGATCGGCGGGAACGGACTCCGTCGGAAGGGTGCCCCCGACAGCGGTGAGGAGGAGTGGTAGTGGTCCATCCCTCCATGATCACCGCGGGCCGGGCGGATCGCAGCGCGGTTGCCGAACCTACTAGGGTGTAGGCAATGGATCGGGTGGCTTCGTGGTGGGACGGCTTCGAGCTGTGGCTCGCGGGCCTGTCCTTCGTCCCCCAGGTGACCCTGGTGCTCGCAGTGCTGGTGCCGGCCTGCTCCGGGGTCGCATGGCTGCTCGATCGGGCGATGGCCGGTGTCTTCGGACTGCTCGGCCGCGGAGAGACGGACTCGCCCGCCACGACGACGGAGGATTGCTGACATGCCGCGTTCGCGCGTAACCCTGGCGCTGATCGCGCTGCTGATCATCGTCGTCGTCGCATGGCTCGTCTCCATGTGAGCACGCCGCTCCCGCATCCGGTTCGGTGCTCGACGTCCGGTGTCCGAATCGTCGATTTCGGTCGACCCTCGACCTCTGCTAATCTCTGCCGCGTGTCCGCGACCACTCTGCCCCGCCTCCGCCACGAGTTGGCGTTGATCGCTGTGGGCATGCCATCGGTCGCCGACATCGACTGTTGTCGCTGAATCCTCCTTCTCTCCGCGGTCCCCGTCTTCCGGATCCTCTCGTCCGTCGGTGCCGCATCCTCGCGAATCCCGGCCGGTCCGATTCCGGCAGCCCCTCGTCCGGTGCCGGTCGCGTTCATCCCCCCTCGAAACAGCCCCTCAGGAGGCTCGTCATGAAACGTTCCAGGTTCGCTGTCGCGGCGTTCGCCGCGGTCACCGCACTCTCCCTCACCGCCTGCTCCGGTGGTTCGAGCGACACCGTCGGAGCCGAGAGCGGCGGCGACGGATCCGGCGGCACGGTCAACCTCTACGCCTACGCCGTGCCCAAGGTCGGATTCGACTCGCTGATCCCCGCCTTCCAGGAGACCGAGGAAGGCGAGGGCGTCGTCTTCCAGCAGTCCTACGGCGCCTCCGGAGACCAGGCCCGCAAGGTGCGCGACGGCGCCGAGGCGAACTTCGTGAACTTCTCCGTCGAGCCCGACATCACCCGTCTCGTCGACGCGGGACTCGTCGACGAGAACTGGAACAACAACGCCTACAACGGGATACCGTTCGGATCGGTCGTGACCATCGTCGTCCGTGAGGGCAACCCGAAGAACATTCGGGACTGGGACGACCTGCTCCGGCCGGATGTCGAGGTCGTCACCCCCAACCCGTTCAGCTCGGGTTCGGCGAAGTGGAACCTGCTTGCGCCGTACGCCGCGAAGAGCAACGGCGGCGCCGACCCGCAGGCCGGCATCGACTACGTCACCGCACTGGTCACCGACCATGTGAAGGTACAGCCGAAGTCCGGTCGCGAGGCCACCGAGACCTTCCTGCAGGGCACCGGCGACGTGCTGCTGAGCTACGAGAACGAGGCACTGTTCATCGAGCGCAACGGCGACCCCGTCGAGCACGTCACCCCGCCCGTCACCTTCAAGATCGAGAACCCTGCGGCGGTACTGAAGAACGCGAAGGACGTCGAGGTCGCGCAGGCGTTCAACGACTTCCTGTACACCCCCGAGGCCCAGCGCCTGTGGGCCGAAGCCGGTTTCCGGCCCGTCGATCCGACCGTCGCCGAGGAATTCGCCGATGAGTTCCCGCAGCCGGAGAAACTGTGGACCGTCGCCGATCTCGGCGGCTGGGAGACCGTGAACGAGGAGCTGTTCGCCGACAGCACCGGCACCATCGCGGTGATCTACGACAACGCAACGAAGTAGAGCACGCGCGTGACCGTTTCGGAACACACCGCCGGGTCGGGAGATTCGTCTCCCGCCCCGGCGGGTTCGCGTCGCCGGCCGTCCGCCACGGCCCCCGCCCGACCACGACGCCGGATGTTCACCGGCGCCGTCGGGCCCCTCGGTATCGGCATCGCCACACTGTGGTTGAGCCTGATCGTCCTGCTTCCCCTCGCGGCCCTGGCCTTCCACTCCGTCTCGGACGGTCTCGGGACGTTCGTCGATGCGATCACCGCTCCGGCCGCCCTGGCGACCCTACGGATCACCGTCGTCGTCTCGCTGGTCGTCGCGGCGATCAACGCGGTGATGGGCACGGTGATCGCCTGGGTGCTCGTCCGCGACGAGTTCCCGGGCAAGAAGTTCGTCAATGCCCTGATCGACCTGCCCTTCGCGCTACCGACGATCGTCGCGAGCATCGTGCTGCTCTCGCTGTACGGGCCGCAGAGCCCGATCGGTGTGCAGCTCAACGCGACCGAGCCGGGACTGGTGGTGGCGCTGGCGTTCGTCACGCTGCCGTTCGTGGTGCGCTCGGTGCAGCCGGTGCTCATCGAGGCCGACCGTGAGGTCGAGGAGGCCGCCGCCTCGCTCGGCGCCGGCAACTTCACGATCTTCCGCACGGTCGTGCTGCCCGTGCTCGCGCCGGCGGTCCTCGGCGGCACCGGCCTGGCATTCGCCCGCGCCATCGGCGAGTACGGCTCGATCGTGCTCATCGGCGGCAACATCCCGTACAAGACCCAGGTCGCGTCGCAGTACATCCAGCAGCAAATCGAGATCGACCGGCCGGTCAACGCCGCCGCGGTCTCCGTCGCGCTGCTGGTGATCGCCTTCGTCGTGCTGTTCGTCCTGCGCCTGGTTGCAAATCGGGGGCTGCGCCGAGAGGAGGACGACCGGTGAAACAGTCCCTCGCATCCCGACTGTCGCTGCGCTTCGTCGCGCTCGCCTACCTGTTCGTACTGTTGCTCGTCCCGATCGGGGTGATCCTCTACCGCACCTTCGAGAACGGCATCGTGGCGTTCGCCGAGTCGATCAGCACCCCGGCGGCGATCTCGGCTCTGAACCTGTCGCTGCTCATCGTCGCGATCGTCGTGCCCGTGAACGTGATCTTCGGCATCGTCGTCGCGCTGGCGCTCGTCCGCGGCAGATTCCCGGGGAGGGGACTGTTGCAGGCCGTCGTCGACTTGCCCTTCGCGGTCTCGCCGATCGTCGTGGGTGTCGCCCTGATCATGTTGTGGGGCGCCAACGGCTGGTTCGGTGCCGTCGAGGATCTCGGCTTCAAGGTGATCTTCGGCCTGCCGGGCATGGTGCTCGCGACGATCTTCGTGACGCTGCCGTTCGTCGTGCGCGAGGTCGAACCGGTGCTGCGCGAGATCGGTGAGGAGCAGGAGCAGGCCGCCGCGACCCTCGGCGCGAACACCTGGCAGACCTTCTGGCGGATCACGTTGCCGGCGATCCGCTGGGGCCTGACCTACGGCATCGTCCTCACCGTCGCGCGGGCCCTCGGCGAGTTCGGCGCCGTCATCATGGTCTCGTCCGGCTTCCCCGGCGTCTCCCAGACCCTGACGCTGCTCGTGCACGCCCGGTACATCGACGACCACAACACCTTCGGCGCCTACAGCGCCGCGACCCTGCTCATGGCCATCGCGGTGATCGTCCTGCTGCTGATGACCCTGCTCGACCGGAAGAGGACCACCGAATGATCGCTGTTACCGGGGCGCGCAAGAACTACGGAGATTTCGCCGCACTCGCCGACGTCGACATCGACATCCCGTCCGGCTCGCTCACCGCCCTGCTCGGACCCTCGGGTTCGGGGAAGTCGACGCTGCTGCGTTCGATCGCCGGCCTCGAGACCCTCGACGCGGGCACCGTCCACATCGCCGGTAAGGACGTCACCGGCGTCACCCCGCAGAAGCGCGACATCGGTTTCGTCTTCCAGCACTACGCCGCGTTCAAGCACATGACCGTGCGCGAGAACGTCGCCTTCGGACTCAAGATCCGCAAGCGGCCCAAGGCCGAGATCACGAAGCGGGTCGACGACCTGCTCGAGATCGTCGGGCTCGGCGGGTTCCAGCGACGCTATCCGGCGCAGTTGTCCGGTGGCCAGCGTCAGCGCATGGCGCTCGCCCGTGCTCTCGCCGTCGACCCGCAGGTGCTGCTGCTCGACGAGCCGTTCGGTGCCCTGGACGCGAAGGTGCGCGCCGACCTGCGGACCTGGCTGCGCCGCCTGCACGACGAGGTGCACGTGACCACCGTGCTCGTCACGCACGACCAGGAGGAGGCGCTCGACGTCGCCGACCGCATCGCGGTGATGAATGCCGGACGTATCGAACAGGTCGGAACGCCGGAGGAACTCTACGATCGCCCGGCGAACAGCTTCGTGATGTCGTTCCTCGGGACGGTGTCCAAGCTCAACGGCGTGCTGGTGCGGCCGCACGACATCCGGCTCGCCCGGCAACCTGCGCTCTCCGACACCTCCGGCGGCTCGGTCGGTGTCACGCGGGCGACCGTCGAGCGTGTGGTCCGGCTGGGCTTCGAGGTGCGCGTCGAACTGCGCAACGACGCGACGGGTGAGCAGTTCACGACGCAGATCACCCGCGGCGAAACCCACGACCTGGGGCTCGTCGCGGGCGACACCGTCTACGCGCACGCTCCGGCCGCGTCGGAGACCGCCCCGCTCGGTACCGCCGCACAGTAACCGAGCGGGGGACTCGAGGGTCACGCGGGTCGGCTCAGTGGGCCTCGGTTTCCGATCGGTGGTGGGCGCGGCAGATCATGACCGGACAGCAACTGTGATGGATGAGTCCCTGACTGCTCGAGCCGACCACCGCAGCGGCCAGCGGGCTCCGGCCGTGGCTGCCGACCACCACGAGCTGGGCACTCTTGGATTCCTCGAGCAGGACGATGTCGGGCTTGCCCCGCTCGACCCGGTAGGAGACCGCGACGTCGGGGAACCGTTCGGTGTGCCAGGAGGTATGCGACTTCATCTCCTCCCTCCGGTGCTCGACGTAGGCCGTCCAGTCCGTGAACCGTGACCCCTCGCCGTAGGTGAGCGTGGACTGCTCCGTCCAGGTGTGGATCGCGACGAGGGGTGCCTCGAGCGCCGCGGCGGTCGCGAACGCATGCTCGACGGCGGACTCGCTGACCTCGGTGCCGTCCACTCCGACGACGACCGGGCGCCCGTCGGGCGGTTGGAATCCGTCGCGGCTGCGCCACGTCACCACCGGGCATTCCGCGTGGTTGGCCACCGACACGACGTCGGAGCGCCGGATCATCGACTCCCACTCCGTGGTGGTCGTGTGGCCGAGGACGATCATCCGTGCCTCGCGCGACAGGTCGGTGAGCACTCGATCCGGCTTGCCCGACGGAGTGGACCGCCGGACCTCGACCCGGTCGACCGCGCCCCGAACTGCCGCTTCCGCGGCGGTCAGAACGGCTTCCTCCGACGGGTCGGTCCCGTCGCCGGAGGTGGGGGGATGAACGTGGACCAGGTCGATCGGTTCGCCGAGACGTCGGGCGACGCAGGCGGCCCACCGGGCCGCATCGAGTGCGCTGTCCGATCCGTCGATGCCGACGACGATTCCGTGACCGACATTGGCTGTGCCCATGCTGCCTCCTCGCGTCACCATCCAGTGTGGTACGGATCGCAGTCTGGGCGCCAGTCCTGCGCACCTCGGCACGCCCGGAGCACGACCTCCCGGCAGCTAGTCGCCGACGGCGTCCTTGCCGCGCTGCACGATCCTCGGGTCGGCCGGGAAGACGATCTGACGGTCCTTGTCGTCGTACTCGAACTGGTTGAGGAAGAACCGCATCGCGTTGACCCGGGCCCGCTTCTTGTCGTTGGACTTGATGGTCGTCCACGGCGCCCAGTCGGTGTCGGTGCGCCGGAACATCTCTTCCTTCGCGTCGGTGTACTGGTCCCACTTGTCGAGCGATTCGAGGTCCATCTCCGACAGCTTCCACCGCCGCACCGGATCGAGCTGGCGGATGGCGAAGCGCGTGCGCTGCTCCCTCCGGGTGACGGAGAACCAGAACTTCGTCAGGGTGATGCCGGCGTCCACGACGAGCTTCTCGAACAACGGGACGTGCTCCATGAAACGTTCGTACTCGTCGTCGCTGCAGAAACCCATGACCCGTTCGACGCCGGCTCGGTTGTACCAGGAGCGGTCGAACAGTACGAGCTCACCGGCGGTGGGGAAGTGCTGGATGTAGCGCTGCATATACCACTGGCCCTGCTCACGGTCGGACGGCTTGTTCAGCGCGACGGTCCGGGCGTGCCGGACGTTGATGTACTCCTGGAACCGCTTGATCGTGCCGCCCTTGCCGGCGGCGTCGCGACCTTCGAACACGATGATGTGCTTGGAGCCGTTGTCCTTGGCCCACGACTGGAACTTCAGCAGTTCGATCTGCAGGAGATACTTCTCGACCTCGTAGGTGGCGCGGTCCATCCGGGTGTCGTACGGATAGTTCTCCCGCCAGGTGTCGACGGCCCGGCCCTCGATGTCGATCAGATCGGGGTCCTCACCGTGGTCGTCGCGCACCGAATAGCCCTCCGTGCGGAGCCGATCGATGTAGCGCCGAAGTTCGTTCTGCACGTGAGGCCCTCCCGGATCACCGATGTCGTCGGACGACGACCGTGACTCCGTTGTAGCGGAGGAATGCAAATCGTGCGTGAACTCGGGTGGAGATCCGGAAGTGACTCAGGCCACGCGCAGTCCGCGCCGCCGGTGCACGGCCTCGGTGTAGCGCTCGGTGATCACCCGCGCGACGGCATCGTGCCGGGTGAGGGTCTGCGCGACCCGCACGTGCCCGAGGCTGTCGGCCTCGGCGCAGGCACGGTCCCACAGCAGCCCGGGGGCGAGGATCCACGGTGTCAGCACGACGGTGCGGGCACCGCGGGAGGTGAGGTCGGCGAGGGTCGTCCCCACGGACGGACCGGTCGTGGCGAAGCACGCCGCGGCCTGCGTCCACGCCGTGCCGACGAGAATGCGGGGCACGACCAGCCCGGTCGCCCGGTTCGCTTCGGGGCGTCGCGATCCCACCGCGCACACTGCGATACCGACGGACGGATCGTCGGCCGACACCCCCGTGGCCGTGATGAGATCGCGAGCCGCGTCGACGAGGAGATCGTCGTCGCCGAGGATCGGCGAGCACAGCACCTCGAGCAGCGGATGACGTTGCTGCGCTTCGTGCAACAGGGCCGGCAGATCGACCCGCGCGTGGAAGGCGCTGCCGAGCAGCAGCGGCACCACCGCGACCTGCCGGTGCCCGTCCGCGGCGAGCGCGTCGAGAGCCTGACCGACCGACGGGGTGTTCAGGTCGAGGAACGCGAGTCGCACGTCCAGACCGGGGTTCTCGGCCCGGACGGTGTCGAGCGCGGCAGCCACGGCCTGCGCCGAACGCGGGTCGCGACTGCCGTGCGCGACGGCGACGAGCGGCATCATGCCGGGACGCGGTCCCCGAGCTCGATGTCGGCGAGTCCGTCGCCCACGAGACCCGCGGCGAGGGTGTTGCCCCCGGCCGGATCGATCAGCAGGAAGCTGCCGCTGCGGCGGTTGATGCGGTAGTCGTCCGCGGCGATCGGCTCGGCCACACGCACCGTGATGCGCGCGATCTCGTTGAGCTCGATGCTCTCCGGGCTCGGGACGGAGGAGAGATCCTGCTCGTCGAACCGCTCGTCGATCGTCCCGACGATGGCCTGCGTGATGCGGGTGCCGTGCTTGAGCAGCAACCGGGCGCCCGGGCGCAACGGCTTCTCGGCGAGCCAGCACACGGTGGCCTCGAACTCCGACAGCGGCTCGGGTGCCGCCTCCGGGGTGGCGATGATGTCGCCGCGGGAGACGTCGACGTCGTCGGCGAGCACGAGGGTCACCGACCGGCCGGCGTGCGCGACATCGAATGCGCCGTCGGCACTGTCGATGCGCTCGACGGTGGTGCGGACACCGGACGGCAGCACGACGACCTCGTCACCGGGGCGCAGGGACCCTGCCGCGACCTGACCGGCGTAGCCGCGGTAGTCGGGGAACTCGGCGGTGCGGGGACGGATCACGTACTGCACCGGGAAGCGCAGACCGGTCTCGTGCCGGCCGTGCACATCGGCGTCGACGGGAACCGACTCGAGGTGCTCGATGAGCGTCGGGCCGTCGTAGTAGGGGGTGCTCTCGCTGCGCACGGCCACGTTGTCGCCGTGCAGCGCGGAGACCGGGATCTCCTGCACGTCCTCGGGTGCCCAGCCGAGCGAACTCGTCAGTTCCCCGAACTCGGCGGAGATCTGCGCGAACACCGAGGCCGGATCCTCGACGAGGTCGATCTTGTTGACCGCGAGGACGAGCTTCGGCACACCGAGCAGGGCCAGCACGGCGGCGTGCTTGCGGGTCTGCGAGACGACACCCTTGCGCGCGTCGACGAGCAGGACGACGAGCTGCGCGGTGGACGCACCCGACACCGTGTTGCGGGTGTACTGGACGTGACCCGGGGTGTCCGCGAGGACGAAGCTGCGCTTCGGCGTCGCGAAGTAGCGGTACGCCACGTCGATGGTGATGCCCTGCTCACGCTCGGCGCGAAGGCCGTCGACGAGCAGCGAGAGGTCGGGGGTGTCGAGGCCGCGGTCGACCGACGCGCGGGTGACGGCGTCGATCTGGTCGGCGAGTACGGACTTGGTGTCGTAGAGCAGTCGTCCCACCAGGGTGGACTTGCCGTCGTCGACCGAACCGGCGGTGGCGAGGCGCAGCAGCTGCGTGTCGCTCTGCACGCTCTGCTCGTGAAGGTCGCTCATGATCAGAAATAGCCCTCTCGCTTGCGGTCTTCCATCGCCGCTTCGGAAACCCGGTCGTCGCCGCGGGTGGCGCCGCGCTCGGTCAGTCGTGATGCCGCGACCTCGGCGAGGATCTCCTCGTTCGTGGAGGCCTCGGACAGGATCGCGCCGGTGGTCGATCCGTCGCCGACGGTGCGGTAGCGCACCGAACGCGTCTCGGGCTCTTCGCCCTCGGCCGGACCGCCCCAGACACCCGGGGTCATCCACATGCCGTCGCGGCGGTAGACGGGGCGCTCGTGCGCGTAGTAGATGCTCGCCAGTTCGACGTTCTCGCGGGCAATGTAGCGCCAGATGTCGAGCTCGGTGAAGTTGCTCAGCGGGAAGACACGCACGTGCTCCCCGGGTGCGTGCCGCCCGTTGTACAGATTCCACAACTCCGGACGCTGACGCTTCGGATCCCACTGGCCGAATGCGTTGCGCAGCGAGAAGATCCGCTCCTTGGCGCGCGAACGCTCCTCGTCGCGGCGGCCGCCACCGAAGACGGCGTCGAACCGGTTCTCCGAGATCGCGTCGAGCAGCGGCACGGTCTGCAGCGGGTTGCGGATGCCGTCGGGACGCTCGGTGAGCCGGCCGTCGGCGAGGTAGTCCTCGACACTCGCGACGTGCAGTCGGAGGTTGTACTTTTCGACGACGTGGTCGCGGAACTCGAGGACCTCGGGGAGGTTGTGGCCGGTGTCGACGTGCAGCAGCGCGAAGGGCAGCGGCGCGGGCCAGAACGCTTTGATGGCGAGGTGCAGCAGGACGGTGGAGTCCTTGCCTCCCGAGAACAGGATGACGGGGCGTTCGAACTCGCCCGCGACCTCGCGGAAGACGTGGATCGCTTCCGACTCGAGGGCGTCGAGGGTGTCGAACCGGTTGCCGTCCAGCAGCGTCCGGGTCTCGGTGGGATTCGTATCGGTGAGTGTCATGAGGCGTGCAACCCGCATTCGGTCTTGGCTCGGCCGGCCCAGCGCCCGCTGCGCGGATCGGCTCCGGGAAGTGGTTTGGTGGTGCACGGGGCGCACCCGATGGACGGGTAGCCCTCGTCGACGAGCGGATTGACGAGGATCCCGTGTTCGTCGATGTAGTTCTGCATGTCCTCGTCGGACCATGCCGCGATCGGATTGATCTTCACCAGTCCGAACGCGTCGTCGAACGAGATGAGCGGTGAGTTCGCGCGGGTGGGCGCCTCGACACGGCGGATTCCGGTCACCCAGGCGCGGTAGCCCTTCAGGCTCTCCTTCAGCGGCACCACCTTGCGCAGGCGGCAGCACTCGTTCGGGTCGCGGGCGAACAGATCCTTGCCGAGCAGGGCGTCCTGCTCCGCGACGGACTGCTGCGCCCGGGCGTTGACGATGTTCACGCCGTACACCTGCTCCACCGCATCGCGCGTGCCGAGCGTCTCGGCGAAGTGGTAGCCGGTGTCGAGGAACAGCACGTCCACGCCGGGGCGCTGCTGCGCGGCCAGATGGACCAGGACACCGTCCTGCATGTTGGACGCGACGATGTACCCGCTACGTCCACCGTCGGTGGTGGGGGTACCGAAGGTCTCGTCCGTCCACCGCAGGAGTTCCTGCGCCGACGCACCTTCGAGTTCTGCCGCCCCCTGCGCGGCAATACTCCGGAGCTCGTCGATGTTCGTATCGATCGTCATCGCGTCCCTTCCCGATCCGTCTTCGTGTCGACCGCTGCAGCAGTGCCCGTCATCGCAGGTCTGCCTCCTCGGCGCGGACGACCCATTCGCCGAAGCGCTCGCCGGGCGTGCGCTCCTTGACGAAGGTGCGCACCACCCGCTCGATGTAGTCGCCGAGCTCGGCGCTGGTGACCTTGTGCTGGCGCAGCTTGCGTCCGAACTTCGCGTCGAAGCCCAGCGCACCGCCGAGGTGCACCTGGAAACCTTCGACCTGGTTGCCCTCACCGTCGTCGACGAGTTGACCCTTGAAGCCGATGTCGGCGATCTGGGAGCGCGCACACGAGTTCGGGCAGCCGTTGATGTTGATCGTCACCGGGACGTCGAGCTGCGCGTTGATGTCGGCGAGACGCTCCTCGAGCTCGGGCACGAGGGCTTGCGAACGCTTGCGCGTCTCGACGAAGGACAGCTTGCAGAACTCGATTCCCGTGCACGCCATGAGATTCTTGCGCCACGGCGACGGCGAGGCCGGCAGACCCAGCGCCTCGAGCTCGGTGACGAGCTGCTCGACCTTGTCGTCGGCCACGTCGAGCACGATCAGCTTCTGGTATGGGGTGAACCGGATCCGGTCGGAACCCGCACGTTCGGCGGCGTCGGCGACCTTCGACAGGATCGTGCCCGAGACACGACCGGCGATCGGCGCGACACCCACGGCGTTGAGGCCGTTGCGCAGCTTCTGGATACCGACGTGATCGATGGGACGCTCCGGTGCGGCCGGGGCCGGGCCGTCGATGAGCGGACGCTTCAGGTACTCGGTCTCGAGCACCTCGCGGAACTTCTCGATGCCCCAGTCCTTGATGAGGAACTTCAGGCGTGCCTTGGACCGCAGCCGCCGGTAGCCGTAGTCGCGGAAGATCGCGACGACGCCTTCCCACACATCGGCGACCTCCTCGAGCGGCACCCAGGCGCCGACCCGCTGCGCGAGCATCGGGTTGGTGGACAGGCCGCCGCCGACCCACAGGTCGAAGCCGGGGCCGTGCTCGGGATGCTCGACGCCGATGAAGGCGACGTCGTTGATCTCGTGCACGACGTCCTGCTGGCCGGAGATCGCGGTCTTGAACTTGCGCGGCAGGTTCGAGTACTCGGGGTTGCCGATGTAGCGGCGCACGATCTCGTCGATCGCGGGGGTGCCGTCGATGATCTCGTCGAGGGACTCACCGGCGAGCGGCGAACCGAGCACGACGCGAGGGCAGTCGCCGCACGCCTCGGTGGTCTTCAGGCCGACCGATTCGAGACGACGCCAGATCTCGGGGACGTTCTCGACCTCGATCCAGTGGTACTGGACGTTCTCGCGGTCGGACAGGTCGGCGGTGTCGCGACCGAACTCGGTGGAGATACCGGCGATCGTCCGCAGCTGCGCGAGATTCAGGGCGCCGGCGTCGCAGCGCACCCGCATCATGAAGTACTTCGCCTCGAGCAGGTCGATGTTCTCGTCACCGGTGTAGGTGCCGTCGTAGCCCTGCTCGCGCTGGGTGTACAGACCCCACCAGCGGAAGCGGCCGCGCAGATCGCTCTTGTCGATTCCGTCGAAACCGGTTTGCGCATAGATGTTCTCGATACGCTTGCGGACGTTGAGCGGGTTGTCGTCCTTCTTCGTCTGCTCGTTGGCGTTGAGCGGCTCCCGGTAGCCGAGGGCCCACTGGCCTTCGGCGCGACGCTTGGCGGGACGCGCGCGGCGGGCGGGAGTGGCCGACTCGTCGGCGGGCGTGACGTCGGTGATCGACGACATACAGGGTCTCCTGATACTCGCTGGAACCGGATCGACGAGCGCAGGAGGGAGCTGACCTCGTGCACGCATGCTTCGACCCGGCGGGATCTGGGATGTGCCGGGGAGTGCCGACTAGAGACAGTCGGCGCAGAGACAAGCGGCGCAAGGCAGACAACAGGATGCGCAGACGCGCTTGAAGTCGACGTGGCGTCGCGCCACGAGTCGCACTCCGTGTCCTGTCATGCGGACCATTGTGCCATGTCACCGGGGCGATTCCGAATTGCGGGCGGTATTTCCACCCGATTTTCGGGAAATGTCGAGGTAGGGGCGTCGCGCGCGGAGCCGCCCTTCAGGTCTCTGGAACACTGGAGGGCGTGAACAGCACTGAGATCGGTCGACGCACCGGCACGGAAATCGGTATCGCGGGTCGTCCGGCCGGTCTCGAACTTCCCGCTTCGGCACTCGCAGGAGTGGGGACGCGACCGTTCGGTGTGTACGTGCACGTGCCCTTCTGCGCGACCCGCTGCGGCTACTGCGACTTCAACACCTACACGGCCGGGGAACTCGGCAGCGCGGCGTCGCCGCAGTCCTGGCTGGAGGGTCTGCGCCGCGAACTCGACGCCGGTGCCCGGCTGCTGTCCGAATCCGGACGACGGACTCCCGCTGCCGAGACGGTCTTCGTCGGCGGCGGAACACCCTCGCTGCTCGGCGCGGACGGTCTCGCGCAGGTGCTCGACGCGATCCGCGACTCGTTCGGGCTCGCTCCCGGCGCCGAGGTGACCACCGAATCGAACCCGGAGTCGACCTCCACGGAGTTCTTCTCGTCGATCCGCGAGGCCGGATACACCCGCGTGTCGCTCGGCATGCAGTCCGCGGCGCCCCACGTGCTGGCGGTCCTCGACCGCACCCACACACCCGGGCGTCCCGTCGCGGCGGCGAAGGAAGCGCGCGCGGCCGGTTTCGGCCACATCAACCTCGATCTGATCTACGGTACTCCCGGCGAGCGCGACGCCGACCTCGACGCCTCCCTCGACGCCGTGCTCGAAGCGGGGGTCGACCACGTCTCGGCGTACGCGCTCATCGTCGAGGACGGCACCGCCCTCGCTCGCCGTGTCCGTCGCGGCGAGCTGCCGGCTCCGGACGACGACGTGCTCGCATCGCGGTACGAGCGGATCGACGCGCGACTCGCCGACGCCGGGATGACCTGGTACGAGGTGTCCAACTGGGCGAAGGCCGATGATCCGTCGGCGCGCTGCGCCCACAACCTCGGTTACTGGGACGGCGGCGACTGGTGGGGCGCCGGGCCGGGCGCGCACAGCCACGTCGGTGGCGTGCGCTGGTGGAACGTCAAGCATCCCGCCCGTTACGCGTCGACCCTCGCCGACGGAGTCCTGCCCGTCGGGGGCAGCGAACACCTCACGGCCGAGGACCGGCACACCGAACTCGTCATGCTCACCGTCCGGCTGCGCACGGGCCTGCCGTTGTCGGAGCTCGACGACGGTGAGCGCGAGGCAGCAGAGACGGTGGTCGCCGACGGGCTCGCCGTGGAGCGCGACGATCAGCTCGTGCTGACCGACCGGGGCCGGCTGCTCGCCGACGCGGTGGTCCGCACCATCCTGGTCGGCGCGGACGACTGACCGTCCGGTCGCGTCATGCTGCTCCGACCGACCGGTCGCGTCATGCTGCTCCGATGCGCTCCGAGTCGTAGACCGACAGCCGCCCACGGTTCTCGACCACCGACACCTAGTACTTATCCGACTCGGTCCGGCCGTCGACGGTGACGAACGTGAGGGTGACGATCACACTCGACACATCGCGGGGCTCCACGGTATCCACCCCTGATCGGGCTATGCGGGCGACGGGCCCCGAACCTCGGCGCCCGGGTCGGGCACGCCACCGGGAATCAGCACGTCGTACTCGAAGACACGCACGTGCAGCACCGTCCGGTTCCGCAGCGCAGACTGCACGGCACGGTGGAGTCCGTCCTCGAGGTACAGCACGCCCTGCCACTGGACGGCGTGTGGGAACAGATCGCCGTAGAACGTCGAGTCCTCCGACAACAGCCGGTCGAGTTCGAGCACCTTCGTCGTCGTGACGATCTCGTCGAGGCGCACCTGGCGGGGCGGAATCCTCGACCAGTCGCGCAGAGACAGTCCGTGATCGGGATACGGCTTGCCGTCCCGGACGCCCTTGAAGATCATGTGAACACATTACGGGGGACGCGCCGAAGGCGTCGCTTCCGGTTCGGGGTGGTATCGCACACGTGCCCGACACCTTCGAGGTCGTCGCGCGATTAGACTGACAGGGTACGGCCCCGAGAGGTGCAGTCCTGCAGGCGGCGGAAACGGAGGTGGCGGGTTGTCGAGTACCGAGGAGCGGAGATTCACGGTCTTGCGCGCCATCGTGGCGGATTACGTGTCCACCAAGGAGCCGATCGGCTCCAAGACTCTCGTCGACCGGCACAATCTCGGAGTGTCCAGCGCCACGGTCCGCAACGACATGGCTGTGCTCGAAGCAGAGGGATACATCACACAGACCCACACGAGCTCGGGACGCGTGCCCACCGACAAGGGCTACCGCCAGTTCGTCGACAGGATCGCGGAGGTCAAACCGCTCTCGTCGGCCGAGCGCCGCGCAATCCTGCAGTTCCTCGAATCGGGCGTCGACCTCGACGACGTGCTGCGCCGCGCGGTGCGGTTGCTCGCGCAGCTCACCCGCCAGGTCGCGGTCGTGCAGTACCCGACGCTCTCCGCGTCGTCCGTGCGACATCTCGAGGTGGTCGGGCTGACACCGGCGCGGCTGCTGCTCGTGCTCATCACCGACTCGGGCCGCGTCGATCAGCGCATCGTCGAACTCGGCGACGTGATCGACGAGGACGGCCTGTCGCGGTTGCGTGAGCTGCTCGGCGGGGCATTGACCGGCAAGCGGCTCGCCGCGGCCTCCGTCGCAGTGACCGAGCTCGCCGACAACGCACCGGACGATCTGCGCGACGCGCTCATCCGGTGCACCACCGTGTTGGTGGAGACCCTCGTCGAGCACCCCGAGGAGCGTCTCGTGCTCGGCGGCACCGCCAATCTCACCCGCAACGCCGCCGACTTCGACGGCCACGGCATGCTTCCGGGCTCGTTGCGTACGGTCCTCGAAGCCCTCGAGGAGCAGGTCGTGGTGCTCAAACTGCTCGCGTCCAGCCAGGACGCAGGCCGGGTCACCGTCCGCATCGGTGAGGAGACCCAGTTCGAGGAGATGCGCACCACCTCGGTCGTGTCCACCGGCTACGGGGCCGCGGGTACGGTCTTCGGTGGTCTGGGAGTGCTCGGCCCCACCCGGATGGACTATCCGGGAACCATCGCATCGGTCGCCACCGTTGCGAGATATATCGGTGAGGTGCTCGGCGAACGCTGAGCACCGTCCATTTTTGCTCTGTAGAACGACGTAAGGACGAGAACCAAACGTGGCACGGGACTACTACGGGACGCTCGGCGTGTCCAAGAACGCGACCGACCAGGAGATCAAACGGGCGTACCGCAAGTTGGCGCGCGAGCACCACCCGGATGTGAACCCCGACGAGTCGGCGCAGAAGCGTTTCCAGGAGATCTCGGCCGCCTACGAGGTGCTGTCGGATCCCGAGAAGCGACGCATCGTCGACCTCGGCGGCGACCCGCTCGAACCCGGTGGCGGCGGTGCGGGCGGCTTCGGCGGCGCCGGCTTCGGTGGCGGCCTCGGTGATGTCTTCGAGGCGTTCTTCGGTGGTGGGGCCGGCGGTTCCCGCGGTCCGCGCGGCCGCGTCCAGCCCGGCGCCGACTCGCTGCTCCGCACCCGCCTGACCCTCGAGGAATGCGCTCGCGGCGTCACCAAGACGGTCACGGTCGACACCGCGATCCTGTGCGACGCGTGCACCGGTTCCGGCACCCACGGCGATTCGAAGCCCGTGCGCTGCGAGACCTGCGGTGGCGCCGGTGAGGTTCAGTCCGTCCAGCGTTCCTTCCTCGGCCAGGTCATGACGTCCCGCCCGTGCCCCACCTGCCGCGGTGTCGGCGAGACGATCCCGGATCCCTGCCGCAAGTGCGGTGGTGACGGCCGCGTGCGCGCCCGCCGCGAGGTCACCGTCAAGGTGCCCGCCGGCGTCGGCAACGGGATGCGCATCCGCCTCGCGGCTCAGGGCGAGGTCGGCCCCGGCGGCGGTCCTGCCGGCGATCTCTACGTCGAGGTGCTCGAACAGCAGCACGAGGTTTTCGTGCGCGACGGCGACGACCTGCACTGCACCATCCGCGTGCCCATGGTCGACGCTGCGCTCGGCACCAAGGTGACGATCGAGACCATCCTCGACGGCCCCACCGAGATCACCATCGATCCCGGCACCCAGCCCGGTTCGGTCTCGGTGCTGCGCGGCCACGGCATGCCGAAGCTGCGCTCGGGTACGCGCGGCGACCTGCACGCGCATCTCGAGGTCGTGGTGCCGAGCAAGCTCGATCACAAGCAGACGAAGCTGCTCGAGGACCTGCGCCGGCACAGCGACCGGGAGCATGTCGAGGTCGTGACCACGGGTTCGCAGAACACCGGCGGCCTGTTCTCGCGCCTGCGCGACGCGTTCAGCGCCCGTTAGGTCGCTCGGGTGGCCGCGACACTGTTCTACCTCGACCCGCTGCCCGACGAGGGGCGGACGGCCGTGCTCGACGGCAAGGAGGGCCGGCACGCCGCGACGGTGCGCCGTATCGCGGTAGGCGAGCGGCTCGTGTTGTCCGACGGTGCCGGTGAGGTCGCCGACGTCGAGGTCACGGCGGTCGCGAAGGACCGGCTCGAAGCGCTCGTGCTCGGTCGTCGCGTTGTCGACCCGCCGCGTCCGAGCGTGACCGTCGTGCAGGCGCTGCCGAAGTCCGACCGGTCCGAACTCGCCGTCGAACTGGCCACCGAGGCCGGCGCCGACGAGTTCGTACCGTGGCAGTCGGTGCGCTGTGTCGCCCGGTGGGATGCCAAGGCGGACAAGGGTGTTGCCAAGTGGCAGGCGGTCGCGACGTCCGCGGCGAAGCAGTCGCGGCGCGCGCACGTGCCGACGGTGGCCGGGTTGCACCGCACACCCGAGGTCGTCGCACGGGTCCGCTCGGCCGTCGAGCGCGGCGACGTCGTCGCGGTGCTCCACGAATCCGCCACGATCCCCTTCGCCGATCTGCCCGTGCGCGACGTCGATTCGCTGACGCTGATCGTCGGTCCCGAAGGCGGACTCGACGACGCGGAGGTCGAGGCCCTCGTCGACGCGGGCGCGGTGGCCGTCGGTCTCGGCCCCACGGTGCTGCGCACCTCGACCGCCGCGGCCGTCGCACTCGGCGCGATCGGTGTGTTGACCGACCGGTGGCGTACCAGGCCCCTGCACTAGGGATCGCTTGCGGGTCCCGATTCTCTGTGCTGCGGGATCGCTTGCGGGTCCCGACCATACGTATCGAAGGAATTTCCTCTCTTGGCTCGTACGAAGATCGCCTACGGCACCCACTCGCAGCAGTTCGGGCACGTCTTCCTACCCGACCCCGCGACGGTGACGGGGCCCGTTCCCGCCGTCATGGTCGTTCACGGCGGTTCGTGGCACGGCCGCTACCAGCTCACCCTCGGTACGGCGCTGTCCGTGGAACTCGCGCGTCGCGGTGTGGTGGCGTGGAACGTCGAGTACCGCCGTCTCGAGGCCGGTGGCGCGTGGGACGAGATGT
This sequence comes from Rhodococcus sp. Chr-9, assembly GCF_000801125.1. Lineage (NCBI taxonomy): Bacteria > Bacillati > Actinomycetota > Actinomycetes > Mycobacteriales > Nocardiaceae > Rhodococcus > Rhodococcus sp. Chr-9. The sequence continues at coordinate 78,849 of NZ_JTIZ01000076.1, forward strand.
CCGCCGATGTGGTCGCGGCGTACGAGACGATCTTCACCGAGGTCGTTCCGCACGCGCAGCGCGGCGGTGTCGAGGTCGATCTCGACCGTGTGCGGCTCGTCGGTCACTCTGCGGGAGGCCAGCTGGCGGTGTGGCTCGCGGGTGAGTGCACGTCGGTGCGACCGGAATTCGTGGTTTCGCAGGCGGGTGCGCTCGACCTCGTCACCGCCGGGGAGCGCGGTCGTCGCGTGGAGGCGTTCGAGGCGCTCTTCGGTGCGTCCTACGCGGAGGCACCCGAGTGTTATCGGTCGGCCTCGCCGACGCACCGGCCGCCGATCGGTGTGCCGGTCGCGGTGCTGCACGGCACCGCCGACGAGCAGGTGTCGGTGAGTGTCGCGCACCGTTACGTCGACGCGGCCGACGCGGCAGGAGATCCGGTGTCGCTGGAGCTGTTCGACGGTGAGGATCACGTCGCCTTCCTGAACCGGAGCACCCGGGCCTGGGCGCGATCGCTCGACCTGCTCACCGTCCGGTCAGTGGCCGATCTCGGCCTCGCTGCCGGTGCGGGTGTGGAGTCCGCGGGGGAGTAGCGTGGTGACCGCCGCGGCGCCGATGAGCAGGACGATGCCGGCGACGAGGCTCGCGGACGAGATCGCCTCGGCGAACGCTGCGGACGACGCGTCGAGCAGCGGTTGTGCGTACGACGCCGCGAATGGGTTCGCTGCGAGTTCCTCCGCGACGATCGCCGCACCGCCCACCGAATCGCCGGCCGCCTCGATCGCCATCGCGGCCTGATCGGCCATCGGACCTGTCAGGTCCGCCAACGGCAATCCGTCGAGGAACCCGGAGATCTCGCGGTGATAGGTGGTCGCGAGGATCGAGCCGAGCACGGCGATGCCCAGAGACCCGCCGAATTCCACTGCGGTGTCGTTCAACCCGCCCGCCGCTCCGAGGTCCGAGTCGGGGAAGCCGCCCATGATCAGGTCGGTGGACGGGGATGTGGCCAGGCCGATGCCCAATCCGAGCAGCAACAACGAGATCAGAAAGGGCGTGAAGCCGGAGGCGCCGGCCGTGACGGTCAAGGTGAGGATGCCTGCCGCAGCGGCGAACATGCCCGTGCCCACGAGGGCCCGCGCACCGAGTCGGGGCGCGAACCGGCCGCTCAGCGCCGCGCCGAGCGAGACCGTCACCGCGAGGGGAAGCAGACGCAGACCGGTCTCGAGCGGGCCGTAACCGAGCACGAACTGGAACTGCTGCGCGACGAAGTAGATGGCGCCGAAGGCGACGAGGAAGAGCAGTAACACCGACACGCACGCACCGCCGACGGTCCGGTCCGCGACCCGACGCACGTCCAGCAACGGCCGGGGGTGGCGAAGTTCCCACATCACGAAGAGCACCGCGGCGATCACCGAGCCGATCGAGGTGGCGATCACCCCGGTGCCCCAACCGAAGTGGAACCCCTCGATGATCGCGTAGACGATTCCGCCGAGAGCAGCGACCGACAGGGCGCCGCCGACCCAGTCGGTGCGGGTGAGATCGTCCGCCTTCGAGGCCGGCACGAGGATCAGGGCCGCGATCGCCGCGAATGCCGCGATCGGCACGTTGATGAGGAAGGTCGAACCCCACGAGTTCGATTCGAGGAGCCATCCGGCGAGCAGGGGACCGAGCGCAATGGCGAGTCCGGACGTGGCGGCCCAGGCTGCGATCGCGCGGGCACGCTCGTGCACGGGGAACATCGCGACGAGCAGCGACAGTGTCGCAGGCATGATCACGGCGGCGCCCACCCCCATGACGATGCGCGCGACGATCACGTCGCCGGCGCTGTCGGCGAACGATCCGTAGACCGCGCCGGCGGCAAAGACGACCAGGCCCGCCAGCAACGCGCGACGTCGTCCGTATCGATCGCCGAGCACGCCGAACAGCAGCATCAGCGCGGCATAGGGGACGGTGTAGCCGTCGATGATCCACTGCATGTCGGCGCTGGTGAGCTGCAGTTCGCGCAGCATGCCGGGTGCGGCGACGATGAGCGAGGTGTTGGCCATCACGACGATGAGCAGGCTCAGGCACAGCACCGCCAGTCCGGCCCAGCGCAGCCGGTAGGGTTCCTTCGCTGCGGTCCCTCCTGCGAGGGTCACGGCAGTGGGCATGGGCTCTCCTCGGGTGCGACACGGGCCGGGACCTGAGCCCCGATCTACACGGTGGTGTGCAAGTTACGCAGCTGCACATCCGTGTGCAACTAAAATGAAAGACAGATCACAGTCAGCGGAAGAGGGCGAGAACGTGGAGAACTCGGTCACACGACCGCGAACCCGATTCAATGCGAACCGCATGCGCATACTCGACGCTGCGGTGATGTGCTTTGCGGCCGACTCCGACGCGAGCATGGACGATGTCGCCAAAGCCGCGGGTGTCGTCCGCCGCACCGTCTATGCGCACTTCCCCAACCGGGAAGCCCTCGTCGAGGGGATCGTCGACGACGCCTCGACCGCACTCGCCGAGGCTCTCGACCACCCCGAGCCGGACGATCCCGCGGTCGCGCTCGCGGTCGTGGCGTTGCGGACCTGGCCCATCGGCGACCGCTACCGCGTGCTGCTCTCCTTCGCCCGCAAGGAGATGGGAGAGCAGCGCATCGCCGAGCTGGTCTCCCCGGTGCGCTCACGTGTCCTCGGGCACGTCGAACGCGGCCTCGCGCAGAGCCAGCTCTCCGACTACCTCCCGGCGCCCGTGCTCGTAGGGATGATGGAGGGCCTGACGATGGCCACACTCGAGCAGGCCAATCTCGGGCTGGTGGACGACTCGGGCGACACGATCGTCCTGGGCAATCTCGTGCTCGGTGGGGTCTCACCCGACCGGGCACCCGGGATCCTCGCCGAGGCACGGCGGTGGCTCGCGGAGGCGGGTTCTGGTGAAGGCGGAATCCAACCCCGCTGAAACTCCCTGTTGCGGGAGGGTGCGCTTCGTCCGGCGCTAGACTGGCACGAACACGACGACCGTCGTGCAGGAGCCGAACCGAAAGCAGGACGTACCGTCCACGTGAGTGAACCAGACCGACCCCACGAGCCCCCCGAATTCGAGCCGACCACGGTCAAATCGAGCCTCGACCTCCCCTCGGAGGCCGCAGCGCCCCTGCTCGGAGCCGCGGACGAGAATCTGATCGCCCTCGAAGCCCTCCTGGCGGCGGACATCCACGTGCGGGGCAACACCGTCACGCTGACCGGAGCGCCCGCCGACGTCGCCCTCGCGGAACGTGCGCTCGCCGAACTCGTCACCATCGTCCGTCGCGGACAATCGCTCGCGCCCGACGCCGTGCGTCGCACCGTGGGCATGCTCACCCAGGGGCTCTCCGAGTCGCCGGCCGACGTGCTCAGCCTCGACATTCTGTCGCGGCGCGGGAAGACGATCCGGCCCAAGACCCTGAACCAGAAGCGGTACGTCGACGCGATCGATGCCCACACCATCGTTTTCGGTGTCGGACCGGCTGGTACGGGCAAGACCTATCTCGCCATGGCAAAGGCCGTGCAGGCGCTGCAGACCAAGCAGGTCAACCGCATCATCCTCACGCGTCCCGCCGTCGAGGCAGGGGAGCGGCTCGGCTTCCTGCCGGGCACCCTGCACGAGAAGATCGACCCGTATCTGCGTCCACTGCACGACGCGCTGCACGACATGATGGATCCCGAGGCGATCCCGAAGCTCATGCAGGCCGGGGTCATCGAGGTCGCACCCCTGGCGTACATGCGTGGCCGCACCCTGAACGATGCGTTCATCATCCTCGACGAGGCGCAGAACACCACCGCCGAACAGATGAAGATGTTCCTCACGCGTCTGGGCTTCAATTCCAAGATCGTCGTGACGGGCGACATCACGCAGATCGACCTGCCCGGCGGCGCCCGTTCGGGTCTCGCCGCCGCCACCGAGATCCTCGACGGCATCGACGACATCCACATCGCGCGACTCGACAGCAGCGACGTCGTGCGGCACCGGCTCGTCTCCGACATCGTCGACGCCTACAGCCGTTTCGAGGCCACCCGCGACGGCGACGGGATCCCCGGCAACCGTGCTCAACGTCGCGCGCAGCGGGTGCAGCGTCGATGAACACCCTTGTAGATCAACCGAATACCGTCGTGCAGAAGGAACTCCAGTCATGAGCATCGAGATCTCGAACGAATCGGGAATGGACGTCTCGGAGGAGGAGCTCCTCGACGTCGCCCGTTTCGTGATCGCCCGGATGGATGTGCATCCGGCGGCGGAGTTGTCGATGGTGCTCGTGGACCTCGACACCATGGCCGATCTGCACGTGCGGTGGATGGACCTTCCCGGCCCCACCGACGTGATGTCGTTCCCCATGGACGAACTCGAGCCCGGGGGGCGTCCGGACGCTCCCGAACCGGGACCGTCGATGCTCGGCGACATCGTGCTGTGTCCGCAGTTCGCCGCCGACCAGGCGGCGAAGGCCGGTCACCCGGTGGCCCACGAACTCGCCCTGCTCACCGTGCACGGCATGCTCCACCTCCTCGGCTACGACCACGCCGAACCGGAGGAGGAGAAGGAGATGTTCGGCCTGCAGAACCAGCTCCTCGCCGAGTGGTACGAGGAGATCCGCCGCGCCGAGCACGAGGCGCGGCTCGCCGCCCGCGACCGGAAGTTGCTGGGCAAGGCCGGTTTCGTCGACACCCCCGAATCATGAGCGGCGACAGTGCGAGCCATCGTGATCGGACGGCACCGATCGAGGGAGTGACGATCGCGTGAGTACCGTGCCCCTCGTCGTCCTGGCGGTCGTCCTGGTGGTGCTCGGCGGCCTGTTCGCCGCTGTCGATTCCGCGCTCAACACCGTATCCGCGGCGCGCGCCGAGGAACTCGCGAAGGAGGGCCGCCCCAGTGCGCGCCGCCTGCTCGGTCTGCTCGACGATCGGCCCCGCTACGTCAATCTGACGGTGCTGCTGCGCATCCTCTGCGAGATCACCGCCACCGTCGTGCTCGTCGGTGCGTTGCTCGCCGTGCTCGACCGCACATGGGCGCTCGTCGTGGGCGCTGCGGTGATGGTGATCGTCGACTACGTCGTGATCGGGGTCAGCCCGCGCACGCTCGGACGCCAGCACGCGTACCCGATCGCGCTCGCCGCCACCGGACCGCTGCGGGTACTCGGTGTCCTGCTCGGTCCGATCAGCCGAATCCTCATCAGCGTAGGCAATGCGGTCACACCCGGTCGCGGTTTCAGGAACGGCCCGTTCTCCAACGAGATCGAGCTGCGCGAACTGGTCGATCTCGCTCAGGAGAGCGGGGTCGTGGCCGACGAGGAACGCCGGATGATCCAGTCGGTGTTCGACTTCGGCGACACCACCGCTCGCGAGATCATGGTTCCACGCCCCGAGATGGTGTGGATCGAGGAGACCAAGACGGCCGGTCAGGCCACCTCGCTCGCCGTCCGCAGCGGGCACTCGCGGATCCCGGTGATCGGTGAGAACGTCGACGACATCCGCGGTGTCGTCTACCTCAAGGATCTCGTCCAGCAGACCTACTACCACCGCGACGGCGGACGCAGCGTCTCCGTCGCCGACGTCATGCGACCGGCGGTCTTCGTGCCGGATTCGAAGCGCCTCGACGATCTGCTCGCCGACATGCAGCGCGACCGCAACCACATGGCGATCCTCGTCGACGAATACGGCGGCATCGCCGGTCTCGTGACGATCGAGGACGTCATCGAGGAGATCGTCGGCGAGATCGCCGACGAGTACGACACCGGGGAGATCCCCGACGTCGAGGAACTCGGCGACGACACCTACCGCGTTTCCGCGCGACTTCCCGTCGAGGACCTCGGCGAACTGTTCGACATCGACATCGAGGACGACGAGGTCGACACCGTCGGCGGACTCCTCGGCTACGAACTCGGCCGAGTTCCTCTGCCGGGTGCGGAGGTACGGACCCACGGCCTGCTGCTCCGCGGCGAGGGCGGACCGGACGTCCGCGGGCGGGTGCGTGTGAGCACCGTCTTCGTGCAGCGCGTCAGCCCCGAAGAAGAACCCACCGATACCGATACGGCCACCACCGAGGAGCATGCATGACCGACACCGACTTCCGTTCCGGCTTCATCTGTTTCGTCGGCCGGCCCAACACCGGGAAGTCGACGCTCACGAATGCGCTTGTCGGCAGCAAGATCGCGATCACCTCGTCGCGCCCGCAGACCACCCGCCACACCATCCGCGGCATCGTCCACCGCGACAACGCCCAGCTCATCCTCGTGGACACCCCGGGACTGCACCGCCCGCGCACCCTGCTCGGCCAGCGGCTCAACGACCTGGTGCAGGACACCTACTCCGAGGTCGACGCGATCGGCATGTGCTTCCCCGCCGACGAGAAGATCGGCCCCGGCGACCGCTGGATCCTCGAGCAGGTGCGCCACATGGCGCCGAAGACCCCGGTCATCGGCATTGTCACGAAGATCGACAAGGTGGGCAAACAGCAGGTCGCCGCGCAGTTGCTCGCCGTGTCGAAGCTCCTCGGCGAGAACTGCGAGGTCGTGCCGGTCTCCGCGGCCTCGGGTGAGCAGGTCGAGGTCCTCGTCGACGTCCTCGTCTCGCACATGGAACCCGGACCGGCCTTCTATCCCGACGGCGAGCTCACCGACGAGCCGGAAGAGACCCTGATGGCCGAGCTCATCCGCGAGGCCGCCCTCGAAGGTCTCGGCGACGAGCTGCCCCACTCGCTCGCCGTCGTGATCGAGGAGATCACCGAACGCGAGGGTCGCACCGAGAAGCAGGGCGAGATGCTCGACGTGCACGCCCTGCTCTACGTCGAACGGCCGAGCCAGAAGGGCATCGTCATCGGCAAGGGGGGCGCGCGGCTGCGCGAAGTGGGCACCGCCGCACGCACCCACATCGAGAAGCTCCTCGGCGTGAAGATCTACCTCGACCTGCACGTGAAGGTCGCGAAGGACTGGCAGCGAGACCCCAAACAGCTGGGCCGTCTGGGATTCTGACGCCGAGCCCTACGGGGTGGACGCGGTGATCGGCCGGGCGACCCACATCGACGCGAGGTAGGTCGGTGCCGACGAACGCGCTGAAGCGGTCGATCAGTTCCGCCGGCCGCGGTGTCATGGCGACGGCAGCGGAGACGTCGAAGCGGCGACAGCGGCGACGAGCAATCCGCTCACCACCGGGATCGCGAGTCGTCGCACGAGATCACCGACCGGGACGCGGCAGAAGCCCGCGACCACGATCAGCGACGACCAGATGACGCGGGTGCCGCCGCCGGTCCAGGTCGCGGCGTTCTGCGCAAGGGCGGCAAGCGTTGCGGTGTCCGTTCCGGCCTGCGGGGCGAGCGCGGCGACGATACCACCGGTAAGCGGCAGACCGGCCCAGCCGGAGCCGTCCAGACCGATGAGCATGCCGATCAGGATCATGCTGAACGCGGCGAAGAGACCGTTGTCGGGAATGCGGGTCTGGATGCTCTCGACGGCGTCGAACAGGAAGGCCGGCCCGGTGCCGTCCTCGAGTCCCAGGATCGAACCGGAGTAGTCGGGGATGCCGGGGTACACGAATCCGGCCACCGGCAGGATGATTCCCATGGCCTTGAACGCGTGGACCAAGCCGTCGACGAAATGGGTGGCACAATGTTCGAGGGCCACGCCCTGTCCGGAAATCGCGAGGGCGATCAAGGCCGAGCGGCGGCAGCCCGGCCTTGATCGCCGCCGGGAGCAGCACGGCACCGATGATCGCGAGAGCAGGTGTGGGCAGAAGAACAACGACAGCAGATAGGTGACGACGAACAGCACGACGTAGGCGATACGGCCGTTGATCATCCAGCGCCCGAAGGGACGCACCATGAGTTCGTCGGCGCCGATGGTGCAGCATCGCCGCGAGCATCGATGGGCGGCACCGCCGTCGTCGGCCGGAACATGTCGATCCCGAAGAGTCGGACAGGACTCGGCAATCGGCCGACCAACCACTCGCGACGCGAAAGAATTGTGCACACGGCATAATTCGTGACGGTGGTGTTTCGTCGCGGACGCGGATGTGAACGCGTCGTCACGCCGGGGCCGGTGACCGAAGGGAACTCAGCGACGCGTGGCCGCCGCGCCGTGCAGCAGCAGCAGAACGGCCTCCGACAGATCCGGCTCCGTACCCGTCGACAGGCGGCGCAGTTGCAGCCCGGTGATGGTCGCGACGACCGTCGGGGCGATCGTCTCCGGATCCGGCACTCCCAGCGCGGAAAGGACGGAGGCAGTCAACGCGTCGTAGGCACGCCAGCAGCGTTCGGCGACCCGCCGCAGTTCCTCGTCGCGCCCCGCCTGCACATAGAGCTCGAAGGGGGCGATGCGTTCGGCCGTGAAGGTCAGGTCGTGGGCGACGCGTTCGGTGAGTTCGGCGGCCTCCGTCAGCGACAGGGCCCGGGATCGATACTGCTCGGCGAGTTCTCGCAGCCGCTCGGTCTCCTCGTCGACGAAGAACTCGAGCGCGGCGCGCAGCAGGTCGGCCTGGGTGGGGAAATGGTAGGTGATCGAACCGAGCGACACTTCGGCGCGCGCCGCGATGCGCCGGTTCGTCACCCCGGCGACCCCGTCGGTGCCGACGAGATACAGGGTGGCGTGGACGATCCGCGAGCGGGCGTCGTCGCGCGTGGTCACCACCATCGCTCCGGGGTGTGTTCGTGCCAGCGCAGCACCGATTCGAGTTGGGAGGCGAGGGACACCAGCAGCGGTTCGGAGTTCGCCGGGCCGAGCAGCTGGGCACCCACCGGCAGTCGCTCCTCGGTGAAACCCGCGGGGACGTTGATCGCGGGCCAGCCCAGCACGTTCCACGGCCACGCGTAGGGGCATGCGCCGGTGATGACCTTGTCGGTCGCCCAGCCGCCGATGCCGTCGATCGCCGTCACCGGCAGCGGCGGTGTGGCAGTGGTGGGGGCGAGTACGACGTCGAACCGGTCGAAGATGCGGCCGACCCGACGGTGCAGTCGCGGTTCGACCGCGCGCGCCGCCCGCAACGGATAACCGTGCAGGAACCGGCCGGTGCGGGCGTTGGCGCGGGTGCGCACGTCGGCGAGGGACGGGTCGGGCAGGCGGTACAACCAATCCTCGATACCGGCCATGGATCGAGGGAGGAAGGTGAGACCGAACGTCATTCCGTAGTCGGGATCGGCGAGCGTCACCTCGTGGCCGAGATCGCGCAGTACCGCGGCGAGTGCGGCGATGCGGGTGCGGACGCGGGCGTCGAGGCTGGTGGGTGTCGCGGTGAACGGGATCTTCAGCGACAGAGCGATGTTCAGTCTGCCGGGATCTCGTCCCACGGCGTCGGAGACGGTCAGCGGCGCGCACGCGTGCCGGTCGCCGGGGTGGTTCCCGGACACGACGTCGAGGAGCAGGGCCGCGTCGGCGACCGTGCGGGCGAGTGGGCCGTGCGTGGTGAGTCCGTTGAAGGATTCGGCGTCGGGCCACATGGAGATCCGGCCGCGTTGGGGCTTGATGCCGACGAGATTGGACCACGAGGCGGGGATGCGGACCGATCCGGCGCCGTCGGATCCCAGGGCGGCCGGCACGAGTCCCGCCGCGACGGCCGCGGCGCTGCCACCCGACGAGCCGCCGGGGGTGTGGTCGCGCGACCACGCGCTGCGGGTGTGCCCGAAGGCGTCGCCGCCGGTGAGCGGCCACTGGCCGAGTTCGGGGGAGTGGGTCTTGCCGACGATCACCGCGCCGGCGGCCCGCAGGCGACGCACCACCTCGGCGTCGGTGTCCTTCGGGGCGAAGGTGCCGGCGCAGCCGAACATCGTCGTCTCGCCGACGATGTCGGTGTCGTCCTTGATCGCGATGGGGACACCCAGCAGGGGGAGGTGTTCGCCGTTCGCGCGGCGCCGGTCGGCCTCGCGGGCCTCGTCGAGTGCGGTGGTGCGGCGCACGACGCGGAAGGCGTTCAGGTGCGGTTGCGATTCGTCGATCCGGTCGAGGCTCGCACGGACGAGGTCCGTGGAGGTGGTCTCGCCGCGGTCGAGTGCCTCGACGGTCGCCTTCAGGTCGCGCAGGTCGGTTCGAGCGTCCATTCGTTCCCCCGTTCGTTCGAACGAACAATAACGCGTTCCCGTTCTGGGTGTCGAGTCCCTTCGTGGACCGTCCCGTGTCACCGCGACATGACAGACTCGGGGAGTGAGGCTTTATCGGGACAACGCGGTGGTGCTGCGCCAGCACAAGCTGGGCGAGGCCGACCGCATCGTCACCCTGCTGACGCGTCGGCACGGTCTCGTGCGGGCCGTCGCGAAGGGCGTGCGCCGGACACGCTCCAAGTTCGGCGCACGGCTCGAACCGTTCGCCCACATCGACGTCCAGCTCCACCCGGGCCGCAGTCTCGACGTCATCACCCAGGTGCAGACCCTCGACGCCTTCGCGGTGGGTATCGTCGACGACTACCCCCGCTACACCACCGCGTGCGCGATCCTCGAGACCGCCGAACGCCTCGCCGGTGAGGAACGCGCGCCCGTGCCGCGCCTGCACGCACTCACCGTCGGCGCCCTCCGCGCGGTGTGCGACCGCACCCGGCCACCCGAACTCGTACTCGACGCCTATCTGCTGCGGGCCATGGCCTACGCGGGATGGGCGCCGGCGATCACCCACTGCGCGCGCTGCGACCGTCCCGGCCCGCACACCGCCTTCCACGTCGCCGCCGGTGGTGCGGTGTGCGTGCACTGCCGTCCGCCGGGGGCGGCCACCCCGGCCCCGGGTGTGTTGGCGCTGCTCGACGCGCTCAACCACGGACGCTGGGCCGACACCGAGGCCGCCGACACGGCGGTGCGTCGCCAGGCCAGCGGGCTCGTCGCCGCGCACCTGCAGTGGCATCTCGAACGGCAACTGCGTTCGCTGCCCCTCGTCGAGCGCGGTCGCACCGAACCTGCGACGGGGAACCGGGTTGATGACGTCGCCCAGGGTGTCCGGCAGGATGGGGACCGTGATTCGACGACGTACCACGCCCCCATCGCCTGAGCGGGTGATCCGGCCGCCCGACCCGCATCCGTCGGGCGCGCGACCTCCCGTGCTGCAACCCGAGCTGATCCCCCAGCACGTGGCGCTCGTGATGGACGGCAACGGTCGCTGGGCGCAGGAGCGCGGTCTGCCGCGCACCGCCGGCCACGAACGCGGCGAGGCCGTGCTGATGGACACGGTGTGCGGATGTATCGAGATGGGCGTCGAGTGGCTCTCGGCCTACGCCTTCTCCACCGAGAACTGGAAGCGCAGCCCCGACGAGGTCCGCTTCCTCATGGGCTTCAACCGCGACGTGATCCGCCGCCGCCGCGACGAGATGCACGAGATGGGGGTGCGCGTCCGGTGGGCCGGTCGCCGTCCCCGCCTGTGGCGCAGCGTGATCAAGGAACTCGAGATCGCCGAGGAACTGACGAAGGACAACGACGTCATGACTCTCACGATGTGCGTCAACTACGGCGGTCGCGCCGAGATCGCCGACGCCGCACGGGAGATCGCCCGCCGGGTCGCGGCAGGGGAACTCGATCCCGAACGCATCACGGAGTCGACGATCGCGCGGTATCTCGACGAGCCCGACATGCCCGACGTCGACCTGTTCCTGCGGCCCTCGGGCGAGCAGCGCACCTCGAACTTCCTGCTGTGGCAGTCGGCCTACGCCGAACTCGTCTTCCAGGACACGATGTTCCCCGATTTCGACCGGCGCGATCTGTGGGCGGCGTGCGTCGAATACGCCTCCCGCGACCGGCGGTTCGGTGGTGTGAAGTGACCTCGCTGCGCGAGCGGATCGCGGGCGCGCTGACGCCCTTCGTCGACGTCCGCACCCCGTCGTCCGCCGCCGACGGCGACGGCTCGTTCGGATTCGACTACGGCGCCGTGCCCTTCGCGCTGCAGGTCGTCACGCTCACCGAAGGACTCGACGTGGTCTCCGTCACCGGAGTGCTCGCGTGGGATCTTCCGCTCGACGACGCCGTGCGCGGTCGGGTCGCGGCCGCCGCCGACGCCCTGCAGTTCGGCTCGGTCCACCTCATCGAACGCGAGACCGACGCCGACGTCGTGCTGCGGTACTCGTTCCCCGCGACCGGGCTCGACGACACGGCGCTGACCACCATGCTGTTGCTCGTGCTCGACGGTGCCGCCGACGCGCGTGGCGCCGTGGCCGGCACCCCCGATCCCAAGGAGAATTCGTGACCACCACCGACATCGACGCCGAGACCACCACCGAGGAGGTCGTCGCCGACGGGACGCACGCCGTCGCGATCCCCACCGAGGACGACGACATGCTGCGCGCCGCTGTGGTGGAGACGCTGTCCGAGATTCTCGAGGAAGCGCCCGAGCCCGACGAGGACGGCGAGATCCCGATCTGGATCGACGACGTGCTCACCTACGCGACCGTCGACGCCGAGGGCGGCTTCGTGCTGCTCACCACCTACCTGGTCGAGGGCATCACGGGCCGCACCCGCGCCGCCGAGGTCCTCGGCGACCTGCAGGTCGAGTTCCCCGAAGTCAAGTTCGTCCTCGACAAGGACCGAGTCACCGTCGAACTGCGGGTCGCGGCGTCGCCGCTCGTCCCGATCCATCTCGTGCGGGCCGTCGCGTCGCTCGTGCCGGTCGTCGAGCAGGCACGCGCATTGGCGCAGCGTCTCGGCGGAGAAGCGTCGGTCTTCGACGGTGAGGCCGAGGACGGCGAGGAGAACCTGCTCGCCGACGGCTGCGGCTGTGATGACTGCGATTGCGGCTGACGGCCGCGGGCCGTCGGTTCAGCCCTGAGCGAGGGCGCACTCGCGGCAGTTGCCGAAGATCTCCACGGTGTGGCTGACGTCGACGAAGCCGTTCGACTCGGCCACCTCGTGCGACCAGCGTTCGACCTCCGGGCCGTCCACCTCGACCGTGAAGCCGCAGTGGCGGCACACGAGATGGTGGTGGTGCCCGGAGGAACACCGCCGGAACAGCGACTCGCCGCTGTCGGTGCGCAGCACGTCGACGCTGCCGACCTCGGCGAGCGACTGCAGGGTGCGGTAGACGGTCGTCAGGCCGATGCCCTCGCCGCGCTTGCGCAGCTCGTCGTGCAGGTCCTGGGCGGACCGGAACTCCTCGGTGTTGTCGAGCAGGTCGACGATGGCGCTGCGTTGACGGGTCGAGCGGACCCCCACGAGAGGTTTGCGGGCGGAGGTCACTGCGATCGTCCTTCCTGGGCGTGAGCGACGGCGTCGACGACGATGCGGGCGAGATGGTCGTCGGCCAGGTGGTAGAGCACTTCGCGTCCCGAGCGTTCGCCGCGCACGACGCCGGCGGTCTTGAGCACGCGGAGATGCTGGCTGATGAGCGGCTGGGTGACGCCGAGGGCGCCGACGAGCTCGTGCACGCAGCGGGCCGACTCGCGCAGTTCGAGCACGATCGAGATGCGGACGGGTGCCGACAGTGCGCGCAGCAGCTCACCGGCCGCGATCAGGGCGCCGGGGGAGACATCGACCGGGGACGGCAGGGCGTCGCTGCCGATCGGGCCGCGGGCGCGCTCGCCCGTGCTGCACTCGCGTGGATCGGCGTCGATGCTCACGGGGCTCCTCGGGGCAGGGGCGGCCGCCGGTCGGCGGGCCTTATTGCAAATCGATTCCATTTTGATATGCACGGTTGTGCATGTCAACCGGCGCGAATTCGAGCTGCGAACGAGGAGCGATAGGCTTACAGATCGACGCATGCTGCGAAAACCCGCATCGAAGATGGAGAAACCGAGTGGCACCCAAATCCAAGATCGATACCGTCGCCAACCTCGCCAAGCGCCGGGGCCTGGTCTATCCCTGCGGTGAGATCTACGGCGGCACCAGGTCCGCGTGGGATTACGGGCCGCTCGGCGTGGAGCTCAAGGACAACATCAAGAAGCAGTGGTGGCGCAACATGGTCACCAGCCGCGAGGACGTCGTCGGCCTCGACTCGTCCGTGATCCTGCCGCGTCAGGTCTGGGTCGCCTCCGGCCACGTCGGTGTCTTCAACGACCCGCTCGTCGAGTGCCTGAGCTGTCACAAGCGTCACCGGCAGGATCACCTGCAGGAGGCCTACGCCGAGAAGAACAAGCTCGACGACCCCGACGCCGTGCCGATGACCGAGATCGTCTGCCCGGACTGCGGCACCAAGGGCCAGTGGACCGAGCCCCGCGACTTCAACATGATGCTCAAGACCTTCCTCGGCCCGATCGAGAGCGAGGAAGGCCTGCACTACCTGCGCCCCGAGACGGCGCAGGGCATCTTCGTGAACTTCGCGAACGTGCTCACCACCTCGCGCAAGAAGCCGCCCTTCGGCATCGGCCAGATCGGCAAGAGCTTCCGCAACGAGATCACGCCCGGCAACTTCATCTTCCGCACCCGCGAGTTCGAGCAGATGGAGATGGAGTTCTTCGTCAAGCCCGGCGAAGACGAGCAGTGGCACCAGTACTGGATCGACTACCGGATGAACTGGTACACCGATCTGGGCATCAACAAGGACAACCTGCGCCTCTACGAGCACCCGCTAGAGAAGCTGTCGCACTACTCGAAGCGCACCGTCGACATCGAGTACCGCTTCCACTTCCAGGGCAGCGAATGGGGTGAGCTCGAGGGCGTCGCGAACCGCACCGACTTCGACCTGTCGACGCACTCGAAGCACTCCGGCACCGACCTGAGCTTCTTCGATCAGGCCACCAATGAGCGCTACACGCCCTACGTGATCGAGCCGGCGGCCGGCCTGACCCGTTCGCTCATGGCCTTCCTCGTCGACGCCTACACCGAGGACGAGGCACCCAACGCCAAGGGTGGCGTCGACAAGCGCACCGTGCTGCGCCTCGACCGTCGTCTCGCGCCGGTCAAGGCCGCCGTGCTGCCGCTCAGCCGCAACGCCGACCTGAGCCCGAAGGCCAAGGACCTCGCCGCGAAGCTGCGCCAGAACTGGAACATCGAGTTCGACGACGCCGGCGCCATCGGCCGCCGCTACCGTCGCCAGGACGAGATCGGCACCCCGTTCTGCATCACAGTCGACTTCGACACCCTCGAGGACCAGGCCGTCACGATCCGTGAGCGCGACACCATGGCGCAGGAGCGTGTGAGCCTCGACCAGGTCGAGGGCTACCTCGCGCAGCGCCTGATCGGCTGCTGACCGATCCGATCGACGCAGATGCCCTCCGGTCCCGACGGACCGGAGGGCATCTGTCGCTTCGTAGCCGGGTGCTCGTAGCGGTCACCTCGTCGAGCGCCGATCGATGTACTCGAAATATCTGCGGCCGGAGATCTCCTCACCCCGCCAGATCGCCGACCATGCGAAACCGGTGACGAATCCGGTGCTCAGCCCGTAGGTGAAGGGGGTGTCCATGATCCCTTCGAAATCCAGCCAGGGACGACCGCGGGTGTCCTTCACCAGGAACCGGGTCCGGCGCGGCACCTGCATCGGGATGCCGTAGGGAGTCGGCTCGGACTGGTCGCGCAGTTCAACCATCTCGAAATCCACGTCCCGGCAACGGGTTCCGCACCGCTGCGGGTACGCAGGATCGCCGTCGTCATGAACGGTCGGTCACCGATCGCGTAGCGGCTCAACAGGATCTGCGTGTCGGCGTCGAGATCGACGATCTGGTAGACGAAATGGTCGAGCGGAGCCTTCGCCGCGGGCGGCAGAGGAGTGGACCGCATCAGATACGGGCTCGGTATCGCCCCGTACTCGAACGAGCACAGACCGTCGGCCGTGACGCTGCGACCCTGGTGGGTGAAGGTGCCCTCGTATTCGGTGAGCAACCCGAAGTGCTTGTAGAGCGGGCTGCGGAAGAACCATGAGACCGTGTCCGTGTCGGTCGGTGTCAGCGCGACGTCGACCGTTCCGAGGCGTCCCATGAGTTCGTAGTGGGGGTAGCGTCCGGTCTAGAAGCGTCCTCCACTCGATCCGCCGAAGCCGCTGCCCCCGAAACCGCCCCCACCGAAACCGCCACCGAAGCCACCGCCGCGGCCGCTGTTGAGCACGCTGTTGATGAGGATGCCGCCGAGCACGGCACCGGCGACGTTGCCGCCCGACGAACCACCGCGGGGCGGACGGTGCTGGTTGTTCCAGCGCTGCACGTCGTTCTGGGCGCTGCGCAGTGCCTGCGCGGCCAGCGACGCGGCGGACCGCGCGTACTGGATGGCGGCCGCCGGATCGGACTCGGCTGCCTGCTGCGCGGCCTGCAGGTGCCGCTGCGCCTCCGACAGGCGGGTGCGTGCCTGGGCGCCCACGACGCCGCGGCGGGTCCCGATGAAGTCGGCCGCGGCGGTGACCTGCGCTTGCGCTGCGCTCAGATCCTGTTCGAGGCGGCGCCGCATCTCCTCGGCTTGCTGCTTCGCCTGCCGCGTCCGGGCACGCAACTCGTCGAGACGCGCATCGGCCTCGACGACCCGCGTGAAACTGCCCAGCGGGTCGGTGTGCTGCTCGGCCCGGGCGTGGTCGAGGGCTTCCTGCACGGCCTTCAGGGCGTCGACGAGTTCCGGGCCGCCCGCGTCGAGGAGTTGCTTCGCGTCGGCGACACCCTGTTCGGCGTCCTCCACCGCGGCGGGAAGCGTCGCGATCGCGCGCCGGATGTCCTCCGCCGCATGGTCGAGCGCGTCGAGCAGCGTCGCGGCATGCCCCAGTGCGCGTTCGGCCTCGCGGATCGCGCGCACGGCGTCGCCCTGCTCACCGACCGGTCGCGCCACCGCCGTGCGGCCCTGGTCGATCGCGTTCTCGGCGAACGAGATCTCCTCCCACGCCAGCGAGACGTTGTCGACCACCGGAGTCAGGGCGCCCGCCGGGAACTCCGAGTGCAGCTGCCCCAGAATCCGCTCGGCCTCGGGGATGCGGGCCTGCAGCGCGATCGCGCGCTGCGTGAGGCCGTCCAGACGGGCCGGGGCATCGAGCAGCAGGTTGCGCATCTTGTCGAACGCCTCGACCTGCGCATCGAGTTCGCGGTTCGCCTGCCCGCACGAGGAGACGAGTTGCACGAGCATGTCGCGCTGCTGTTCGGGCGTCTCGGGGATGTCGTCGTCGAGGCGCTGACGGATCTCGAAGGCGTTCGCCAACGCGACCTGTGCCTGCCGGTGTGCGCGGTCGAAAGGAGCCACCGCGGAGTCCCCGAACTCACCCCGGGCGAGCTCGAGCGCTTCGGCGCTGGACCGCACCGCGTTGTCGGTGTCCACCAGGAGGGTCTGTGCATACTGGTCTAGACCCTCGACCGGCAGACCGCGCAGAGCGGTCGTGTCGGCCGGATCGACCTGCGCGGCCTGCGCGGCACCGGCGTCGGCGCGCTTCCTCTTCGACCGCCGGTTGTAGGCGTAGAGCCCGGCACCACCGGCCGCGATGACACCGCCGCCGACGAGCAGCGTCGTCACCGGAGCAGCCGACGGCGTAAGGGCGTTGCTCAACCCGTCGGCCGCGCCCACGGCGGCGCCCGCCCAATCGCTGTTGCGCAGGGCCGGCACGACGCCGGACGAGCTGATCCGGTCGCGCTCGCTCTCGGAGATCTCCGAACCCGTCGGTGTCCACAGCGCGAACTCGCGGTCGTCGGTCGCCACCGCCAGCAGCGCGGTGTCGGGACCGAAATTGCTTGCCTGCGCGGTGGCCTGCGCCCAACTGTTGTAGTCGCGTCCGTCGAAGCTCGACACGTAGGTCACCCACAACTGCAGGCCGTGCTCGTCGTAGAGGGTGTTCGTCGCTTCCTGGATGCGTGCGACGTCGGCGTCGTCGAGCACGCCCGCGGTGTCGGTGATCGGCTGGGGGAGCCGCGAGGGTGGCTCCGCGGAGGCCGCCGCGGGAAGGAACAGCCACGCGGTCACTGCCAGCAGGGCGGGGACGAATGCGAGCGCGGACCGTGCAGGTCGCCGGAGCGGTGCTGCAGGTCGCCGGAGCGGTGCTGCAGGTCGCCGGAGCGGTGCGGCCGATACGTGTGCCATGGAATCGAATCTAGTGGTTCCGAGGTGAGGACGGGGTCGGCGCGTCGTCCGGTCGACGCGTTCTCGTTCGCTGGCAGAATCAGGGGGTGAGCACCGCATCCCGCCGCACCGGCACCACCGCGACGTACACCGGGGACGACCTCGGGGTCGGCGCGCGCATCGCGCGCTGGCTCCGGCGACTGATCATCGGGGTGCTGCTCGCCGCCGTCCTCGTCGTCGGCGGCACGGCGCTGCGGGTGTGGCAGGTCGCGCGGATCGACGACCGCACCCCCGCCNTCGTGCTCGGGGCCGCGCAGTATTCGGGCACACCGTCGTCGGTTTTCGAGGCCCGCCTCGAGCAGGCCCTCAAGCTCTACGAAGCGGGAGTGTCGCCGCGGATCGTCACCGTCGGCGGCAAGCAGGAGGGCGACCTGTTCACCGAGGCCGCGGCGGGCAAGAACTATCTCGTCTCGCGCGGGGTGCCCGCCGAGTCGATCGTCGCCGTCGAAGAGGGCTCGGACACACTGCTCAGCGTCGAGGCCGTCAGCCGCGAGATGTCGGAGCTGGGCCTGTCGTCGGTCGTGCTCGTCAGCGACCCGTGGCATTCGTTGCGTACCCGGACCATGGCGCGCGACGCCGGTCTCGACGCCTGGACCGCTCCCACCCGCCAGGGTCCGGCGGTGTTCACCCGCGAGTCGCAGCTGCACGGCATCGCCCGCGAGACCGGCGCGTTGATCTGGTACCAGATCACCCACTTCTCCGCCGATTTCCCGTATACGGCGCAGCAGTGAGGCGGAACGTAGGGTCTTCGGTGACGGAAGGCAGTGTGATGCAGCGCTACAGCGAACACGATCTCGAACGGCGCGTCGCCGAGCCGCGCAAGACCTCGGCGCTCGCCGGGTCCGAGGGAGCGGCGTCCGAGCGGACCGCCTTCGCACGCGACCGTGCGCGCGTGCAGCACTGCGCGGCCCTGCGCCGCCTGGCCGACAAGACACAGGTCGTCGGCCCCCGTGACGGCGACACCCCGCGCACCCGTCTGACGCACTCGATGGAGGTCGCGCAGATCGGCCGCAGCATCGGCGAAGGGCTCGGCGCCGACCCCGATCTCGTCGACCTGGCCGGCCTCGCCCACGATATCGGGCACCCGCCCTACGGGCACAACGGCGAGCGGGCACTCGACGCGGTCGCGGAGTCCTGCGGCGGATTCGAAGGCAACGCGCAGAACCTGCGCATCCTCACCTGCCTCGAACCGAAGATCCTCTATCCGGACGGCTCGAGCGCCGGTCTCAACCTCACCCGCGCCTCGCTCGACGCGACGCTCAAGTACCCCTGGACGCGTCCGCGCCCGGGCGCGAAGTTCGGCTCGTACGACGACGACGCCGAGATCCTCCACTGGATCCGCGAAGGCGCACCCGAGCGCCGCAAGTGCCTCGAGGCGCAGATCATGGACTGGTCCGACGACGTCGCGTACTCGGTGCACGACCTCGAGGACGGTGTGATCGACGGTCGCATCGACCTGCGGATGCTCGACGATCCCGACGATGTCGCCGGACTCATCGAGGTGGGCATGCGCGAATTCTCGGGTCTCGACCCGGCCGAGCTCACCGAGGCGGCGAAGCGGTTGTCCTCCATGCCGGTGGTCCGCGCCGTCGGCACCTTCGACGGCACCCTCGCCTGCTCGGTCGCGCTCAAGAAGCTGACCAGCGAGCTGGTGGGCCGCTTCGCCAACGCAGCGATCCTCGGGACCCGGGAGGCGACGGAAGGCCGACGCGTCACCCGGTACGACGCCGACCTCGTGGTCCCGCCGATCGTGGTCTCGGAGGTCGCGTTGCTCAAGACGATGGCGCTGCAGTTCGTCATGTCCGACCGCGCCCACCGCACCCGCCAGGAATCGCAACGCGAACGCATCCACCGCGTCGCCGAGTGGCTACTGCGCACCGCGCCGGTCGGTCTCGACCCGTTCTTCGTCGCCGCCTGGAAGGCCGCGCCCGACGATGCTGCGAAGGTACGGGTCGTGGTCGATCAGATCGCGTCGTGCACCGAATCGCGCCTCGAACGGATCGACCGGGACAGCCTCGCCGCGCAGGCGAGCTGGGGCTGACACCGACGTTTGCGCCCTTCGCGGACACAAGCACGAGTCCGGCGCCGTGCATCTGTCCGGAGGGACGCGCTTACGCGCTCGCGGGTGTGGGTTGCGTCGGACCGTCGTGCCGGGCAGTCTGCCCGGCGGCTTAGACTCGTCTCGTGGCCGGCCGTATTTCAGACAGAGACATCGCGGCCATTCGCGACCGCGTGCGCATCGAGGACATCGTCGGCGAGTACGTCGCACTCAAGCGCGGAGGCGCCGACTCGCTCAAGGGCCTGTGTCCCTTCCACGACGAGAAGTCCCCGTCTTTCCACGTGCGGCCCAATCACGGGCACTACCACTGCTTCGGCTGCGGTGAGGGCGGCGACGTCTACTCGTTCCTGCAGAAGATCGAACACGTCAGCTTCGTCGAGGCCGTCGAGCAGCTCGCCGAGCGTGTCGGCTACACGCTGAACTACGAAGGCGGCGGTCCGTCCGTCCAACGCGACCGGGGCACGCGTGCCCGGCTGGTCGCGGCGAACGCGGCCGCCCAACAGTTCTACGCCGAGCAACTGCGCGCGCCCGACGCCCAGGCCGCCCGCGACTACCTGACCGAACGCAACTTCGACCAGGCAGCCGCCGAGACGTTCGGCTGCGGCTACGCACCCGCCGGCTGGGACGCGCTCACCAAGCACCTCCTCGGCCGGGGATTCGAATTCTCGGAACTCGAGGCCGCAGGACTGTCCCGGCAGGGTCGCCGCGGTCCGATCGACCGCTTCCACCGTCGACTGCTGTGGCCCATCCGCAATCTCGCGGGCGACGTCATCGGCTTCGGTGCCCGCCGTCTGTACGACGACGACCAGATCACCGCCAAGTACATGAACACACCGGAAACGGTGCTGTACAAGAAGTCTCAGGTGTTGTTCGGCCTCGACCTCGCCAAGCGCGAGATCGCCAAGTCGCACCAGGCCGTGATCGTCGAGGGCTACACCGACGTCATGGCCATGCACCTGGCCGGCGTGAAGACCGCGGTCGCCGCGTGCGGCACTGCCTTCGGTGACGAACATCTCGCGCTGCTGCGTCGCCTGCTCATGGACGACAGCTTCTTCCGCGGTGAGGTCATCTACACCTTCGATGGCGACGACGCCGGTCGTGCGGCGGCGATGAAGGCGTTCGAGGGCGATCAGAAGACCGCCGCGAAGACCTACGTCGCGATCGCCCCCAAGGGCATGGACCCGTGCGAGTTGCGGCAGCAGTCGGGCGACGGTGCGGTGCGCGACCTCGTGGCCCGCCGCACCCCGATGTTCGAGTTCGTCGTGAAATCGATTCTCGCCGAACACAATCTCGACACCGTCGAAGGTCGCGTCGAGGCCCTGCGCCGATGTGTCCCCGTCGTGGGCCGGATCAAGGACCGCACGATCCGCGACAACTACGCGGTGCAACTCGCGCACTGGACGGGATGGGACGACATCCCCACCGTGCGTCGGCGTGTGCAGGAGGAGGCACGGCGAGGAGTTCGTGCACCGGAAGCCAAGGCGCGGCCCGCGACGGCCACGGCGGAGCCCGTGTCGGCCCTGCGCCGCCCTCGGCCGAATGATCCGACGCTGTGGCCGCAGCGCGACGCGCTGAAGGCCGCGCTGCAGTATCCGGGTATCGCCGGGACCGTCTTCGACTCCCTGCCGCCGGAGACCTTCACCGACCCTGCTTACGCGGCCGTGCGGCAGGCCGTCGCCGACGCCGGCGGAACTGCAGCGGGCCTCGGGGGAGCCGAGTGGGTCGACGCCGTCGGCAGGGCAGCGACCGATCCCGTCGCGCACTCGCTCGTGATGGAACTCGCCGTCGAACCCGTCCCCGCCGAAGAGGACCGGCTGCCGCGCTACATCGGTGGCGTGCTGGCCCGGCTGCAGGAGGTCTGGGTCGGCGAGCAGGTGGCCGAACTGAAGTCCAAACTGCAGCGGATTTCCCCGGCCACCGAGTCCGAGGAGTTCCACGCCCTGCTCGGCGACCTCATGGCGCTCGAACAGTACCGGCGGAGCCTGCTCGACCAGGCCATCGGTGACGGCCTGGCCGGCTGACCGTCTACTTCTTCAACTGGTCCCGCGGGATCATGATCGTGGTCGTCTCGTCGATGGGCTTCATCGGCTCGAGCTTGGGCTGAGGACTGAGCGAGTCGGCGAGCTTCTGCCGGCCCACCTCGATCGCCTTCTTCGTGACGGGGCTCGCGGCCACCGCCTTGGCCGTCTTGCTGATCTGTTCGTACCTCGCGCGACCCGCTCGGGTGCCGAGTANTTCCACCTGTGACTGCGTCGTCCCCATCCTGCCCGATGACCCCGCAGCATGCCCACAAGCAGGCGATTTGGTGCTGCGGCGGGTGGGACGCTATGGTTTTTCACGCACCGGGGGAAACCGCGGAGCACCGCAGGACAATCCCCTGTAGCTCAATTGGCAGAGCATTCGACTGTTAATCGAACGGTTGCTGGTTCGAGTCCAGCCGGGGGAGCGCCTACAGAATCCTCCCACCCGTCACGGGTGGGAGGATTCTGTGTATCCGGGGGTGCCTATGCGGCAGAACATCCACCGATGTGATCTCTGCTACTTCGTACCCGGTAGAGTGTTGCCCGCTGTGTCCGGGTAGCATTCGATCGCGCCGTGCGAGCAGTGCGGCACTGTGCGACGCATGTCGTCGCGACGGGGCGGTAGCTCAGTCGGTTAGAGCCGCGGACTCATAATCCGCTGGTCGCGGGTTCGAGCCCCGCCCGCCCCACATCCTTCGCTCATGGCCGCGAGATGTTCCTGCTTGTCGGAACGGTAGCGTTCGACCCCATGAGCACCCTTCGAGAAGTCGGTGAGCGCGAGGCGTGGCGTTGCTGGTTGTGCGACGAGCCCGTGGACCCCGACATGTCGGTCAACGACCCGCGCGGTCCCAGCATCGACAGCATCAACACCGCCAAGAAGGGTGGCAAGGGAAAGGGCGGAGTCGAGCGACTCGCGCACCGCGCCTGCAACACCAAGAAGGGTGCCGTCAAACCCGTCGTGCCGTGGTCCGACCGGCTCTTCGTCGTCGACCCGGCGCCCATCATCGGCGTCGTCGAGCAGCTCACCCGCAAGGGTGGTCGCGTCGCCGTTGCCCGGTGTCCCGAGAAGTCGGACGCGGAGGACGCCTCCGAATGGCTCCTCGACCGCTTGTCGCGACTCGAGCCGGGAGTGCGGTTCGATACCAGGATCGAGCAGGCCGGCGGCGGCTACCTCCTCGTGCTGACGACCTAACCGGGAGCCAACACCAGTCCGGAATGATCCGATGACTCGGCGGAGACCTCGACCTCGGTGAGCACCGTTCCGTCGTCCCCCCGCAGCGTGTAGCGACCCGGCATGAGACCGGTGAACAGGAACCAACCGTCGTTCGTCGTGACGATGGTGCGGTCGATGTACTGCTCGCACACGTCCAGGCCGGTCAGTCGAATCGTGGTGGACGGATGGAAGACGCCTCCGATCCGCCCGTTCGCCACCGCTCCGATCGCAGCCGGTGGATCCGGGTGGTCGCCGAGCTCGCCCGGACGCCAGACAGGCGCACCGTCCGGCGGTGCGCAAACCGAGACCGAGGAGTGCGACGACCGGGCATGCGCGACCGTCGGGTCGGCCCGGACCACAGAGTCGGGCTGGTGCGTCGTCGCCGCGACGAGCACCCCTGCTCCCAGTGCGGTGATCAACATCCATCGGGCTCTTCGGATCGTCCCCGTGTGCAGCAACGGATCCACCTCCTCTCCGTAAGAGAACTTAGGAAAGTTGTTCTCACCGAGGGTTATTCGGAACCGATGCTTCGGTGGATCGTGACGATACCCGGGGCGGACGCGCAGGGCTATCCTCCGTCGAGGCGACAGGTAGCGGCGGAATGTAACGGTCGGGCTGTCGAAACGCCGAAATCGGTTGTTGGCACAACGATTCGGTCTAGTTTCGGATGAGGTCGGTAGTCGGAGGGGTGCATTCCGCCTCCTGTACGGCGGAACCGGTTGCATTGTTGTGTTCGGACAATGCAGGTTCGAACGGCCGATACCGGAAATAATCGCCCCGGGGGCCGGCGTTGTGCGATGTCGTCGGTGTACTCACCGGCACCGAGTTGCTCGGAGCGGATTGCGGAACGAGGGAGCACATGACGGTCGACGAGAACCCGACGACGCTCCGCCGGGCGTCCGACCTTCTGGCAGGGGTCCGCGACGGCACGGACGACGACACGCTCGCGGCAGGCGTCGTACTCGCGGCGACCCTGATCGCTCTGGTCTGGGCCAACCTGGGCGACTCGTACGAGACGTTCTGGCACACACCTCTCAGCATCAGCATCGGCGACTACGGCATCGATCTCGACCTCGAGCACTGGGTCAACGACGCCGTCATGACGCTGTTCTTCTTCGTCGTCGGCCTCGAGGTCAAACGCGAGCTCACCATGGGAGAGCTCACCGACCGGACGCGCGCCGCGGTCCCGCTCGTGGCGGCAATCGCGGGGCTCGCGCTACCTGCGGGACTGTTTCTGCTGCTCAACCCCAGCGGGGAGGCCGCAGGAGCGTGGGGTGTGGTCGTGTCCACCGACACCGCCTTCGTGCTCGGTGCGCTCGCGCTGGTCGGACCCCGCTGCCCGGCCCGCCTGCGCGTGTTCATCCTCACGCTGGCCGTGGCCGACGACATCGGCGCCCTCGCCATCATCGCCTTCGTCTACACCGACGATCTGCAGCCGGTCTACCTGATACCTGCCGCGATCGGACTGTTGCTGATCCTGCAATTCCGCCGGCTCGAGGTGTGGCGGGGCGTCGTCTACTTCGTCGTCGCGGCAGGGACGTGGGTGGCGTTCTACGAATCCGGTGTGCACCCGACCCTCGCCGGTGTACTGATCGCGTTGATCCTTCCCGTCTATCCGCCGCGCCGCAGCGAGGTGGAGCGCGCCGGCGAACTCACGCGGGCGTTCCGCCAGTCGCCCAACTCCGACTACGCGCGCGCCGCGCAACTCGGGGTGCTCCGCGCCGTGTCCGTGAACGAGCGGCTGCTACGGCTTTACCAGCCGTACACGGCGTTCCTCGTCGTGCCGATCTTCGCCCTCGCCAACGCGGGTGTGGTGATCTCCGCCGAGACCGTCGGCACTGCGATCCGGTCGCCGATCACGTGGGGCGTCGTCCTCGGTCTCGTGGTGGGCAAACTCGTGGGCATCACCGCGGCCACTGCCATCTTCTCGCGCCTGCGTCCGGGCAGCCTGCCGCCGGGACTCACCCTCTCGCACGTCGGTGGGGGTGCCGCGCTCGCCGGCATCGGGTTCACGATCTCACTGTTCATCGTGGATCTGGCGATCGAATCTCCCGAAGCGGCCAACGACGCCCGAATCGGCGTCCTTCTCGCGGCTGTTCTCGCCACGGCGCTGGGCTGGGCTTTGTTCCGGCTGTCCGACCGCCTGAATCCGCCGCAGGGATCTGCCGGGCTCGTGCTGCTGCGTCCGGTGGATCCGAACCGCGACCACATACGGGGACCGGTCGACGCTCCGCTCACACTCGTCGAGTACGGAGACTTCGAGTGCCCGTTCTGCAGCAAGGCCACCGGCAGCATCCGCGACGTGCGCGAGCACTTCGGCGACGACCTGCGGTACGTCTTCCGGCACCTTCCCCTCGATGAACACCACCCGCACGCCCGGTTCGCCGCCGAAGCGGCCGAGGCTGCGGCGGCGCAGGGACGATTCTGGGACATGCACGACCACCTGTTCGCCCACAGCGACGCTCTGTCCCGCGACGAGATCTACGAACACGCCCAGCAGTTGGGTCTCGATATGGACAGGTTCGACGAGGACCTTCGCCTGGGGCGGTATCGTCACCGTGTCGAGGACGACGATCTCGACGCCGAGACCAGCGACGTCTTCGGAACGCCCACCTTCTACCTCGGCGCCACCGGATCGGACCTCGCCCGGCACACCGGCCCGTTCGACGCGGCGACGTTGATCCGCAGGCTCGAAGAGGTGCGCGAGAGGTGATGCGATTCGGGTGGATCCGACCCCGGAAAGCGGGGGCGGATCCACCCAAGTCGTGACGGCTTCTACCGGATGGTGGGTCCGGCCTCCGCGGATCCGGTCGGTAACAGGCCGGCCAAGCTGGCGAGGAGCGTTTCCCAGCGGCATTCCGCGGAGATCGACGCGAAGCGGCACCCGGAGTAGTCCTCCGTGGGGAGCGTAGGTGTGCCGGGATCTGCGTACGCCGTGGCCGGCACTGCAAAGGCGATTGCGGCACAACCGAGCACGCCCGCGGCGAATCGCTTCATGAAATCCTCGAATCTCTCGTACGAACCTTCGGGGAAATCATTCCCCGGTGGGTCGCACCCCGCCATTCGAGACGAGCGGTTCGAGCCCGTCGAGGATGCGCTGCAGCCCGAACTCCCATGCGTGGTGCGGGCTGTAGGCGGCGTTCATCTCTGCTCCGGCGGCCGCTCCCACCCGCTGTGCGAGGGGATGGTCGTCACCGAGATAGTGCGCGAGTCGCTCGTTCCATCGCGCCCAGGCCTCGCCCATGTCGGCGGCGTGCGGATCAGGTCGTCGGGCTCGGGCCGCACCCCGCACGAAGTCCGCGACGAACGTGAGCGCGGCGTCGCGATCGAAGTCGCCGAGGGGCGTGCCGTCGAAGGCGTGGAGTTCGTGGTCGTACTTCGCGATCGTGCCGGGGCCGAGGGCCGTGCGCTGATCGTCGACGTCCAGCAGCCACCAGTGTGCGGCGTAGTGCTCGAGTTCGGATTCGGCGACCTGCCGTACCCGATCCCGCCACGACGGGGCCTCGTAGGGCGGCCGGGGTTGCCGGGCGTGGACCCGATCGACCATGAGGACGAGGAGGTCGTCGCGCGACCCGACATGGGTGTAGAGGGCCATGGCGGAGACGCCCAGATCGGTCGCGAGGCGACGGATCGTCACCGCGTCGAGGCCCACCGCGTCGGCGACGGTTACCGCAGCGTCCACCGCGGATGTGGTGGTGATCTTGGCTTTCGGCCCGCGGGAACCACCGGTCGGCGCGTCGGGATGCTCGCGCCACAGCAGGTCGATCAGATCGCGCGCCATAAATGCCTCCCGAAAACTCGCTCTCGGGAGTACTCTATACGCCGTACAAGGTTTCTGCTCTGGGGGAGGTCCTATGAAAATCAAGTCCACAGCACTGTCGCTCAACGTCGCCGACACTGCCGCATCGGCAGATTTCGCAATCCGGCACTTCGGTTTCACCGAGGAGATGTCGGCGGACGGATTCGTCTCGTTGACTCACCCGGACGCAGGATTCAACATCGTGTTCCTGCGTACCGGGCTGTCGACCTTCAAGCCGGAATCCGTCGCCGGCCCGGCCGGTCAGGGCATGCTCATCGCCTTCGTCGTCGACGACGTCGACACCGAGTTCGCGCGCATCGCGGAAGCCGGTGCGACGGTCGTGACCAAGCCGGAGACCGAGCCGTGGGGTGAACGGTACTGCCAGTTCGCCGATCCGAACGGGATCATCTGGCAACTCGTCCACTGGGTCTCGGAACCGGCCTGACCATGCGAAGTCTCAGTCGAGGCAGAATTCGTTGCCCTCGGGGTCGGCCATGACGATGTGGCCGGCCCCGAACGGCGGCGCCGGGTCGTGACGCTCCAGGCGCGTGGCCCCGCGTGCGACGAGCCGCTCGGCCTCGGCTTCCAGGGCGGCCATGCGCTCGGCGCCGTCGAGTCCGGGCGCGGCACGCACGTCCAGATGCATCCGGTTCTTGGCCTGCTTGCCCTCGGGCACCTTCTGGAAGAACAGTCGGGGCCCTGCCTCGTCCGGGTCGACGATGCCCGACGCGTCGTTGCGTCGTTCGAGTGGCACCCCCATCGCGTCGAGCGCGTCGTCCCACGACACGAAATTGCCGGGCGGCTTCTGGAGTTCGTAGCCGAGGGCGTCCGCCCAGAAGTCCGCGAGAGCCGCGGGATCGGCGCAGTCGAACGTGATCTGGATGTCGCGGGCCATGTCAGCTCGCCTCCTGTCGGGCGCGGGTACGGGTGTGCAGGTAGTGGTCCCTCAGAAGACAGACCTCGGACAGATGATGGATGAGTTCGCGGTGGATGTGCAGGACCAGCGTGCCCATCGGGTACTCGGCGTACGGTCCTTCGGCTTCACCGCACGGTCGGGCGAGTCCGTCTTCCCCGAGGGACTCGACGCCCGCAATCCACGTGGCGAGTTCGGCATCGAGCTGGGCGAGGGCCTCGTCCGCGGTCGCTGCGTACTCGAACGACATGTAGTCGGTGGCCGTGCGTCCGAAATGGCTCGCGTTGCGCATCGCCAGCACGCCGACGATCACATGCCCGAGCCGCCACGCAATCGTCGTGAAGGGTGGCGGATCCGGTTCGGGGAACGCGAAATCGATGGTCATCGCCCCGGCGCCTCCCAGTAGGGGAGCGGTGCCCGTCCCGCGCGGCCGAACACTCCAGCAGTCGGGTGCGGGCTCGAAGAAGTATTCGTCGTCGGTGAGGCCGTCGAGGCGGCGGCGAACCGGATAGTCGAGTTGCTGTCGCAGTAGGTGATTCCAGTCGAGTTCTGTCATGGCTCCAGGTTGACGCATATTCCGGACAGTTTCGGTCCGTGATCCGTGCGACTATCGTCGTGTGACCGTCGAGTCGACCACCGAACGGGTTCTGAGGGTGCTTGCGCTGTTGCAGAGTCGCCCCTCGTGGACCGCTGACGAACTGGCTGCGGAACTCGGCGTGACCGATCGCTCGGTGCGCCGCGACGTCGATCGGCTGCGCGCCCTCGGCTATCCCGTCCGCGCGACCCCCGGTGTCGGCGGTGGTTATCAACTCGGTGCCGGCACGAGACTGCCGCCGCTGCTCCTGCACGACGACGAAGCGATCGCCACGGCGGTGTCGCTGCGACTGGCGTCGGGCAGCACCATCGCCGGTGCCGCCGAGGCGGCCCTGCGTGCACTGGCCAAGCTCGACCAGGTGATGCCGCCGCGTCTGCGCGAGGAGGTGCGGGCGATCTACGGCGCCACCGAGACCGTCGTCGGCGCGGGCACCGAGATCGACGCCGACACGCTGCTGGCGTTGGCCCGCGCGTGCCGCGACGCGACCCGTGTGCGGTTCCGGTACACCACCCGGCAGGAGGCGGACGACGAGCGCACCGTCGAACCGGTGCGGATGGTCGCTGCCGGACAGCGCTGGTACCTCATGGCATGGGACGTCGATCGCGACGACTGGCGCACCTTCCGGCTCGACCGGATGCGCGACGTGTCCCTCACGACCTGGCGGTTCCGGCCGCGGCAGCATCCCGATCCGGTGTCGTACGTCCAGCGGTCCGTGACGGAGTCGCCCTACCGGTACATCGCGCGGATCCGCCTGCGGGCGGACGCCGGCCAGGTGCGCGACATGGTGCCGCCGCAGGTCGGGCGGGTCGAGGACGACGAGGACGGGTGGTGCGTGCTCGTCGTCGGCGCGGACGACCCGGACTGGGTCGTGATGCACGTCGCGCGAATGGGTTTCGAGGCGGTCGTCCTCGAGCCACCGGAACTTCGGGCGGCCGCGGACCGGCTCGCGACGCACCTCGCCGCGATCGCCTCCCGCTCCGATCGGTGACGGGTCCTCGCGCACGCGACCTGCGGCATGGTTGTGTGGCGTGGTGACGGCGAAGTGGCTCCGGCTCGGATCGGACGTTCTCGGGTGGACGGCAACCGCGACAGGCGCGGTCGGTCTCGCGCTCCACTTCGGTAGGTGGTCGGCCCAATCCTTGGTGCTCGCAGCGTCCGGCGCGTCGTATCTGATGGCCGGTGCGGTGATCGGGCTGATCGCCTTTGCCGTCCGTCGACGCCTATTCGGGGCCCTCGTTGCGGGTGCGATTGCTGCGACTGCGGTCTGGACCCAGGCGCCTCTCCACGTCGCGACGGCTGCGGCCGGTGCGGGTCCCGATATCACCGTGATGCACGCGAACATTCTGTTCGACAGGGGTGCCGATCCCGAGGTCGTCGTGTCCCGGGTCCGGGACCGCGACGTCGACCTGCTCACGGTGAACGAACTCACCTCTGCGGGGGTCGATGGACTCACCCGTGCCGGTCTCGACGAGCTGTTACCCCATCGGTATCTCGTCCCCGGAGAGTTGGCGTCGGGAACGGGGATCTGGAGCCGATTTCCGCTGTCGGACACCGTCGAACACGACGGATTCGTCTTCCGTCAACTCTCTGCGCTCGCGGACGTACCGGGAGCGGGACCGGTCGCGGTCCACGCGTTCCACCCGGTCCCACCGGTGTTCGACGCGCAGGACTGGGCTGCCGAACTGTCACGGTTGCAGAACATCCTCGATCGATCTCCGGCCGACGTCCCCGCAGTCGTGGGTGGCGATTTCAACGCCACCTACGACCATGCGCAGTTCCGCGCGTTGCTCTCGGGGCGTTTCGCCGATGCCGCGGAGCAGGCGGGAGCGGGGGCGGTGCGTACCTATCCGACCGACAAACCCGGCCCGCCGCTGGTGGCGATCGATCACATCCTCGTCGGGAACGGGACGGCCGTCGCGTTCGACTCCGACGACCTTCCCAGGGCGGATCACCGTTCGGTGGTCGCCCGGATCCGGTTGGACCCCGGCGAGTGACGCCTCGGGATCAGGCCCCCCGCGAGCGAAGCCTCGCGATCAGGCCCCCCGCGAGCGAAGCCTCGCGATCAGGCCTCAGCGCCCATCGACTCGGCGAGGATCGGCCACGCCTTGCGCGGGTCGTCCTCCCAGTAACCCCACGAATGCGTTCCGTCGGCATCGAGTTCGGCCGTGACCGGGATGTCGAGCGCTTCGAGCCGGTCCACCAGCTGGTGCGTGCAGGCATTCGTGGCGGCCTCGATCGCTCCGCCTGCGACGATCTGCGTGGCGAACGATTCACCCGCCGCGCGTTCCTGACCGGGGACGTCGTACGTGCCGGGCAGACCGTTGCGGCTCGACAGGTACAAGGCCTTGCCGCGCAAGCCTTCCGCATTGAGGTAGACGTCGTGCTCGGCCCAGCGCGGACCCGTCGGCCGGACCCCACATGCTCTCGACGTCGCCCTTGCCGCGGCGCTCGACGACGAGCCTCACGTACAGCTGACCGACCGGATCACTGGTGCGCACGCATCCGCTGAGGGATGCGACGCCGGAGTACAGGTCGCCGCTCCGGATCGCGAGGTCCAGCGCGGAGCCGGCACTCATGGACATCCCGATGATCGACTGCTTGCCGTCGGTGTCGAGCAGTTCGTCGACGACGGGCGGCAGTTCCTCGAGGAGGAAGGTCTGCCACTGGTTGCGACCGAGAACCGGATCGTCGAGATCCCAGTCGGTGAAGTAGCTGAAGTTGCCGGTGGCGGGGATGACCACGTTGACATTCTTGTCCGAGAAGAACTCGGCGATGTCGCTGCTCTCCATCCACCCGGTGCCGTCGATCACACCGACACCCGCGCCGCCGAGGGCGTAGACGACCGGCCGCGGCTCGCTCGGATCGGCCGGACGCAGGACGTCCAGGGGGATCACGGTATCCACGGCCGGGGAATAGACGCGGACCGTCCAGTGCTGGTCGGTCACCTCGTCGACGCCCTCGACGTAGGCGGTGGCGGGCTCGGCGTCGGGTTGCTCGGGATCGGCGTGCGCGGTGGCGGTGCCGAACACGAGCGACGAGAGGCCTGCGAGACCGACCGCAAGGCTGCGGAAGCCACGACGGGACACGACGGATCGACGCACGGATGAACGCCTCGACTCGAAGTGATGCCGAGAGTCGTCCCCCGCGTTCGACCCGCTGAGCTGGACAGTACCTTCCTCCGGTTGCGAAAAGTGCCTCGGGGTGCTGTGATTCCGGCCTCGCGGTGTCCCTGGGACGAGTTCGGCCACCGCACTCGGGATCTCTTGCGGCGAGCGAACTTTCGTGCGGTTACGTGGTGCTCGGAGTGACAGGATCGATGCGGCTGCGGTGCCGGGGCACCGTGGACTTGGGCGAGGCCCACCTTCGGCTCGCCCGGAATCTGCCGCTCGCCGGCCGGACCGCGCAGCTGCAACACCAGTTCGTGGACCTGGCGGATGCCGGAGACGTCGACGGGTTCACCGTTGACGATGAGACCACCCGTCGGTGTTCGCAGGGAGGGATCCGCCGATCGCGGTGGCTCCCTCGACGCCCTCGGGGCCGATGCCGACGCCCTCGGGGCTGGTGCCGACGCCCTCGAAGGCGGCCTTGGCTGCGTAGACGGTGGGGGAGACGTCCTCCTCGACCGACGCCCACGTCACACGGACCTCGTACGCGCCGTAGGTGCGCGTGCGAATCGCGTTGGAGCGCAGGTAGACCGGCGTTTCGGTAGTGTGCTTCGACACCAGATCGCCGCGGCACATGATCACCGCTGCGGCAGCCTCGTCCGGCGCGCAGAACATCTTCGCCGTGAACGGGTAGTTGAGCATCGGCGACGACAGAATGTCGTCGATGTTGAACTCCGTGCGGCGGAAGGCATTCGGGTTGAGGCCGCCGTTGCGGTAATTCTTCGCCGCGACCCGTGCGAGCGTCTTGTGCGAGATGTTGTGGTCGATGGCGTAGCGGTTCGCCTTCATGCCGAAGAACTTGGTGGTGACGAACTGTCCGTTCTCGGCGTACCAGGCGGGCAGACCGAGCATGGCGGGATCGGCGGTGAAGCGGACGTCGCGCACGTGTTGAACACGTTGGTGAAGGGAATGCCGGTTGGCGCCGAATCTACCGAACGGGTGAAGGCCCACCCCGATGATGGCAACGTCGTTCACGATGTCGGGAACTCCTCGATGGGATGTGTGCGGATCAGATCGGCACGAAGCCCTGCGTGGTCCATGCCACGAGCGTGCCGCGACGCGGCAGCAGCAGCTCCGAGAAGTTCGCCCCGCTGCACCGGGGGGCAACGCGGCTGGGTGGGCCATGTGGTCGCGGAACAGTCGTCGCAGCGGCTGCCGATGAGCTGCGGGTTCTCTGCCGGCCACGTGGATACGTCGGGCGCGAGCGCCTTCGTCGTCATGGTTCGTCCTCCGTTGTCCGATGCCGATGCGGCGGCCCTCGCCGCGGTCGAACATGAGGATCACGCTCAGAAACGGCGCCTCCGGCGGGGCGGAGGCTTGCGCCGGCCCGGCCTCGAGTGGCGCCGGTGCTCCTCCGGGGTCTGGGCACCCGTGCGGTATTCGTCGAGCACCTTCCGCATCGCAGCGATCGCGCGCTCCCGGGTGCGCGGGTCGTCGATCTCGAGCAGCTGGTCGCGCAGACCGGTAGCGAACTCGGCGTACTCGTTCTGCCAGTCGCGGCCGACGTGCACCGGCGCCGGGGGTGCGACCGTGGCGATGTGCTCGGGCGGACCGCCCGCCACGAGCCGGTATCGGGCGCCGATCTCCGGGACGACCACGTTCAGTCCGGCATCGAGGTCGTGCAGCGCCGCCGTGAAGGCGGCGAGCGCATCGGGTTCTCCGTGGTCGAGGAAGACTGCACCGGAGATCGGCGCGCGTTGCCCGACCCATTGCACCAACTCGCCGCGATCGGCGTGCGCGGAGTAGCTGTCGATCCGCCGGATCCGTGCCCGGACATCGATGTCCTCACCCGAGATCCGGACCTTCGAGGCACCCTCGAGGATCACCCTGCCGAGCGTGCCTTGCGCCTGATAGCCGACGAAGAGCACCGTCGAGTCGGGGCGGGCGAGGTTGTTCCGCAGGTGGTGCCGAACCCGTCCCGCCTCGCACATCCCGGAGGCCGCGATGATGATCGCGCGATCGTAGCTGTCGATCCGCATCGATTCCTCGGCCTCGGTGGTGTACCGGATGCCCGGATGGCGGAAGACGTTCCGGCCGTCGAGATCCTCGAGTTCTCCGGCATGTGCGGCGAAGACGTCGGTCGCGCGGATCGCCAGCGGGGAGTCGACGAAGACCGGCACCCCCGGAATACGCTCGTCATCGAGCAGATATCCGATGTCGAGCAACAACTCCTGGGTGCGTTCGAGCGCGAACGACGGCACGATCAGGTTGCCGCCCCGCCCGAGTGCCTCGTTCACCTCCCGGGCGAGGAGGTCGCGGCGCTCGGCGATCGTGAGTCGAGGGCGTGAGCGGTCCCCGTAGGTGGATTCGCAGACGACGTAGTCGAGTCCGGTCGGACCTTCCGGATCGGCGTGGAAGGCCTTCTGTTCCGGCCCCAGATCCCCCGAGAACAACATCCGCACACCGCCGGCCTCGATCTCCGCCGAGGCCGATCCCAGGATGTGTCCGGCATTCCACAGGCGGACCCGGAAACCGGGCGCCGGTTCGAACCACTCCTCGAGCGGTATCGGCCGGGCGCGCGAGGCGGCGAGCCGGGCGTCCTCCTCGATGTAGATCGGGTGGAATTCGGCGCGGTTCGCGCGGTCGCGTCGCCGATTGCGGCGCTGGGCCTCGACCTCCTGGATGCGAGCCGAGTCGGCAAGCATGAACGAGAGCAATTCCGCTGTGGGGGCCGTGCAGAAGATCGGGCCGTCGAAGCCGCGGGCGACGAGCTTGGGGAGCAGGCCGCAATGGTCGATGTGGGCGTGGGTGAGGATCACGGCGTCGACCGACTCCGGGGGGAACGGGAACTCTGCGACGTTCAGGTTCTCGAGGCTGCGGGAGCCCTGGAACAGTCCGCAGTCGATCAGGATCCGTGCGTCGCCGAGTTCGACCGTCGCGCACGAACCGGTGACGGTTCTCGCCGCCCCGTGGAAAGTGAGTTCCGGATTGTCGGACACGGCATCTCCTCGGACGCTCGGGCGGTGGTGACCCGCGGGACTGCCTCTCACCGTATCGAGCGCGGGTGTCCCACCGGGCCGGGAAAGCATGTAGAACCTGTTCCAATTCTGTGCGATTGTGGCTATCGTCACGTGCACAACCGGCAATGCGATGGAAGGCGAGCCAGATGAAGACCAAGGGTGCAGTGCTGTGGGGCATCGACGAACCGTGGTCCGTCGAGGAGATCGACCTCGGCGATCCCGTCGCGGGCGAAGTGCAGATCCGCATGGAAGCCGCCGGCATGTGCCATTCCGACCATCACATCGTCACGGGCGCAACCCCGATGCCGTCCTTCCCCGCCATGGGTGGTCACGAGGGCTCGGGCGTGATCACCAAGGTCGGTGAGGGTGTGGTGGGTCTCGAGGTGGGCGACCACGTCGTGCTGTCCTTCATCCCTGCGTGCGGACGGTGTCCGTCCTGTTCCTCGGGGCACTCGAATCTGTGCGACCTCGGGGCGGGACTGCTCGGCGGCCAGGCGATCTCCGACGGCACCTACCGCATTCAGGCCCGCGGCGAGAACGTGATCGCGATGTGCCTCCTCGGCACCTTCTCGCCGTACATGACGGTCAACCAGAGCCAGGTCGTCAAGATCGACAAGGACGTACCCTTCGAGCTCGCGGCGCTGGTCGGCTGCGGCGTGCCCACCGGCTGGGGTTCGGCGACGAACATCGCCGAGGTCAAGGCCGGCGACTCGGTCGCCATCATCGGCGTCGGCGGTGTCGGCATGAGCGCTCTGCAGGGCGCCGTCGCCTCGGGTGCGCGCCACGTGTTCGCGATCGACCCGGAGCCGTGGAAGCGGGAGCAGGCGCTCAAGTTCGGTGCCACCCACACCTACGCCTCCATCGAGGAGGCCATCGTGCCCATCATGGAGATCACGTGGGGCCGCATGTGCCACTCGACGATCATCACCGTGGGCGAGATGAAGGGCGAGCTGGTCGATCCGGCACTGACACTCACGGCCAAGGGCGGCCGGTGCGTCGTCACGGCGATGGGCTACATGTCCGACATGGACGTCAAGCTCAACTCGTTCCTGCTCTCGATGCTGCAGAAGGACCTCAAGGGCAACATCTTCGGTGGCTGCAACGCGCGGGTGGACATCCCCAACCTGCTCGACCTGTACAAGTCCGGTCAACTGAACCTGGCCGACATGGTCACGCGTACCTACACCCTCGAGCAGATCAACGACGGATACCGGGACATGCTCGAGGGCAGGAACATCCGCGGCGTCATCCGCTACACCGAAGCCGACTGGTGACCGGTACCGACCGGTGACCCCGCGCCGCCGGGGCGTCTCGTAGGCTGATCGCGTGCACAGCCTCGATCTGCTCAGCGACTGGCCTGTCGACCGTTCCGCCGCCGCGGTGGTGACCCGCGACGGCGGAACGGTCGCGTCCAGGGGAGACCTCGACGAGGTCTTCCCACTCGCATCCGTGACGAAGCCGCTCGTGGCGTACGCCGCGCTGGTGGCCGTCGAGGAGGGCGCGATCGAGCTCGACCAGCCCGCGGGCCCCGCGGGGTCGACGGTGCGCCACCTGCTCGCCCACGCCTCCGGTCTGGCGTTCGGTGAGCGCACCGTGCAGACCGAACCCGAACGGAAGCGGATCTACTCGAGTGCGGGCTTCGAAGTGCTTGCCGAACTCGTCGAGACGGAAACCGGTATCGAGTTCCCGGAATACCTCCGGCAAGCGGTCTTCGAGCCGCTCGGCATGCCGTCCTCGTCCCTGCCGGGGCCGGCGGGTCACGGGGCGCAGTCGTCGGTCGCCGATCTCGCGTTGTTCGCGCGCGAGCTGCTCGACCCCGTGCTGGTCTCGCGCGAAACCCTCACCGAGGCGACCAGCGTGCAGTTTCCGGGTCTGAACGGACTCGTGCCCGGCTACGGGATGTTCAAGCCCAACGACTGGGGCCTCGGATTCGAGATCCGCGGTGAGAAGAATCCGCATTGGACCGCCACCGGTAATTCACCGCGTACTTTCGGTCATTTCGGTCAATCGGGCACATTCATTTGGGTAGATCCCGAAATTTCCGTCGCCGCTGTGGTACTTACTGATCGTGCGTTCGGAGACTGGGCCAAACCGCTCTGGCCTGCCCTCGGAGACGCGATCATCACCGAATTCACATGAACCTCTCTGGTTCGCTGGCGAAACACACGCCACACGGGCACACTTGTACGCAGCCTGCATGGAGAAGCCTTGGTCGACGAAGGTCGTTGGGGAAGACGTCCTGGTCGAACCGGAGGTGAATGTATGCGCGCATCCAACCAATTCGCGGATGCCACGGCGGGGGTGATCTATGTCCACTCCTCACCGGCGGCGGTGTGCCCGCACATCGAATGGGCACTGGCCGACATCCTCGACTGCCGGCCCGATCTCTCGTGGACGGGCCAGCCCGCCGCACCGGGGCTGCTGCGCACCTGCGTCGACTGGGTCGGGCCCGTGGGCACGGCCGCGCGACTGGCCGACGTGCTGCGGTCGTGGCCGATGCTCCGCTTCGAGATCACCGAGAATCCCAGCGAGGGCGTCGACGGCGAACGTTTCAGCTACGCCCCCCGACTGGGTCTGTGGCGCGGGTGCACCAGCGCCAACGGCGACATCGTCGTCGGAGAGATGCGTCTGCGCGCCATGCTGTCCTCCGCCGATGTCACGAGCGAACTGCACCGCGCCCTCGGAACGGCATGGGACGAAGAGCTCGAGCCGTACCGCAGCGGCGACGAAGGCGCTCAGGTGACGTGGCTCCGCCGGGACGTCGGCTGACCGCGGTCCGCCGCCCCGGCGACGCGACCGGAACGCACCCCACATCTTCCTGATACGAGAACACCGGCACCGCTCCGAGGAGCGGTGCCGGTGTTCTCGTGCTGTGTCCGGATCAGAGCGGAATATTCTTGTGCCGTCCGCGAACCGCGGGTGCGGCGGCGAGCGCGGCGGCCAGGGTGCTGCGCGTGGTGGCGGGATCGATCATCTCGTCGACCACACCGATGGCCATCGCACGACCGACGCCACCGGCGATCGCCTCGTGTTCGGCGGCGAGACGGTCGTGCAGCGCCTCACGCTCTTCCTCGGGAGCCGCGGCGAGGGCCTTCTTGTGGAGGATGCCCACAGCGGCCTTCGCGCCCATCACGGCCACCTCGGACTCCGGCCACGCGTAGACGGCGGTGGCCCCGAGCGCCCGGGAGTTCATCGCGATGTACGCGCCGCCGTAGATCTTGCGCGTCACCAGCGTGACACGGGGAACCTTCGCCTCGGCGAACGCGTGGAGCAGCTTGGCGCCGCGTCGCACGACACCCTCCCACTCCTGGCTCACACCGGGAAGGTAACCGGGAACGTCGACGATGACGACGAGCGGAACACCGAAGGCGTTGCACATCCGCACGAAACGCGCTGACTTCTCGGCGCTCTCGGAGTTGAGGCAGCCGCCGAGGCGCAGCGGGTTGTT
Organism: Rhodococcus sp. Chr-9; assembly: GCF_000801125.1. Lineage (NCBI taxonomy): Bacteria > Bacillati > Actinomycetota > Actinomycetes > Mycobacteriales > Nocardiaceae > Rhodococcus > Rhodococcus sp. Chr-9. The sequence goes on from NZ_JTIZ01000076.1 coordinate 116,907, forward strand.
GGCGATGACCCCGACCGTGCGGCCGCCGAGACGGCCGAAGCCGGTGACGATGCTGCGGGCCCAGCCGGCCTGCAGTTCCTCGAAGGAGGACTCGCCGTCGACGTTGTCGAGCAACTGGTGGACGATCGGCCGCACGTCGTATGCGCGTCGCGGCGAGGCGGGCATCAGCGCCCGCAGGTCGGTGTCGCCGAGTGTCGCTGCGACGACGTCGAATTCGCCCTGCTCGGCCAGCATCGACACCAGGCGGCGGGCCCGGTGCAGGGCGTCGGCCTCGTCGTGCGCGGCGATGTGCGCGACACCGGACTTCTTGGTGTGCGTGTCGGGGCCGCCGAGCGACTCCATGTCGACCTGCTCACCGGTGACGCTGCGGACCACGTCCGGTCCGGTGACGAAGACACGGCCCTCGGGGGCCATGATGACGATGTCGGTCAGGGCCGGGCCGTAGGCGGCACCGCCGGCCGCGAAGCCGAGAACGACGGAGATCTGGGGGATCAGACCGGACGCGCGGACCATGGCCTCGAAGACCAGGCCGACGGCGTGGAGGGCTTCGACGCCCTCGGCCAGACGCGCGCCACCGGAGTGGAAGATGCCGACCACGGGGATCTCGTGGTCGATGGCGTGGTCGATGGCGGAGACGATGTGCTTGCATCCCTCGACGCCCATGGCTCCGCCCATGACGGTGGCATCGGAGCAGTATGCGACGGTGCGGATGCCGTCGACCTCGCCGACGGCGGCGAGGACGCCCGACTTGTCGCGGGTGTGCAGCAGTTCCAGGCTGCCCGGGTCGAACAGTTTCTCGAGACGGGCCAACGGATCTCTCGGGTCCACCGTCGTCTCACGCGGGGTGGCTGGATCCAGGATGGTCATCGGGTGCTCCTCGGGCAGACGCGGTGGTGGTGGGCTGCGGTGGAGGCTCCGGGTGGAGCCTCCACCGCATGGGGCGCAGCGGCGTCGACGGTCAGGCGCGACCGAATGCGAGCGCCACGTTGTGCCCACCGAAACCGAACGAGTTGTTCAGCGCGAAATCGATCCGGCCGGAACGTGGTTCGCCCTTGACCACGTCGAGATCGATCTCTGGATCCTGGTTCTCGAGATTCAGCGTGGGCGGGATGACCCCGTCACGCAGAGCCAGGACCGTGAGTACTGCTTCGAGTGCACCCACCGCACCGATCGAATGACCGAGCGCGGACTTGGGGGCGTAGATCGCGGCGTGGTTGCCCACGGCCGCGTTGATGGCCTTGGCTTCGGCCACGTCGCCGATCGGGGTGGCCGTCGCGTGCGCGTTGACGTGCCCGATGTCGGCCTTGGTGAGCCCGGCGGTCTCGATCGCTCGCCGCATGGCCCGAGCCGCTCCCGTACCTTCCGGATCGGGGGCGACGATGTGGTAACCGTCGGAGGTGATGCCGGCGCCGAGGATACGAGCGTGGATGGTCGCTCCGCGTGCCTTGGCGTGCTCCTCGCTCTCGAGGACCATCAGTGCGCCGGCCTCGCCGAAGACGAAACCGTCGCGGTCCTTGTCGAACGGACGCGAGGCGCCCTTCGGGTCCTCGTTGCGGGTGCTCAGCGCCCGCATCATCGCGAAGCCCGCGGTGGCGACCGCGTCCAGCTGACCCTCGACACCACCGGTGACGACGATGTCGGCGTCGCCGAAGGCGATCATGCGGAACGCGTTGGCGATCGCCTCGGATCCGGACGAGCACGCCGAGACCGGGGTGATGACCCCTGCGCGAGCACCGAGTTCGAGCCCGACGGTGGCCGACGGTCCGTTCGGCATGATCATCTGCACCGCGAAGGGCGAGACCTTGCGGTAGCCGCCGGCACGGAGCTTGTCGACGGCGTCGATGAGCGACTCGCCGCCACCGAGGCCCGTACCGATGACCACACCGAGACGGTCCTGGTCGACCTCGGGGCTGCCGGCGTTCTGCCAGACGGTGCGCCCGAGGGTGAGCGCGAGGCGCTCGACGAAGCTCATGCGACGGAGTTCCACCCGGGACAGTCCCTCGTCGGGGCTGACCTTCAGGGTTCCGCCGATGCGCACCGGGAGGTCGAACTCGTCGACGAATCCGCCGTCGATGGTGCCGATCCCGCTCTCACCGGCCAGCAGTGCTTTCCAGGTGGCGTCCACGTCGCCGGCGATCGACGTCGTAGCCGCGAGGCTGGTGACGACGACGTTGCGGAGTGCCCGAGGAGAAGGGGAGGTCACAGCAGAACTCATTCGTTGTCGTTCGTGGCCTGAACGCCTGCGGCCTCGAGCTTCTGGATGTAGTTCACGGCGTCACCGACGGTGCGCAGACCGGCGAGATCCTCGTCAGGGATCTTCACGCCGTACTTGTCCTCGGTCTGGACGGCGATCTCGACCATGGACAGCGAGTCGATGTCGAGGTCGTCGACGAAGGACTTGTCGACGGTCACCTCGGAGGGCTCGATGCCGGTGACCTCTTCGATGATCTCCGCGAGACCGGCTATGATTTCTTCCTGGGTGGCGGCCACGATGTGGCTCCCTTCTCGATCTGTCGACTATGTCGTTCGAAACCGGCCGGATGTTTCCGGTCGGGGGTCCGGGGAGGTCCCGGTGAGGTGCCCGTGCTGTGCGACGGCGCGCGCAGCAACCTAACCGAGTTGAAGACTTTCGGCCAGAGCGGAGATCTCCGCGGGGGTCTTGAGGGCGACGGTGGGCGTGCCGCGCATCTCGCGCTTGGCGATGCCCACCAGCGTGCCGGCGGGGGGAAGCTCGACGATCCGGCTCACCTGCGCCGCGCGCAGGTAGGCGGTGCACAGGTCCCACCGGACGGGCCGGGTGACCTGAGCTGCGAGACGTTCGAGGGCGTCGGCTCCGGAGGTGACGGGCTTGCCGTCGTAGTTCGACAGCAGCGTGTGCGTCGGATCCGATGGTGTGATCTTCGCCGCGGCGGCAGCCACGGCGTCCTGGGCGGGTGCCATGAATCGGGTGTGGAAGGCACCGGCGACCGGCAGGGCGCGGACGCGGGCCTTCTCGGGCGGGTTCGCAGCGAGTTCCTCGAGCGCACTCAGGCGCCCGGCTGCGACGATCTGACCGGCCGCATTCATGTTTGCGGGGGCCAGATCCAACTCGGCGAGGCGCGCGAGCACCTCGTCCTCGCCGCCGCCGAGGACGGCGGACATTCCGGTGGGTTCGAGGGCGCAGGCGCGGGCCATCTCGGCTCCGCGGACGGCGGCGAGGGCGACGGCGTCGTCGGCGCTGATGACACCCGCGATGGCGGCCGCGGCGAGTTCGCCGACGGAGTGGCCGGCGACGATCGTGTCGGCGGGCACGAGGCCGCGACGGTCGAGATCCTCGAAGGCGAGCAGGGCGGAGGCCACCACGAGCGGCTGGGTCACTGCGGTGTCGGTGATCTCCTCGACGGTGGCAGTGGTACCGAGACGCGCGAGATCGAGTCCCGCCGTCTGCGACCACCGGTCGATCCGGTCGCGCGCTCCGGACTGCTCGAGCCACGGGGCGAGCATTCCGGGTGTCTGAGACCCCTGGCCGGGGGCAAGCAGCGAAATCACGATCACCAGGGAACACCGCGAACGGGTGCCTGCGAGATGTCGGTAGCGATGAAAGGTTGCCCCTCGATTTGTAGGGTTCCCACAAATCTGCACGTCGGTGCTCGCTATCGGCGGAAAGACCGGGAACGTTACGTGTCCGATTCGCGAATTGTGAATCGTGTGACAGGTGGTGCAGGCGATCTCAATTCGTTATGGCTTCGTGCCAGGCGGCCTACCGTGGCAGCGATTCGAAGCACGTACGCATCGCGAGGATTTGTGGGATCCCGACCCGTTACTTCTGTGATCCGCTTCAATCGATACCGCACGGTATTTGGATGAACAAACAGCTTCCGGGCGCAAGTCTCGACAGCGCCCCCACTGTCGAGGTATGCGTCCAGCGTGTCCGCGAGGGACGGCCCGGCGGCTGCGAGCGGGGCGACGACGAAGTCCTCGAGCGCGGCGATCGCGCCGGGATCACCGAGCAGCGCACGTTCGGGCAACAGCTCGGCGGCGTGCACCGGCCGGGGAGCCCCCGGCCACCCCACGACCGCCTCCATGCCGGCGAGCGCTTCGACGGCGGAGACGTGTGCGGTCGCCAGCGTCGGTGTCGTCGGACCGATCACCACCGGATCGTCGGAGAACGCGCGCATCAACTCGGAGCGGAAGTCCGCCGCGTCGACCGTCCCGTGCAGTTCACCGCTGACCACCATCACCAGGCGTTCGCCCTGCACCACCGCGAGAGCCGCGCGACCGTGCTCCTGGGCGACGGTGTGCACGGTGGTGATCACCGAGACGCCCTGGTCGGGCGGGGGAGTACCGACTATCACCGTCGCCGGGGCGGTCGCGTCCCAGTTGAGGGTCGCGGCCCGCGACTGCATGTCGGGCCCGGTGTCCCCACGCACCACGGCGTCGACGACGAGGGCCTCGAGCCGCGTGTCCCAGGCGCCCCGCGACTCGGCCGCCCCCGCGTACACCGCCGCGGCAGCGAAACCGAGCTCGCGCCCGTACCGCAGGATCGCCTCGGTGAGCGCCACGAGCTGTTCCTCGTTGCGGGCGAGGGCCGGCAGCCACTGCTCGAAGAACTCCATCGCCGCGCGGACCATGTCCACCGTCTGGCGCAGCGTCAGTCGCCGGGCGAGATCCTGCGGGATCATCTGGAAGGCGTCGAGGCTGAAGCGCAGGTCGCTGTCGGGATTGCGCACCCACTCGAGGAAGTCGACCACCGACGTCTGGATCACCAGCTGCACGGTCGACCGCTGCGACGCGTCGAGATCGGCGAAGAAGGGCAACTGCTCCTGCATGACGTGTACCGCTTCGGTGGACAGTCGCCCCGAGAACTGCTTGACCCGACGGAGCAGCGCGTCGGGCAGCGGTGCCCGCTCGGGACGGGACGGCGGTACCGGGCGTTCCCTGTGAACGCCCGGTACCTGCCCGGTCCGGCGGGGTTGCGGCTCGTCGACCATGGGACGAAAGTACCCGGCGCCCGCGACCCGGCCGGTCACNGACGCCCGGATCCGCCATCGAGACCGGGGCGGCCGTCACGTCGTCGATCTTGTAGGTGCGGGCCGCCTCGACGGCCTTCTCACGATCGATCGCGCCTTCGCGGCCGAGTGCCGAGAGCACCGCGACCACCGTGGACTCGGCGTCGATGTTGAACACGCGGCGGGCGGCGCCACGGGTGTCGGAGAAGCCGAAGCCGTCNGCCGAGCACCGTGTAGTCGCCCGGAACCCACTTGCGGATCTGATCGGGCACCGCGCGCATCCAGTCGGACACCGCGACGAACGGACCCGCCGCGTCGTTGAGCACCGACGCGACGTACGGCACCGAGGCTTCCTCACCGGGGTTCAGCAGCGCCTGGCGGTCGCACTCGACGCCGTCGCGGCGCAGCTCGCCCCACGAAGTGACGGACCAGACGTCCGCGGACACTCCCCATTCGTCGGCGAGCATCTTCTGCGCACGCAGCGCCTCGGGCATCATCACGCCCGAGACCAGGATCTGCGCCTTCGGACCCGACTCTGGTCCCCGCTTGTACAGGTAGATGCCCTTGAGAAGGCCCTCGACGTCGAGATCCTCCGGCTCCGCCGGCTGCGAGTACGGCTCGTTGTAGATGGTGATGTAGTAGAAGACGTCCTCACCGCCGAAGCCGTCGACACCCTCCGTGCCGCCGTACATCCGCCGCAGACCGTCGCGGAAGATGTGGGCGATCTCGTAGGAGAACGCCGGGTCGTAGGTGACCGCGGCCGGGTTGGTCGACGCGAGCAGCAGCGAGTGCCCGTCGGCGTGCTGCAGGCCCTCACCGGTCAGCGTGGTGCGACCGGCCGTCGCGCCGAGGGCGAACCCGCGTGCCATCTGGTCGGCCGCCGCCCACAGGCCGTCGCCCGTGCGCTGGAAACCGAACATCGAGTAGAAGATGTACACGGGGATCATCGGCTCGCCCTGCGTTGCGTAGGACGTCCCGACCGCCGTGAACGACGCCGTCGAACCGGCCTCGTTGATGCCCTCGTGCAGGATCTGCCCGACTTCGCTCTCCTTGTAGGCAAGCATCAGATCGGCGTCGACCGAGGTGTACAGCTGACCGTTGCGGTTGTAGATCTTCAGCGACGGGAACCACGAGTCCATACCGAAGGTGCGGGCCTCGTCCGGGATGATCGGCACGATGCGCTTGCCGATCTCCTTGTCGCGCAACAGTTCCTTGAGCACACGGACCGTCGCCATGGTGGTGGCGACCTCCTGCTTGCCCGAACCCTTGCGGACGACGTCGTAAGTCTTCTCCGCGGGCAGCGCCAACGGCTTCGCGGTGGTGCGGCGCTCCGGAAGGAAACCGCCGAGGGCCCGGCGACGCTCGAGCATGTACTGGATCTCGGGCGACTCGAAGCCGGGGTGGTAGTACGGCGGCATCTTCGGATCCTTCTCGAGCTCTTCGTCCGAGATCGGGATCCGCTGGATGTCGCGGAAGTACTTGAGGTCCTCGAGGGTGAGCTTCTTCATCTGGTGGGTCGCGTTGCGGCCCTCGAAGTGCTTACCGAGCGTGTAGCCCTTGATGGTGTGCGCGAGGATCACCGTCGGCTGACCCTTGTGCTCCATCGCCGCCTTGTAGGCCGCGTAGATCTTGCGGTAGTCGTGGCCACCGCGCTTGAGGTTCCAGATCTGCTGGTCGGACAGGTCCTTGACCAGTTCCTTCGTCCGCGGGTCGCGGCCGAAGAAGTGCTCGCGCACGAACGCGCCGTCGTTGGCCTTGTAGGTCTGGTAGTCGCCGTCGGGGGTGGCGTTCATGAGATTGACCAGTGCGCCGTCCTTGTCGGCGTGCAGCAGGGCGTCCCATTCGCGGCCCCACACGACCTTGATGACGTTCCAGCCGGAGCCGCGGAAGAACGACTCCAGCTCCTGGATGATCTTGCCGTTGCCGCGCACCGGGCCGTCGAGACGCTGCAGGTTGCAGTTGACGACGAAGGTCAGGTTGTCGAGACCCTCGGTGGCCGCGACGTGCGCCAGACCGCGCGACTCCGGCTCGTCCATCTCGCCGTCGCCGAGGAACGCCCAGACGTGCTGATCGGAGGTGTCCTTGATGCCCCGGTCGTGCAGGTAGTGATTGAACCGTGCCTGGTAGATCGCGTTCATCGGGCCCAGGCCCATGGACACGGTCGGGAACTCCCAGAAGGTCGGGAGCAGGCGCGGGTGCGGGTACGAGGGCAGGCCGCCGCCGAGCGAGGCGTGGCTGTGCTCCTGACGGAAGCCGTCGAGCTGCTCCGTGCCGATGCGGCCCTCGAGGAAGGCTCGGGCGTAGATACCGGGGGAGGCGTGGCCCTGGATGAAGACCTGGTCGCCGCCGCCGGGATGGTCCTTGCCGCGGAAGAAGTGGTTGAAGCCGACCTCGTACAGGGCGGCGGACGACGCGTAGGTGGAGATGTGACCACCGACGCCGACACCCGGGCGCTGCGCGCGGGTGACCATGATCGCCGCGTTCCACCGGATGTACGCGCGGAAGCGACGCTCGACCTCCTCGTCACCGGGGAACCACGGTTCGCTCTCGGTGGGGATGGTGTTGACGTAGTCGGTGGAGGTCAGGGCGGGAAGGGAGACCTTGCGCTCGTTGGCACGCTCGAGCATGCGCAGCAGCAGGTAGCGCGCGCGGGTGGGGCCCGCGGCCTCGAGCATCCCGTCGAACGACTCGAGCCACTCTTCGGTCTCCGCCGGATCGATGTCCGGCAGATAGGAGGCCACACCCTCGCGGATCACCCGGACACGGTTGTCCTTGGTCGATGCCGGCTTGGCCGAGGAATCCGGTCCCGACGCGCCCGGTGCGGCGCCTTCTCGGGAGTCGGATCCGTGGATCAGGTCTGTCAACGTCTGCTCCTCATCGTGGTGGGCGCGTAGGTGGAGCGCCCTCTCCGTCGGCCGGCTCTTGTGGGAGCCGACGCAATCGACATCTGAACATGATGCACCCCTCATCTTCCCCCATCCGCGACGAAGGATCACGCCGTGGCCCGGCCAACAGGACGGAACGGACACCGTGCGAGGCGGTGCAATGGGTCCCTCTGGAAAGATTCTCCCGCTTTTCCCAGCGATTCGGGTTGCGTTGAGGCCCGCAACGATGTTCGCTTTGACCAATTGATCGTCACGCCGGTACGCGGATCCGATTCGCGCACCACAACCCTTAGGAGGAGCCACCGTGGTCGCCGCGGCGGATGCCAAGAACTATGTCTCCAAGCTCGGTATCACTCACGACCACGTGGTGCAGGAACTCGGTTGGGACGAGGACACCGACGACGAGTTGAGAGCTGCGATCGAAGAGGTCACCGGTACCGAGCTGCTCGACGAGGATTCCGACGAGGTCGTCGACGTCGTGCTGCTGTGGTGGCGCGACAGCGACGGCGACCTGGTCGACGCCCTCATGGACGCGATCGGCCCCCTCGCCGACGAGGGCGTCGTGTGGGTGCTCACCCCCAAGACCGGGCGCCCCGATCACGTCGAGCCCAGCGAGATCGCCGAGTCGGCCGCCACAGCCGGCCTCACCCAGACCACGGCCACCAACCTCGGTGACTGGATCGGCAGCCGCCTCGTCCAGCCCAAGGCCGGCCGTCCCCGCCGCTGAACCGGCTCCCGGAACGTAAGGATCCATACGCATGCCGATCGCCGTGGGCGCCGAAGCCCCCGATTTCACTCTCAAGGACCAGAACAACCAGGAGGTGACGCTGTCGAGCTTTCGGGGCAGCAAGAACGTGCTCCTGGTGTTCTACCCGCTCGCCTTCACCGGCGTCTGCCAGGGCGAGCTGTGCGCCGTGCGCGACGATCTGCCCACCTTCGAGAACGACGACACCGCGATCCTCGCGGTGTCGGTCGGCCCGTCGCCGAGCCACAAGATCTGGGCGGCCGAGCAGGGCTACACCTTCCCGCTGCTGTCCGACTTCTGGCCGCACGGCGAGGTCGCGCAGGCCTACGGTGTGTTCAACGAGAAGTTCGGTTTCGCCAACCGCGGCACGTTCGTCATCGACAAGGACGGCATCGTGCAGTTCGCGGAGGAGAACCAGCCCGGAGAGGCCCGTGACCAGGGAGCTTGGGCCAGAGCGCTCGCCGCGCTAAAGTCCTGATGCGAAGTCGGCGGCACCTGCCGCCGTCTTTCGGGCGTGTAGCTCAGTGGTAGAGCTCTGGTTTTACACACCAGCGGTCGGGGGTTCGAAACCCTCCGCGCCCACAATCACATGTAGCGATTCCGGTGGATCCGGCCACCGTCTAGCGGGGTCCGATCCACACAAATCCCCTAGACGTCAGTCGCGTGGTTCCGCCGCGGTGCGGTAGGCGACGTTCAGCAACTCCACGAAGTGGTCGTCGAGTTCGTCGACCGACGAGACGCTCAGCCGGTGCGTCGTCACCGTCCCCTTCTTCGGGAACGCCTCACGCAGCGTCGCGTGGTGGATGCGCCGCGGCAGATCCAGAGCCACCTCGAGGCGCGAGGCGTAGACGAACGCCGCCGCGAACGGGCGGCCCCGCGACCAGGAGATCTCGGACGCGTGAACGTGCTCGGTGACGTCGCCGCCGAGGTCGAGGATCATGGCGCGCACGTGCCGGAACACATCGACGGCGGCCGGATCCTTGTCGGCCAGGTAGTCGTCGACGGTCGCGTACATCGGGAGCTCCTCGAATCGGGGCAGGGTGGTCGGCTCGGTCACCGCGGCCGGCCGTATCGATCGGCGAGCTTCTCGCTCGCGGTGCGCGGTGCCGCTTCCGCCGGGGCCTCGGCTGCGTCACCACCGTCTTGCGAACCCTTGGACTTCCTACGCTCCCGCAGCTCGGCCCACACGAAATAGCCCAGACCCAGCGGAGCCATGATCCCGAACGCCAGCCACTGCAGGCCGTACGACAGGTACGGGCCCGAATCGAGCTGGGGGAGCGGGATCACGCCGAGACCGCCGGGCTGGTCGGCGTCGAGCTGCAGGTAGACGTCCTCGAGATCGAGACCGGTGACGGATGCGACCTGCGGGGCGTCGATGAAGTACACCTGCTGGTAGCCGTCGTCGACGAAGGGGGCTTTGTCCTCGACCGTTCCCTCGGACATCCGGATGCGGGCGTCGAGCGTGACGGGGCCGGACGGCGCGGGCGGGATCTCGGGGATCTCGGTGCCGCGGACCGGCCGCACGTACCCGCGGTTGACGAGGATCGTTCCGCCGGAATCGAGTGCGAACGGAGTCAGCACCTCGTAGGCCGGCTGCGACTCGACGCTGCGCAACCGCACGAGCACGTCCGACTCGGGCAGATAGGAGCCCTGCGCGAGCGCACGGCGCCACTCGTCCTCGATGGTCGGACCGTCGCCGCCCAGTAGGTCACCGACGGGAACCGGATCCTGTGCCATCGACGCAGCGATGCGACCGTTGCGGTCCTCGGTGCTCGTGTTCTTGCCCAGCTGCCACGGCGCGAGGACCGTGAAGCACGCGTAGGCGAAGCCGACGACCACCAGTGCCAGGACCAACCAGCCGGGGCGTAGGAGAAATGTCAATCGGCGCACAGATCCACGGTAGCCGGTGAGGTGCGTCTCACTGCTGCCGCACCCGCTCGAGCAGGCCCGGAACGGCGGTTTCGATCTGTTCGCGGACCTGCTCGAACTCGTCGAGAGAGCCGTAGTACGGATCGGGCACGGAATCGTCGTCGGCGTCGGGATCGAACGAACGCAGCAGCACACGGCGATCGGACGGGACACCGAGCTGCGCCAGCGCCCGCTCGTGAGTGGTGGTCATGGCGACGACGAGGTCGGCCGCCAGGTGCTCGGCACGGAGCTTCGCCGCGCAGTGACCGGTGGGATAACCGTGCCGCTGCAGCACCGCATCGGTGCGCGGATCCGCCTCGGACCCGACGTGCCAGCCGTGCGTGCCGGCGCTGCTCACCCGGACGCGCTCGTCGAGTCCTTCCCGGCGCAGGTGTTCGGCGAAGATCTTCTCGGCCATCGGCGACCGGCAGATGTTGCCGGTGCACACGAAGGTCACGTGGAAGCGGTCGTCAGCGTCCACCCGTGAGCACCTCCCGCAGTTCTTCGACCGAGGCGGTCGTCCGCGCCGCCGCACGACCCTCGGTCTCGGTCCCGTAACCCCACTCGACGAAGACCGTGGGGATGCCGAACCGGCCCGCACCGTGGATGTCGTGCTCGCGGTCGCCCACCATCACCACGCCGGTCGTGCCGCCGGCCTCTGCATCCTGCGGATCGATCCCGAAAGCGGCGAGGCTGTGCGCGACGACCTCCCACTTGTGCCGCCGGGCGCCGTCGTCGCTCGCACCCCCGATGAACTCGAAGTATCCGGTCAGACCGAAGTGGTCGAGGATCCGTTCGGCGAACGTCTGGGACTTCGACGTCGCCACCGCCAGGCGGCTACCTGCCTCACGGACGGCCTCGAGCACTGCTTCGATGCCGTCGAAGACGGCGTTCTCCGCCCAGCCGGTGGCGGAGTAGTAGTCCCGGTAGGCCGCGAGTCCCGCAGCGACCTGCTCCTCGTCGAGCCCGAGATTCTGCAGGGTGTCGCGCATGGGCGGTCCGAGCAGCCACTGCAGGTCGCCGTCCGGTGCCTCGAAGCCGGTCGTCTCGGCGGCGTGGAGGAACCCGTTGATCACCCCGGTCGCGGAATCGGTGAGCGTGCCGTCCAGATCGAAGAGGACGACGGGAGCAGGGAGCACGAGCGGCTGGGTGGCAGCGAGAACAGTCACCGGGCCATTCTCCCCGTTCGTTCGGTCTTCCGCCGCGTAGGGTCGTGCGCGTAGGAGAGAGCGGATCGGCTGGAGGTGGACGTGACGGCGGCGACGCTGCGTGAGGTGATCGACGTTCTGGAGACGGCCTACCCGCCGTCGCTGGCGGAGAGCTGGGACTCGGTGGGACTCGTCGCCGGCGACCCCGACGAGCCGGTGCGCAAGGTGCTGCTCGCCGTCGACGCGACCGCGGCTGTCGTCGACGAGGCGATCGAATGGGGCGCGCAACTGCTGCTGGTGCACCACCCGCTGCTGCTGCGCGGAGTCGACACGGTGGGCGCGCACACCCCCAAGGGCGCGCTGATCCACCGCCTCATCCGCGGCGGCTGCGCTCTGTTCACCGCGCACACCAACGCCGACCGTGCGAACCCCGGTGTCTCGGACGCCCTCGCCGGGGCGCTGGGCCTGACCGGCCTGCGACCGCTCGAGGCCAAGCCCGAACCCGCGACCGACAAGTGGGTCGTGATGGTGCCGTCCGACGCCGCCGACACGGTGCGCGCGGGACTGTTCGCAGCGGGCGCGGGTGCCCTCGGCAACTACCGCGAATGCTGCTGGTCGACCACGGGCACCGGCCAGTTCCGCCCGGTCGACGGCGCGGACCCGGCCGTCGGCTCGGTCGGCGACCTCGAACGCGTCCCCGAGGACCGGATCGAGGTCATCGCGCCGCGCCGGTCGCGCGCGGCGGTACTCGCGGCCCTGCGCGACGCGCACCCGTACGAGGAACCGGCCTTCGACATCATCGAACTCGCCGACCTGCCGAGCGATCGCGGGCTCGGCCGGGTGGGGGAGCTGCCGCAGACCCGCACGTTGCGCGAGTTCACCGCCGACGTCGCCGCCGCGCTGCCGGCCACCGAATGGGGTGTGCGCGGTGCGGGCGACCCCGACCGGCCGGTGCGGACCGTGGCGGTGTGCGGCGGATCCGGTGATTCTTTCCTCGGGCTCGCCACCGCGCAGGGGGTCGACGTCTACGTCACCGCCGACCTGCGGCACCATCCCGCCGACGAGCATCTGCGCGCCGGGGGTCCCGCGCTGGTGGACGTCGCGCACTGGGCGAGCGAGTACCCGTGGTGCGCGCAGGCCCGCGACGTCCTCGATAGGGCGTTCGCCGATCGGGACGGCTGGCAGGCGCGGGTCAGCGAGTTGCGCACCGATCCCTGGACGACCGCGGCGGGCGCGGTACGGTAATCAGCTACGACACGTCCCGCGTGGCCGCCGACTCCCGGTCCACCGACACACCATCGAAAGCAGGAACCACCCGAGTGAACGTCGAACCCACCGTGCAGGCCAAGCTGCTGTCCCTCGCCGCCGTGGACGCAGAGCTGAACCGCCTCGCGCATCGCCGTCGGACACTGCCCGAACAGCAGGAGGTGGACCGCCTGCAGACCGAGCGCAACGCGCGCAAGGACGCCGCGGTGGCCGTCGAGATCATCCTCGACGACCTCGACCGGGACATCCGGAAGCTCGAGGGCGAGATCGAGGCCGTGCGCATGCGCGCCGACCGCGACCGGTCGATGCTCCAGAGCGGCTCGGTGGGATCGAAGCAGCTCACCGAACTGCAGCACGAGCTCACCAGCCTCGAGCGTCGCCAGGCGGCACTCGAGGACGACCTGCTCGAGGTCATGGAGCGTCGTGAGGCGTCGAAGGCCGACCACGACCACGCCGGTGCGCGGGTCTCGCAGGTCGACGACCAGCTCGGCGACGCCGTCCGGGCCCGCGACGAGGCGCTCGCCGACATCGAGGTGGCCGAGCAGCGGTGCCGCAGCGACCGCGAGGCACTGCTCGCCGTCTTTCCTACGGAACTGGTGACGCTCTACGAGAAGCAGCGCGAGAAGTCCGGCATCGGCGCCGCACTGCTGCAGGCCCGCCGCTGCGGCGCGTGCCGTCTCGAACTGGACCGCGGTGAGATCGCCCGGATCGCCGCCGCACCTGCCGATCTGCTCGTCCGGTGCCCGGAGTGCGACGCGATCCTGGTTCGCACCAAGGAATCCGGACTGTGACGACGGTCGTCGTCGAAGCGGACGGTGGTTCTCGCGGGAATCCCGGACCGGCCGGTTACGGTGCCGTGGTCTTCGATGCCGACCATCGGACCGTCCTCGCCGAACGCCAGGCGAGCATCGGGCGCGCGACGAACAACGTCGCCGAGTACAAGGGTCTGATCGCCGGTCTCACCGCCGCCGCCGAGCTCGGCGCCGACGAGGTGCACGTCCGCATGGATTCCAAGCTCGTCGTCGAGCAGATGAGCGGACGGTGGCAGGTCAAACATGCCGACATGATCCCGCTGGCCGCGCAGGCACGTGAGCTCGCCGGCCGGTTCCGCAGCGTCGACTTCACGTGGATCCCGCGTGCGGAGAACGCCCACGCCGACCGGCTGGCCAACGCCGCGATGGACGCGGCGGCCGAAGCGCTGCTGGACGTCGCGTCCGACACTGTGACGCGTCCCGTGGCGCCGTCGAATGCGGGGACCGAGAACGTCGCCACCCCGCCGGCCGTGCCTGTGCCCGATCCGGCAGTGCCGCCTTCACCCGGCTGGACCGGTGCGGTCGGATCACCGACCCGTCTTCTGCTGCTGCGTCACGGGCAGACCTCGCTGTCGGTCGAGCGTCGCTACTCGGGGCGGGGCAACCCGGAGCTGACCGAACTCGGTCGCGACCAGGCGGTCGCCGCGGCCCGGCGACTCGGTGCCCGCGGCGGGATCACCGCCGTGCTGGCGTCACCGCTGGGGCGAGCGCGGGAGACGGCCGCTGCGGCCGCCGACGCCCTCGATCTCCCGGTGACGGTGCACGACGGGCTGATCGAGACGGATTTCGGCGACTGGGAGGGTCTCACCTTCGCCGAGGCCGCGCGTCGCGATCCCGAACTGCACCGCCGCTGGCTCGGCTACACCTCCGTGCGACCCCCGAACGGCGAGAGCTTCGACGAGGTCGCCAAGCGGATCGCCTCGGTGCGCGACGACCTGCTGACCGACTACGTCGGCTCGACCGTGCTGGTCGTCTCGCACGTCACGCCCATCAAGACGTTCCTGCAGATGGCGCTCGAGTCCGGCCCGTCGCTGCTGTACCGCCTGCACCTGGATCTCGCGTCGCTCAGCATCGCCGAGTTCTACGCGGACGGCGGCTCGTCCGTGCGGCTCGTCAACGACACCTCGCACCTGTGAACCCGTAGCGGTCGCGAAACGACGAGTGGCCGCGCAGACATGTCGGGGGGTTGCCTGCGCGGCCACTCATCAGGTCTATCTGTCGGCCGACCGAGGGTGTTACACGGTCCCGAGAAATTCTTCCGGCGGGATGTCGGGCGGTGCAGCCGGACTGGGATTCCCGGCCGGAGAACCACTGATCGAGCCAGTCGAGGCCTTCGACGACGGACGGGAACATGCCGATCAGATGGCCCGTCCCGGTCTTCGTCAGAACGGGTCCGACGTCGTAGCGGCGGTAGGTGACGTCGGCGCCGGCCGAGCACCACTTGTCGACCATGGGGTCGACCCCTTGGACGAGCACGAAGTCGTTGCCCGTGCTCTGCGCCACGAAGACCGGCATTGCCGGGGCGCGGTTGCTGAGTTGCTGCTCGACGACCAGCGACGCCCACGGCTCGTCGCCGAGATGAAACCGTCGACGACCCAGCCGATCCCGCCGGAGAGCAGGGATCCGTCGCCGGCCACGGCGAGGTCGCCCAGGTCGGCGGGCGGTGAACCGGCCACGGCGCCGACCACCGACAGTTCGGGGGCGTACGTGGCGGCGAGTTCGGCGGCCGAGGCGGATGCCATGCCGCCCTGCGAATATCCCCAGAACGCGATCGGGTCGTCGGGGTCGAGACCGCTGCGGTACATCAAGCGGGTGACGGCCGCGTCGAGGACGGCCGGGGTTTTCGGGACGACGGCGGCGACCGACGATGCGGTGCGCAGGACGTCGCCGAGCGGCGCCGTCTCGAAGGCCGGAGGGGACGTGTAGAAGTCGGTATCGGACTCGGCGGTCTCCACCGTCGGTGTGGTCGCGAGGAGTGCAGCCGCGGCGATCGAGGCGAATGCTCCGGTGCGTCTGCGCATCCTGGACCTTCCGGCGGGCCGAATGTCGAGGAGGGACGCTACCTGCAGTCTGTACGCAGGTGCGATGGCCGGCGACGTGCCCTGTCAGGCCAGTCGACGCAGCGTGTTGAGGTTCCGGACGGTCGTCGTCGCCTTGTTCCGGGCCGAACCCGACTGTTTCCCCACGGCACTGTCGAGCGTCGAGCCCTTCACGACCTGCCAGTAGAGGACCCTCTTGCCTACCTCGATGCACTCGAGATTCGGATCGAGATCGTCCGACAGGGCGGCCAGCGATTCGAGTACGGCGGGATCGGAGACGAACACGACGTACGAATGCCGGTCGGCGCGTGCGTCGTCGAAGGGATACGCCTCGACGACCCGCGCGAGATACGACTGCTCGACGACGAAGGTGTAGGCCTCGTAACCGAACCGCTCGGTGAGTGCGGCCTCGATCCGGGCCTTCGCGGTGGCGGGGTCGTCCTCGGAGTCGAAGAGCACGTTGCCGGACGCGAGTACGGTGCGGACGTTCTCGAAGCCGAGGCCGACGAAGACCTTCTTCAGATCGGCCATCCGGATGCGGATGCCGCCGACGTTGATTCCGCGGAGCAGGGCCACGAGTCGCGTCATGAGTGCACCGTAGTTGGCGGCGCCGATACGCCGCGGGATAGTCTGGTCGAGCGAACGAGTCGGCCGGGCGGCCGCGGAGCAGGGAACCGGTACCGGATGGTGCCAGGCCCTGAATCGAGGAAAGTCCGGACTCCACAGAGCAGGGCGGTTGCTAACGGCAACCCGAGGTGACTCGCGGGACAGTGCCACAGAAAGCAAACCGCCTGCCGTACGGCAGGTAAGGGTGAAAGGGTGCGGTAAGAGCGCACCAGCGCCCCGGGTGACCGGGGCGGCTAGGTAAACCCCGCCCGGAGCAAGGTTGAAGGTCGCACCGCGTGCGGTGCGGCTGCGCAGGTGTTCGAGGGCTGCTCGCCCGAGCCTGCGGGTGAACCGCTCGAGGTACCCGGCGACGGTGTGCCCAGATGGATGGTCGCCACCCCGTTTCGGCGGGGGACAGGATCCGGCTTACAGGCCGGCTCGTTCGCCCGGCGTCTCCCGATCCCACCGCGTTGCTACCGGTCGGGTCAGATCGGATAGATGACCAGCAGGTGCGCCCAGTAGGAGGCCGCATCCGGACCCAGCCAGGGCAGCAACGCGTCGTAGAGGATGTAGGACATGGCGTGCTCCTTCGTTCGGACATCGAGCACATGCGCGTTCGGACATCGAGCACATGTGTGCGGCCCGACAGTACCGCGCCACGCCCGCCGACGGGTTGCCCGTACACGAGGACGTCGTTCGGGCACACTGAGACCATGAGCGACGACGGCTGGTACTACGACGTGCGTACGGGGAAGGTCTCCCAGGGCAAGGATCCGCACGCCCTCAACCGTATGGGGCCCTACCCGGATCGGGAGACCGCTCAGCGGGCGCTGGAGATCGCGGCAGAGCGGAACAAGGCGGCCGACGCCGCCGACGACGACTGGAAGAACGGTTGAGTTCGACGACGAGCATCCGGAACCGCAGGAGTTCCCGAGCATCGTGGTGACCACTCCCATCGTCGTCGCGCCGGCGATCGACTTCGCCGACGTGCGCGCCGAATTCGACCTCGTCGACGGCTTCCCGTCGGATGCCCTCGACGAGGCACGGCAGGCGGCCGACCGCTACGCGGACGTCCGCGAGGACCGCACCGACCTGCCGCTCGTGACCATCGACCCACCCGGATCGATGGATCTCGATCAGGCGCTGCACCTCGAACGCACCGACGACGGTTTCGTGCTGCACTACGCGATCGCCGACGTGTACGCACTCGTCGAACCGAGTGGCGCACTGGACGCCGAGACGCACCGCCGCGGGCAGACCTACTATCTGCCCGACGGCTCGGTGCCGTTGCATCCACGCGAGCTGTCCGAGGGCACGGCGAGCCTGCTGCCGGACGCCGTCCGCCCGGCGGCGCTGTGGCGGATCGAGACCGACCACGGCGGGGAGCCCGTCGCGGTGAGCGTGCGGCGTGCGCTCGTCCGGTCGGTCGCGCGCATGGACTACGCCGGAGTGCAGCGCGACGCCGACGCGGACAGGTTGCATCCGTCCGTCGAGGCGTTGCCCGACTTCGGCCGGTTGCGCTCGGCCGCGGCGCTCGCGCGCGGCGCGATCGAACTGCGTCTGCCCACGCAGGACGTCGTGCCGCACGGCGACGGCTGGAGGCTGCAGATCGAACCGCGGACCGAGGCCGACGAGTGGAACTCCGAGATCTCGCTGCTCACCGGAATGTGCGCCGCGCAGATGATGATCGACGCCGGGGTCGGTCTGCTGCGCACCCTTCCCGCCGCCGATCCCGCGGCGGTCGACGGGCTGCGTCGCACCGCTCGGTCGTTGGACGTGCCGTGGCCGCCGGAGATGGGAGTCGGGTCCTTCCTCGCCGGACTCGACGCCCACGATCCGCGCACGCTCGTGTTGATGAGCGAAGCGCCGACGCTACTGCGCGGGGCGTCCTATGCCGCCTTCGACGGTGACCTGCCCGAGACCATCCTGCACGGAGCGATCGGCGCGCCCTACGCGCATGTCACCGCGCCGTTGCGCCGGTTGTCCGACCGATACGCCACCGAGGTGTGCCTCGCGGTGTCGTCGGGCCTGCCCGTCCCGGAGGCGGTGCGCGCCGAACTGTCCGCGATGCCGAAGATCATGTCGTCGACCGATTCGCTCGCCGGCAAGGTGAACCGGGCGTGCATCGACCTGACCGAGGCCGTCGTGCTCGCGCCGCGAGTGGGGGAGACCTTCGAGGCGACGGTGCTGAAGGAAGCCACCGACCGGCATGACGCCGAGGTGTTCGTCGCCTCCGAGACCGTCATCGGCCCGTGCGGCGGGGCACCCGAGGAGGGCAGCACCGTGCGGGTGCGGCTCACCCTCGCCGACCCGCAGGCCCGCAAGATCCGCTTCGACCATGACCGGTGAGACCACGCGGCGGCGACGTCCGGTCGCTGCCGTCCTCGCCGTCGCGGTCGCGTTGTGCGCGGCGCTCGCGGTGCTCGTGTGGTGGATCCTGCCGAACCGGCTGTTCCCCTGGGACAGTGCGTCGTTCCCCGAGATCGACACGTCGGCGTTGACACCGACGCAGGTGCGGATCGTCGAACTGCTCGAGGAGCAGCACGAGGCGCAGAATCCCGGCACGTTCTACTCGGAGGATGTCCGCGAACCGTGGTGCGCCGACTTCGTCAGCTGGATCATGCGGGAAGCCGGTGTGCCGCTGTCCAATCCGCATTCGGGCCACTGGCGGATCCCCGGCGTGTTCACGCTCGGTGAGTTCTACGAGCAAGCCGACCGCTACGAACCGGCGGGCACGGGGTACCGGCCGGAGGTCGGCGATGTGGTGCTGTACCACAACAGGATCGGTGTCGGTCAGCGCGAGCACACGAACATCGTCGTCGCCGTCGACGGTGATTCCGCGATCACCGTCGGCGGAAACGAGATGGGCCGCATCCGCGTCCACGAACTCGACGTGACCGGGGACGACGCCGTGGTCGGCTTCGGGCGGTTGCCGGGCTGATCCGGGTCAGCGGAAGGTGTCGGTGGCCTCGACGAGCCGGTGCACGATTCCCGGTTCGGTCGCCGCATGGCCCGCGTCGTCGACGATGTGCAGGCGGGAGAACGGCCACGCCTCGTGCAGGTCGTGCGCGCTGCGCGTCGGGCACACCACGTCGTAGCGGCCCTGCACAATCACGCCCGGGATGTCGCGCAGCAGATGCGCGTCGCGCAGGAGTGCCCCCTCGTCGAAGAAGCCACGGTGGTGGAAGTAGTGGTTCTCGATACGAGCGAAGGCCAACGCGAACCGGGGTTCGGCCGTCTCCGCGACGCGATCCGGGTTCGGCAGCAGTGAACTCGTGGCGCCCTCCCAGGTGGACCACGCGATCGCCGCGTTCAGGGCGACGTCCGGATCGGTCGAGTGCAGCAGGCGGTGGTAGACGTCCACGGGATGCTCGCCGGGCCCAGTGGTGGCGAGCGGGGCACAGAATCCTTCCCACGCCTCAGGGAACAGCTGCCCGGCGCCGCCGTTGTAGTACCAGTCGATCTCGCTGCGGCGCAGCAGGAAGATCCCGCGCAGGACGAGTTCGGTGACGTGCTCGGGGTGCCGCTGGGCGTAGGCGAGGGCGAGCGTCGAGCCCCACGACCCGCCGAAGACCATCCACCGGTCCACACCGAGGAAGGTGCGCAGCCGCTCGATGTCGGCGACCAGATGGTCGGTCGTGTTGACCGACAGATCGGCGCCGTCGGCCACGTGGGGCTGCGACCGGCCGCAGCCGCGCTGGTCGAACAACACGATCCGGTAGGCGCCCGGATCGAAGAAGCGCCGGTGCAGGGGTGCGGTGCCGCCACCCGGACCACCGTGGAGGAAGACCACGGGCTTGCCTTGCGGGTTGCCGCTGACCTCCCAGTACAGCTGCTGGCCGTCACCGACGTCGAGCATGCCCGTCTCGTGCGGCTCGATCGGCGGATACAGTTCGCGTCGCTCCACGGGTCAGAACCCGACGAGACCCGACGCGAGATCGGGAATGTCGAGGCCGCGCAGGGCCTCCTCGCGCACCTGCGGGCACTGCGAGGAGGTCGCCGCGTCGATGCGGCCCCGGTCGCCCGCGAGCACGACGAGATCGACACCGTTCGCCGCACCCCATTCACCGACGAGGATGTTGAGGCCGCCGCGACCCACCGACGGGGTGTAGGTGCGCCAGTTCGACAACTGACCTTCGAGACGAGCACACAGGTCGGCGGTCTGCGCCTCGGTGAAGCCACCCGCTCCGGCCTCCGCGGGGCTCGATCCCGCAGCCGATGTCGTTTCCGTCGTCACCGGGGACTCGGTGGACGTGCCGGTCGGCGCCGGGTCCTGGGCCGGCGCGCACGCCGCGAGAACACCTGCCAGCGCGACGGCGACGGCGGGAACGAGACTGGAGCGGATCTGCATGGACACCTCACGGGTCGTACGGTCGGATCGTCGTCGAGTCTGCCACCGGCCGGGGACGGGGCCCTCGGCGGTCAGGACACGGGTGCCGGTCGCAGGCGCCGGACCACCCACTTCTCGAACTCGGCGACGACGAACACCAGCAGGCCCGCCGCGAGCACCTTGCCCCAGTCCGCCCACGAGATCGCGGCGGACCCGAAGATCGCCTGCATGAACGGGGCGTAGGTGAACAACAGTTGCAACGCGGCGCACGCCGCGATCGCAGCAAGCACGTACCGGTTCCCGAACAGCCCGTCGCGGGTGAGGACCGTGTCGCGGATGCGGCGGCTGTTGAGCAGGTAGAACATCTCGGCCACGACGATCGCGTCCACCGCGAGCGTGCGCGCGACCTCCACCGGTGCACCGCGGTCGAGTTCCCACAGGAACAGGCCGAGCGAGCCGACCATCATCAGCACCGACACCATCACCACGCGCCAGACGAAGAAGCGGGACAGCAGTGATTCCCCGGGCGGTCGCGGCCTGCGGAGCATGACCGACTTCTCCGTCGGTTCGAACGCGAGCGCCAGACCGAGGGTGCTGACGGTGGCGAGGTTGATCCACAGCACCTGCGCGGGTGTGAGCGGCAGGGTGAGCTGGAAGAGGATGGCGGCGACGACCACCAGCGCCTCACCGCCGTTGGTGGGCAGCATGAAGAGGACGAACTTCTTCAGGTTGTCGTAGACGCCGCGGCCCTCGCGGACTGCGGCGGCGATGCTCGCGAAATTGTCGTCGGCGAGAACGACGTCGGCCGCTTCCTTGGCGGCCTCGGTTCCGGTCATGCCCATCGCGACCCCGACGTCGGCCCGCGCAAGCGCCGGCGCGTCGTTCACACCGTCGCCGGTCATCGCCACGACGTGACCGCCGGCCTGCAGGGCGCGCACCAGACGGAGTTTGTGCTCGGGACTGGTGCGCGCGAAGATGTCCGTCTCCGCGACGACCCGGCGCAGTTCCGCATCGTCGAGGGTCTCGATCTCGGCGCCGGTCATCGCCCGCGAACCCGTGCCGAGACCCATCTGCGCCCCGATCTCGGCGGCGGTGGCGGCGTGGTCACCGGTGATCATCTTCACCGTGATCCCGGCGCGGTGGCATTCGCGCACCGCCGTGATCGCCTCCTCGCGCGGCGGGTCGATGATGCCGACCAGAGCGAGCATCGTGAAGTCGTGCCGGGCGTCTTCGAAGGCGAGCACGCCGTCCTCCGGTTCGCGGTCGCGGAACGCGAGGGCCAGCACGCGCAGGCCCTGGGCCGCGATCTCGTCGGCGCGGCGGGTCCAGTAGGCCTCGTCGACGGGGCGTACCACGCCGTCGGCGCCGAGCTGGCCGGTGCAGGCGACGAGGACCCGCTCCGGGGCGCCCTTGAGCAGGATGCGTTCGCGGCGACCGTCGTCGTGCGGGTGCAGGGTCGCCATGAACTTGTGTTCGGATTCGAACGGGACGACATCGAGGCGCGGCCACCGCTCGTGGGCCGCCGCGGTGGGCAGGCCGGCCTTGCGGCCGAGGACGACGAGCGCTGCCTCGGTGGGGTTGCCGTGCACCTCCCACACGCCGTCCTCCTCGACCACCTCGGTGTCGTTGCACAGGACACCGGCGCGGACGGCCAGATCGAGTGCCGGGTCGGTGTGCGGATCGACCGGATCGCCACTCTCGGCGGCGATGATCGAACCGATCGGCGCGTAACCGACACCGCCCACCTCGACGGTGCGGTGCGCACACACGACCTTCTGCACGGTCATCTCGTTGCGGGTCAACGTGCCCGTCTTGTCGGAGCAGATCACCGTCACCGAGCCGAGGGTCTCGACGGCAGGAAGGCGCCGGATGACGGCGTTGCGCCGGGCCATGCGTTGCACGCCGAGGGACAGGGCCACGGTCATCACGGCCGGGAGTCCCTCGGGGATCGCGGAGGCGGCCAACGCGACCACGAGGGTGAACATCTCCGCCGGGCTCTCGCCGCGCCACACGACACCGAGCGCGAAGGTCACGGCGGACGCGAGGAGGATGACCGCCGCCAGCCAACGGCCGAAGCGGCCGATCTGCTCGAGCAACGGTGTGGCCGCGCGGTCGACACCCGACAACAGGGCATTGATGCGGCCGAGTTCGGTGTCGGAGCCGGTCGCGATCACCACGCCGTCACCCTGGCCGAAAACCGCGACGGTGCCGGTGAAGCACGTCGATCTGCGGTCGCCGAGTTCGGTGTCGGCGTCGACCGGGTCCGGTGTCTTGGCGACGGGCACGGATTCACCGGTCAGGGCCGCCTCGTCGATGCGCAGCTCACGCGAGCTCAGGATCCGCAGGTCGGCGGGGACGCGGTCGCCGGAGGCGAGGCGCACCACGTCGCCCGGCACGAGATCTGCCGCGGGGATGTCGACGATCCGGCCGTCGCGGTGGACCCGCGTCCGGGGCGCGAGCATGGCACGGATCGAGTCGAGCGCGGACGCGGCGCGACCCTCCTGGACGAAACCGATGAGCGCGTTCACGATCACGGCACCCATCAGGACTGCCGTGTCTATCCAGTGGCCCAGGAACGCGGTGACGACAGCGGCCGCCATCATCACGTACAGCAGGACGTTGTGGAACTGTCGCAGCAGTCGCCACCACCAGCGATCCGAGCGGGGAGCGGGCAGCGCATTGGGTCCGTACAGCTCCCGCCGGCGGGTCGCCTCGGCCGTGGTCAGTCCCGCTTCGGTGGTCTCGAGCCGGGCGAGCGTGTCACCGGAATCGAGTGCGTGCCAGGGGTGGCTCATTACCGAAATTTTACTCAGTGTCGCTTCCGCGGGCACCCCGGGACGGCGGTGATCCCGGACGCACGAGGGGCACCACCGCGGTCGGTGGTGCCCCTCGGCAAACGAGCGATCGTCAGAAGGAGTGCTCGGGCCCCGGGAAGGTGCCCTGCCCGACCTCTGCTGCGTACTGTGTTGCGGCGCGGCGCAGTTCGTCGCCCACCTGTCCGAACTTCTTGACGAACTTCGCGGTCTTCCCGCTCGTGTAGCCGGCCATGTCCTGCCAGACGAGGACCTGGGCGTCGCACTCGTTGCCGGCGCCGATGCCGACGGTCGGGATGCTCAGCTTGCGGGTGACCTGCCCGGCCAGGTCGGCCGGCACCATCTCCATCACGACGGAGAAGGCGCCTGCCTCCTGGACGGCGATCGCGTCGGCGACGAGCTGCTCGGCGCCGTCGCCGCGGCCCTGCACCCGGAACCCGCCGAGTGTGTTCACGGACTGCGGGGTGAAGCCGATGTGTGCCTGCACGGGGATGCCGGCGGCGGTGATCGCGGCGATCTGCGGAGCCATCCGCTCGCCACCCTCGAGCTTCACCGCGTGGGCGCCGCCCTCCTTCATGAACCGCACGGCCGTGGCGAGGGCCTGTTCGGGCGAGGCCTCGTACGAGCCGAACGGCAGGTCGGCGACGACGAGCGCGTGCGGAGCACCGCGCACTACGCCGCGGACGAGGGGGAGGAGTTCGTCGACGGTCAGGGGCACCGTGGTGTCGTAGCCGTAGACGACGTTGGCTGCGGAATCGCCCACGAGCAGGACGGGGATACCCGCCTCCTCGAAGATGCGGGCGGAGGAGTAGTCGTAGGCCGTCAACTCTGCCCAGCGGCGGCCTTCGGCCTTCATCGCCTGCAGGTGATGGACTCGTGTCTTGCGCTTGGGGGTGTCGGCAGGGGCTGAAGCGGAGGCCGCGCCGCCGTATACGGACGTCACGTTGTCGGACATCACTGTCCCTTTCTTCCTCGAGGCCCTCGGGGTCCCCGGGTCGGGTGATGACTGTCTCAGTCTGCCACTCGGCCCGGAGAGCGCGAAGGCCGCGCAGCGGTGCGATTCGTCACACCGAACGACCGCTCGGAAGAGAGTGCAGGTCGTGTCGCTGCAGGTTGACCGGGGCATGGCACGATCGGATCGTGCCCCACCCTGCTCGCGCGCGCATCCGTCGTCTGTCCGTCCTGGCGCTCGTGGCCGCTGCCGCGGCGACCGCGTGCGGTGACACCGCGCAGGAACAACGACAGCCGTCGGCGGTCGGAGTGGTTCCGGGCCTCGAACGGTTCTATGAGCAGGACGTCGACTGGGAGTCGTGCGGGCCGTACGACGCCGACGGGCCGATGATGGTGCGGCAGGGTGTGGAGTGCGCACGCATCGAGGTTCCCCTCGACTACGAGGACCCGGACGGTGAGGTGATCACCCTCGCGGTGTCGCGACTGCCCGCCGGCGGCGACCGGATCGGTTCCCTGCTGGTCAACCCCGGCGGCCCGGGCGCCTCGGGACTGTCCACCGCGCTCGCGGCCGACGGCACCGTCCTCGCCGACCGCTTCGACGTGGTCGGCTTCGACCCCCGCGGTGTCGGATCGTCCGAACCGGCGGTCCGCTGCCTCACCGACGCCGAGTTCGACGCCGACCGCGCTCTGGACGACGGGGACACGAGCCCTGCGGGCATCGCCGAGACGGAGAAGCGCAATCGCGAGTACGCGGAGCTGTGCGCCGAACGCAACGGCACAGATCTGCTCGCGCACCTCGGCACGCGCGAGGTCGTGCAGGACATGGATGTCCTCCGCGGGGTCCTCGGTGACGACGCGCTGACCTATCTCGGCTACTCCTACGGAACCCGACTCGGCACCCTCTACGCCGAGGCCTTCCCCGGTCGGGTGCGGGCGATGGTG
The DNA here is from genome assembly GCF_000801125.1 of Rhodococcus sp. Chr-9. Classification (NCBI taxonomy): domain Bacteria; kingdom Bacillati; phylum Actinomycetota; class Actinomycetes; order Mycobacteriales; family Nocardiaceae; genus Rhodococcus; species Rhodococcus sp. Chr-9. The sequence goes on from NZ_JTIZ01000076.1 coordinate 142,340, forward strand.
CTCGACGGCGCGATCGATCCGGAGCAGGACCCGGTCGAGGAGATCGTGCTGCAGGCCGAGGGCTTCCAGAAGGCCTTCGACGAATTCGCGGCGTACTGCGCGCGGTACGCGGGGTGCCCGCTCGGGACCGATCCGGCCCGGGCCGCCGAGCGGTTCCGCGGGCTCGTCGACCCGCTGCTCGACGCTCCGGCGCCCACCACAGATCCGCGAGGCCTGAGCCACCGCGACGCCATCACCGGTGTCCAGCAGGGTCTGTACTCGCCGACCCTGTGGGGTTCGCTGCGCGGTGGGCTGGAGTCGCTCGCGACCACCGGCACGGGCGACACCCTGCTGCGGCTCGCCGACCTCTACGAGGGGCGCGGCGAGGACGGCACCTACAGCAACATCACCGACGCCTTCAACGCCGTCCGGTGCGTCGACGACCCGCCGGTGACCGACCGGGCCCTCGCGGGCGAACTCGACATGCGGTTCCGCGCGGCCGCCCCCTTCCTCGACGACGGACGCGGCACCGGATCGGCGGCCCTGGACGTGTGTGCCTTCTGGCCGGTCCCGGCCACGGGGGAGCCGCACACCCCCGATGTCCGCGACCTGCCGCCCGTGCTCGTGATCTCGACGACCGGCGATCCGGCGACGCCCTACGATGCCGGAGTCGAACTGGCCGCCCGGCTCGGCGGTGTCCTGGTCACCTTCGAGGGAACGCAGCACACCGTCGCCCTGGACGGCAACGCGTGCGTCGACACCGCTGTGACCAGCTATCTTGTGGATTCGACGGTGCCGGAAAGTGATCCTCACTGCTGACCGCCGACGCACGTGAGCGACACGCCATCCGCAAGTGGCACCTGATGTAACACGGAATTAACGGATTGTGCCTAGTCTCGCGGGTATGGATCGCCAGAAGGAGTTCGTGCTCCGCACCCTCGAAGAGCGCGACATTCGGTTCGTGCGCCTGTGGTTCACCGACGTCGTCGGCACCCTCAAGTCGGTGGCGATCGCGCCGGCCGAACTCGAAGGAGCCTTCGAGGAGGGCATCGGTTTCGACGGCTCGGCCGTCGAAGGCTTCTCCCGGATCTCCGAAGCCGACATGGTCGCGCGTCCCGACGCCACCACTTTCCAGGTGCTGCCCTGGGTCGACGATCGGGGTCACCAGTACTCGGCCCGGATGTTCTGCGACATCACCATGCCCGGCGGCACCCCCAGCTGGGCCGACCCCCGCCACGTGCTGCGCCGCCAGCTCAACAAGGCCTCCGATCTCGGCTTCAGCTGCTACGTGCACCCCGAGATCGAGTTCTTCCTCGTCGAGGACGGCCCCGAGGGGAGCGCCCCGGTCCCGGCCGACATCGGCGGCTACTTCGACCAGTCCGTGCACCGCTCGGCCCCGCACTTCCGGCGTCACGCCATCGACGCTCTCGAGTCCATGGGCATCTCGGTGGAGTTCAGCCACCACGAGACCGCGCCCGGCCAGCAGGAGATCGACCTGCGCTACGCCGACGCGCTGTCCATGGCCGACAACGTCATGACCTTCCGCTACGTGGTCAAGGAGATCGCGATGCAGGAGGGCGTGCGGGCCACCTTCATGCCCAAGCCCTTCCGCGACCACGCCGGCTCCGCGATGCACACCCACATGTCGCTGTTCGAGGGCGAGACCAACGCCTTCCACGACCCCGACGACCCGCTGCAGCTCTCGGCGACCGGCAAGGCGTTCATCGCCGGTGTCCTCGAGCACTCCAACGAGATCAGCGCCGTCACCAACCAGTGGGTCAACTCCTACAAGCGTCTCGTGCACGGGGGAGAGGCACCCACGGCCGCGTGCTGGGGCCCGTCGAACCGGTCCGCGCTCGTGCGCGTCCCGATGTACACGCCGAACAAGGCATCGTCGCGTCGCGTGGAGATCCGCACCCCCGACTCGGCGTGCAACCCCTACCTGACCTTCGCAGTACTGCTCGCGGCAGGTCTGCGCGGCATCGAGAAGGGCTACGAGCTCGCCCCCGAAGCAGAGGACGACGTGTGGTCGCTGACCTCCGCCGAGCGTCGCGCCATGGGCTACCGCGAACTGCCTACCGATCTCGACATCGCGCTGCGCGAGATGGAGAAGTCCGAACTCGTCGCCGAAACCCTCGGTGAGCACGTCTTCGACTACTTCCTGCGCAACAAGTGGCGGGAGTGGGAGAACTACCGCAGCCAGGTCACCCCCTTCGAACTCGAGCAGTACCTGGGGTTGTAAGCGACGATGGAAGCGTGGTGAGACCGCCCAGCGCGCGTTCGGTAGTTCCCGGCCCCGGTCGGCTCGGCCTCGTCGAGCCNATGGAACGACGCCGACAGCGTCGAACTGCTGTGGGCGCTGTCCCGTGCCCCCAACGCCGACCTGGCCCTGCGCACCCTCGCGCGCCTGGCCGACGCGCTCGGTGACGACTGGGCCGAACTCGACTCGGCGCTGCGCTCCGACACGCGCCTGCGCGGCCGGTTGTTCGGGCTGTTCGGGGCGTCGTCGGCGCTCGGCGACCACATCGTCGCCAACCCGGATCGCTGGAAGATGCTCGCGGGCAGCGCGGCGCTGCCCGACAAGCACACCTTCACGGCGCGGATGCTCGACAGCGTCGACGCCGAACCCGAGCCCGACGGACGTCCCGGCCGGCTGATCCACCGGGCCGGGCTCATCGGCCCGCACGCGGTCGCGGCGCTGCGCACCACCTACCGCGACCAACTGATGCTGATCGCCGCCGCCGATCTCGCGGCGGTCGTCGAGAACGAACCGGTGCTGCCCTATCTCGAGGTCGGGGCGTTGCTCGCCGACCTCGCCGACGCGGCGCTGACCGCGGCCCTCGCGGTGGCCGTGTCCACGGTGGTCCCGGAGGGCCCGTGCCCGATCGACCTCGCCGTCATCGCGATGGGCAAGTGCGGTGCGCGCGAGCTGAACTACGTCAGCGACGTCGACGTCGTCTTCGTCGCCGAACCCGCCGACGCCCGCGCGAGCCGGATCGCCGGCGAGATGATGCGCATCGGCACGTCGGCCTTCTTCGAGGTCGACGCCGCGCTGCGACCGGAGGGCAAACGCGGCGAGCTCGTCCGCACCCTCGAATCCCACGTCGCCTACTACAACCGGTGGGCCAAGACCTGGGAGTTCCAGGCACTGCTCAAGGCACGGCCGATGACCGGGAACCTCGACCTCGGCCGCCGGTACATCGACGCCCTGAGCCCGATGGTGTGGACCGCCTCCGAACGCGAGGACTTCGTGCCCGACGTGCAGGCGATGCGCCGCCGGGTCGAGGAGATGGTGCCCCCGGAATTACGCGAACGCGAACTCAAGCTCGGACGCGGCAGCCTCCGCGACGTCGAGTTCGCCGTGCAGTTGCTCCAACTCGTGCACGGTCGCGTCGACGAATCGCTGCGCGTGCCCAACACCGTCGAAGCGCTGTGCGCGCTCGCCGACGGCGGTTATGTCGGGCGCGACGACGCCGCGAACATGCGGGCGTCCTACGAGTTCCTCCGCCTGCTCGAACACCGGCTCCAGCTCCAGCGGCTCAAGCGGACCCACACCCTGCCGCCGCCCGAGGACCGCGAGGCCCTGCGGTGGCTCGCGCGCGCCGCGCACATGCGGCCGGACGGGCGCAAGGACGCCCTCGGCGTGCTCGAATCGGAGATCAAGCGCAACTCGTCGCGGATCCGGAAACTGCACGCGCGCCTGTTCTACCGGCCGCTGCTGGACTCGGTGAGCAAGCTCGACAAGGAAGCGCTGCGGTTGTCGCCCGACGCGGCCGTCCGCCAGCTCGCCGCGCTGGGGTACAACGGCCCGCAGCACGCGATGGAACATCTGGCGGCGTTGTCCGGGGGAGCCTCCCGCAAGGCGCGCATCCAGGCACTGCTGCTCCCGCAGTTGCTCGAATATCTCGGCGAGACAACCGATCCCGACGCCGGTCTTCTCGCCTACCGGCGGCTGTCCGATGCGCTCTACGACACGGTCTGGTTCCTGCGGGTGCTGCGCGACGAGCCGGCCGTCGCCGAACGTCTCATGACGGTGCTCGGCTCGTCGGCCTACGTCGCCGATCTGCTGGTGAAGTCTCCCGAGGTCATCCGCCTGTATGCCGACGCGTCGACCGGGCCGCGGCTGCTCGAGGCGAACCCGCCCGAGGTGGCGCGCGCCCTCGTCGCATCGTCCTCGCGCTACTCCGACCCCGCTCGCGCCATCGCCGCCGCGCGTTCGCTGCGCCGCGCCGAACTCGCGCGCGTCGCGAGTGCCGACATCCTCGGCATGCTCGACGTGCCGCAGGTGTGCCGGGCGTTGTCCACAGTATGGGCGGGTGTCCTCGAAGCCGCGCTCGACGCGGTGATCCGGGGCTCGGAACAGTCCCGCGGACCGGCGCCGGCGCGTATCGCAGTGATCGGGATGGGCCGGCTGGGAGGCGGCGAACTCGGCTACGGATCCGACGCGGACGTGCTGTTCGTGTGCGACCCGCTGCCGGACGCCGACGAGACCGATGCGGTCAAGTGGGCCACGAGCATCGCCGAGCAGGTGCGGCGACTCCTCGGCGCGCCGAGCACCGACCCACCGCTCGAGGTCGATCTGGATCTGCGTCCGGAAGGTCGCAGCGGGCCGATCGTCCGGACGTTCGCGTCCTACCGGGCGTACTACACGCAGTGGGCCGAGGTGTGGGAGGTGCAGGCGCTGCTGCGTGCACACGCCGTCGCGGGCGACCGCGAACTCGGCACCCGCTTCCTGCACATGATCGACGAGGTGCGCTATCCGGAGGGCGGGGTCTCGCAGGAGGCCGTCCGCGAGATCCGGCGCATCAAGGCACGCGTGGACTCCGAGCGGCTGCCGCGCGGGGCCGACCCGGCCACCCACACCAAACTCGGACGGGGCGGTCTCGCCGACATCGAATGGACCGTGCAGCTGCTGCAGCTCCAGCACGCCTACCGGCTCCCGGCGCTCCGCACGACCTCGACGCTCGAGGCGCTCGGCGGCATCGGCGCCGCCGAGCTGCTCAGCGCGACCGACGTCGAACTCCTGCGCACGGCATGGATCACCGCGACGGATGCGCGGAACTGTCTCGTGCTCGTCCGCGGCAAGCCGACCGACCAGCTCCCGGGGCCGGGACGGCAGCTCGAAGCCGTTGCCCGCGTGACGGGTTGGCGTGGTGAGGACGCGTCGGAGTTTCTCGACCACTACCTGCGCGTCACGCGTCGTGCGCGGGCGGTCGTCGAGCGGGTGTTCTGGGACTAGCCGAGCGTCAGTCGCAGAAGACGACGAGTGCGAGTCCTCGCCAGACCTCGACCTCGGTCTTGTCCCACTCCTTGTTCTCGTGGTCCCAGTCGTACTCGACCTCGACGTCGTAGCCACGGTCGCGTTGCTCGGTCACCCGGCAGTTCTGCATGGTGCTGCCGGAACGGTTGAGGATGATGTAGGGGACTCCCGCGTCGGAGAGCACGTGCTGTGCCTGCTCCTGCGACATGCCGACGACGGAAATGTCGGTCTGCGCCGCTGCGGTGCCCGCGAGTGCGACGGATAGAGGGACGGGGGACAGCATGACGGCGGCGCATGCTGCCGAAACGAGGGATCTACGCATGGTGGCCTCCCGAGGAGACGTGTCGTTCGGATACGGACCACGTCGCATCCACTCCCCCGCGAGCGGGTGTGACGAACATCACCAAAGCTGTGTCCTCACGGTACACCCGTGTGCAGTACGGCTGTCCAGTCGGTTTCGGCTCGGCGGACCTGCGCACGACCCCCTGCACACGACGGAGCCACCCGCCGAACACGACAGGTGGCTCCGGGACGGTGCGTCAGGCGCGGTCGTGGACCGCCGGCGCGGTCACTTCTTCAGATCGAAACGATCCAGGTTCATCACCTTCGTCCAGGCCGCGACGAAATCGCGGACGAACTTCGGGCCGGCATCGTCGGTCGCGTAGACCTCGGCGAGCGCCCGCAGCTGCGAGTTGTGCCCGAAGACCAGGTCGACGGCGGTCGCGGTGTACTCGACCTGGTCCGATCCCCGAGCGCGTCCTTCGTAGACGCCCTCGCTGTTCTGCGAGACCTTCCACTCGGTCCCCATGTCGAGCAGATTGACGAAGAAGTCGTTCGTCAGGGTCTGCGGGCGGTCGGTGAAGACCCCGTGCTTGCTGCCGCCGTGATTCGCGCCGAGCGCACGCAGACCGCCGACGAGCACCGTCGTCTCGGGCGCGGTCAGCGTCAGCAGGTTGGCGCGCTCGAGGAACAGCTTCTCGGGCGGAAGCTTCTCTTCACCGCGCAGGTAGTTGCGGAAACCGTCGTGCTTCGGCTCGAGCACCTCGAACGACTCGACGTCGGTCCACTCCTGGCTCGCATCGGTGCGGCCGGGGAAGAACGGAACCGTGATGTCGTGTCCCGCATCCTCGGCGGCCTTCTCCACCGCGGCGTTACCGGCGAGGACGATCAGATCCGCCAGGGAGACCTTCTTGTTGCCGCCCGAGCCGTTGAAGTCCTGCTGGATACCCTCGAGGATCTGCAGTACCTGTGCGAGCTGCTCGGGTTCGTTGGCTTCCCAGTCCTTCTGCGGCTCGAGCCGCACGCGTGCGCCGTTCGCACCGCCGCGCTTGTCGGTGCCGCGGAAGCTCGCGGCCGACGCCCACGCGGTGGCGACGAGCTGCGGGATCGTCGCTCCCGAGTCGAGGACCTTCGCCTTGAGTGAGGCGATGTCGCTCTCGTCGATCAGCTCGTGGTCGACGTCCGGCACCGGGTCCTGCCAGATCTGCGGTTCCGGGATCCACGGTCCGCGGTACCGCGAGAGCGGACCCATGTCGCGGTGCAGCAGCTTGAACCACGCCTTGGCGAACTCCTGCTCGAGTTCCTCGGGATGGTCGAGCCAGCGCCGGGTGATCTCGCCGTAGATCGGGTCGTAGCGCAGCGCGAGGTCGCTGGTGAGCATGCCCGGCGCGTGCTTCTTCGCCGGGTCGTGGGCGTCGGGCACGGTGTCCGCGCCGGCACCGCCCTTCGGCGTCCACTGCCACGCCCCGGCGGGGCTCTTGGTCTTCTCCCACTCGTAGGCGTACAGCGTCTCGAGGAAGCTGTTGTCCCACTTGGTCGGAGTGGGCGTCCAGGTGACCTCGAGACCGCTGGTGATCGTGTCGCCACCGACACCGGTGCCGTACGAGTTCTTCCAGCCGAGACCCTGCTGTTCGAGCGGGGCACCCTCGGGTTCGGGACCGAGATTGTCGGCGGGAGCGGCACCGTGCGTCTTGCCGACGGTGTGACCGCCGACGATGAGCGCGGCCGTCTCGACGTCGTTCATCGCCATCCGGGCGAACGTCTCACGGATGTCGCGTCCGGACGCGAGGATCTCCGGGTTGCCGTTGGGGCCTTCGGGATTGACGTAGATCAGACCCATCTGGACGGCACCCAGTGGGCCCTGGAGTTCGCGCTCACCGGCGTAGCGTTCGTCGCCGAGCCAGGTGTCCTCCGGGCCCCAGAAGACCTCGTCGGGCTCCCAGATGTCCTCGCGGCCGAACGCGAAGCCGAACGTCGTGAACCCCATCGACTCGTAGGCGCAGTTGCCGGCGAAGACCAGCAGGTCGGCCCAGGAGAGCTTGCGGCCGTACTTCTGCTTGATCGGCCACAGGAGACGACGGGCCTTGTCGAGGCTGACGTTGTCGGGCCAGCTGTTGAGCGGAGCGAACCGCTGCGCGCCCTTGCCGCCGCCACCGCGACCGTCGGCGATGCGGTAGGTGCCGGCCGAGTGCCAGCTCATACGGATGAACAGACCCCCGTAGTGACCGAAGTCGGCCGGCCACCAGTCCTGGGAATCCGTCATCAGGTCGATCAGATCCTGACGGAGCGCCTCGACGTCGAGGGATTCGACTTCCTTCGAGTAGTCGAAGTCGGGTTCCAACGGATTGGACAGCGGTGAATGCTGTTGCAGGACCGTCAAATCCAGCTGGTCCGGCCACCAGTCCTGATTGGTCCTCGGCCGGTGCGGTGACGGCTCGGGGGAGGGGACTGCCGGGTTTTCGCTTTCGGACACTGCGGTTTCCTTCCGGATCAGGGTCGATCGGACCGATTCAGGGCTGTTGTCGTGGATCGTCTGTCGAACAGTCGCGGCACAGGCCCCAGAAGACGACGTCGGCCTCGTCGACGTCGAAACCTGCGTCGTCCACCGGTGACAGGCAACGCGAGTCACCGACGGTGTGGTCGACATCCGAGATCACGGCGCAGGACCGGCAGACGAGGTGGTGATGACTGTCGCCGACACGCACCTCGTACCGCGCGTGGAAACCTGCGGGCCGGATTCGTCGGAGCAGGCCGTGTGCCGAGAGTGCGTGAAGGATGTCGTACACGGTGTGCCGACCGATGCCGGGAACGACGGCGCCGACCGCGTCGAAGATGCGATCGGCATCGGCGTGCGGGTGCTCGTGCGCCGCATCGAGCACCGCCAGACGCTGCCGGGTCACGCGAAGACCGGCGGCGCGTAACCGCTCGGAGAATTCCCGCGTCGAGGGCACGTGCCCACTATGGACCACTTTTCTGGAACCGGTCGCGATTTCGCGGGATTCGATGACGAACGAACGCATCTCGCGCGCCGAACCGGGGCTTGCTACTGCTGCAGCAGGGGCGAACCCCGTTTCGGCGCGCGAGGATGCCGGAGAGGAAGGGCGCAGACAAGGCGAGAGGCCGCCCGTCCCGGAAGGGACGGACGGCCTCTCTTACCGGACTCGACTCAGCAGTCGAAGTACAGCTGGAACTCGTAGGGGTGCGGACGCAGGTTGACCGGAGCGATCTCCTGCTCGCGCTTGAGCGAAATCCAGGTCTCGATGAGGTCGGTGGTGAAGACACCGCCCTCGGTGAGGTACTCGTGGTCGCGCTCGAGGTTGTCGATCACGGCCGACAGGCTGGTGGGGGCCTGCGGGATGTTCTTGGCCTCCTCCGGCGGGAGCTCGTAGAGGTCCTTGTCGACCGGAGCGAGCGGCTCGATCTTGTTCTTGATGCCGTCGAGGCCGGCCATCATCTGCGCCGCGAAGTTCAGGTAGGGGTTACCCGAGGAGTCGGGAGCGCGGAACTCGAGACGCTTGGCCTTCGGGTTGTTGCCCGTGATCGGGATACGCACGGCGGCCGAACGGTTGCGCTGGCTGTACACGAGGTTGATCGGAGCCTCGTAGCCCGGCACCAGACGGTGGTACGAGTTGATCGTCGGGTTCGTGAAGGCGAGCAGCGACGGCGCGTGGTGGAGGATGCCGCCGATGTACCAGCGGGCGAGGTCGGACAGACCCGCGTAGCCGGACTCGTCGTGGAACAGCGGCTTGCCGTCCTTCCACAGCGACTGGTGCACGTGCATGCCCGAGCCGTTGTCGCCGAAGAGCGGCTTCGGCATGAAGGTGGCGGTCTTGCCGTTCTTCCACGCCGTGTTCTTGACGATGTACTTGAACAGCTGCAGGTCGTCGGCTGCGGAGAGCAGCGTGTTGAACTTGTAGTTGATCTCGGCCTGGCCGCCGGTGCCCACCTCGTGGTGGCCGCGCTCGAGCTCGAAGCCGGCGAGCTGCAGGTTGGTGGAGATCTCGTCGCGCAGGTCGACGTAGTGGTCGTACGGAGCGACGGGGAAGTAGCCACCCTTCGGGCGGACCTTGTAGCCGCGGTTCGGGGTGCCGTCGGCGTTGTACTCGGCGCCGGTGTTCCACGAGCCGGAGATCGAATCGAGCTCGTAGAACGCGCCGTTCATCTTCGAGTCGTAGGAGACGGAGTCGAAGATGTAGAACTCGGCCTCGGCACCGAAGAAGGCGGTGTCGGCGATGCCGGTGCTGATCAGGTATTCCTCGGCCTTACGCGCGACGTTGCGGGGGTCGCGGCTGTAGGACTCACGGGTGAACGGATCGTGGACGAAGAAGCTGACGTTCAGGGTCTTGGCGGCGCGGAAGGGATCGATGCGGGCGGTCGTCACATCGGGGAGCAGGAGCATGTCCGACTCGTGGATGGACTGGAAACCCCGCACGGAGGATCCGTCGAATGCCAGGCCGTCCTCGAAGACGTCCTCGTTGAACGCCTTCGCCGGGATCGAGAAGTGCTGTTCGATGCCGGGCAGGTCCGTGAAGCGGATATCGACGTACTCGACGTTCTCTTCCGCGATGTACTTGATGACCTCTTCGGCCGTGGTGAACGCCACGCTTGTGCTCCTTCAGTCGGTGCGCGCCATGGGTGCTGGGCGCCTGCGTCGGATCAGACGTTATGGATCTGGTGTTGCCCGTCCATCAAGCCTATGTTTCGCGGGTGTTACACATGCTTTCGTCCTGCTGTGAGGTCGAAAAGGTGGTATAAGTCACCGCGGCCAACACGGGTCGACGCTGGTCCGCCCATGAGAGCTTATCCTGGTGCCATGGCACGCATGACGGGCAGTTGGCTTTCCGGGCCTGCTGCGGCGCTTCCCAAAGGTCTCCAGCAGGAGCAGGACTATCCCGGGCAACTGCTCGGCCTCCCCGAACACGGCCCCGGCTCCATGGTGCCCACCGTCCGCCGGGTACTCGCCCTCGCGGTCGACTGGTTCATGTCCATGGCGATCGCCGCCGGCCTCGTCGGGGGCAACCCGCTCGAGAGCCCGCTGCTGTCGTCGTACACCCTCATCATCTGGTTCGTGGTGGGCGTGGGATGCGTGAGCCTGTTCTCGTTCACCCCCGGACAGTTCGTCGCCGGGCTGCAGGTCGTGCGGGTGGACGCCCCCGCGCGGGTCGGCATCGTGCGCGCGCTCGCACGTCAGGTGCTGCTGGTGTTCATCGCCCCGGCGCTCGTCACCGACATCGACGGTCGCGGCCTGCAGGATCGCGCCACGGGCACCGCGGTCGTCCGTTCGCGCTGACGCGCGGTCGTCCGTTCGCGCTGACGCGCAGGCGTCCGTTCGCGCTGACGCGCAGGCGTCCGTTCGCGCTGACCGCGACCACCCGCAAGCTTCTCCGCATACACCGAAGGCCGCCTTCGTCCCCGGGACGAGAGGCGGCCTTCGGCGTAGTTCGGAAGATCAGCGGCGGCGCATGGTGCGCTGCACGCTGCGCATCTTCGCGCCGGCGGGAAGCGGGCCCTTGGGCATGGCCGGCCCGGACTTCTTCGTGCTCAGCGCCGACAGGCGACCTTCGATGGTGTCCATCCGCTTGGTGTCGATGTTGCGGGGCAGCTTGTTCAGACGCTTCTGCAGCTGGGAGAGCGGGATCTGGCCCTCCTCGTTGCCGACGACGAACTCGTAGATCGGGGTGTCGCCGACGAGACGCGCGACCCGCTTCTTCTCCTGGGCCATCAGGCCCTTCACGCGACCGGGGTTGCCCTCACCGACGAGGATGATGCCGGGGCGTCCGATGACGCGGTGCACGGCGTCGAGCTGGGTGGTGCCCGCGACCGCCTGGCTCACGCGCCACGCGCCCTGCAGGTTGTCGAGCGCCCACGCGGCCGCACCGGCCTGGCCGTCGGCCTTCGCGTACACGCTCTTCTGCACGCGGCGCCCGAAGATGATGAAGGCCAACAGGACGCCGACGAGGATGCCGACCGGCAGCAGGAACCACTGGATGTCGAAGATCAGGCCGACGAGGAAGAACACCACGATCGAACCGACGAGGGCACCGATCATCCACGGCAGGAGTGCCTTGTCCTCCTTGCGCTGGATCTGGAACGCCTGCCACAGCTGGGTTCGACGCTCCTTCGACGCCTGTTTGCGTGCGGCCTTCGCCGCGGCCTTCGCTTCCTTGTCGGTCTTGCTGCCCTTCGCCATGTACTCAAGGATACGGCCCCGGTGGTGGCACGTTTACCACCACCGGGGCCGCCTGAGGACCTGCCGCGACGAGCGGCGGGAGGTCAGTTGCCGAAGCGCGCGAGAACGGCGCCGGCTTCCTGGGACGCCGTGCCCTCCTCGGCGAGATGCGCCTGGTCGGCGGGAAGTTCGCGTCCGTGGTGGGCCATCGCCTGCGCGTACAGGCGACCGGCGCGGTACGACGAACGCACCAGCGGACCGCCCATCACACCGGCGAACCCGATCTCGCGGGCGGTCTCGGAGTGATCGACGAACTCCTGCGGCTTGACCCAGCGCTCGACCGGATGGTGGAGCGGGGAGGGCCGCAGGTATTGGGTGATCGTGATGATGTCGCAGCCGGCGGCGTGCAGGTCGTGCAGCGCTTCGGTGACCTCCTCGGGGGTCTCGCCCATGCCGAGGATGAGGTTGGACTTGGTGACCAGTCCGAAGTCGCGGGCCTGCCGGATCACGTCGAGCGACCGCTCGTAGCGGAAGGCCGGACGGATGCGCTTGAAGATCCGCGGCACGGTCTCGACGTTGTGGGCGAGCACCTCGGGACGCGACTCGAAGACCTCCTGCAGCAGGTCGGGCTTGCCGTTGAAGTCGGGGATGAGGTTCTCGACGCCGGTGCCCGGGTTGAGCGCGTGGATCTGCTTCACCGTCTCGGCATACAGCCATGCGCCGCCGTCGGGCAGATCGTCGCGGGCGACGCCGGTGATCGTGGAGTAGCGCAGACCCATCGAGCGGACCGACTCGGCGACACGACGCGGCTCGTCGCGGTCGAGCGCGGCGGGCTTACCGGTGTCGATCTGGCAGAAGTCGCAGCGACGGGTGCACTGCTCGCCACCGATGAGGAATGTCGCCTCGCGGTCTTCCCAGCACTCGTAGATGTTGGGACAACCGGCTTCCTCACAGACCGTGTGCAGACCTTCGCGTCGCACCAGGCCCTTGAGGTCGGTGTACTCCGGGCCCATCTTCGCCCGGGTCTTGATCCAGTTGGGTTTGCGTTCGATCGGCGTCTGCGCGTTTCGGGTCTCGATCCGCAGCAGCTTGCGTCCTTCTGGGGCCACAGTCACGCACTCGATCGTACGCCGCCGGTCCTGCCCGGACCCGGCGGGTGCGACCGCCCTTCAGAACCGGTGTGTCGTGAATTCCGGGGTGGTGGTGGGAATTCCGGACGCCCCGACGGCGTGCTCGAAGGTGACCCGCTCGATGTCGCACTCGGTCACGGGGATTCGGCCGTCGAGAGCGGCGATGACGGCCTCGGTGACGGCCGGGATCACGTCGTCGACGGTGACCTCCCGGCCGAGTTCGCCGGTGAGCGACGCGACTCCGGCGTCGCGGATGCCGCACGGGACGATCGAGTCGAACGCGTCGAGAGCCGAATTGCAGTTGAGAGCGAAGCCGTGCATGGCGACACCACGTTGCACCCGGATGCCGATCGCAGCGATCTTGCGTTCGGGGAGCCAGTGCCCGTCGCGCAGCTCGGCGGGAAGCCAGACACCGGAGCGTCCTTCCACGCGGCCGCAGTTCAGGCCCATGTCGGTACAGACGCGGATCAGGCCCTGCTCGACGCGACGCACGTAGCCGACGACGTCGATCGGCTCGGCGAGCTTGACGATGGGATAGCCCACGAGCTGCCCGGGGCCGTGCCAGGTGATCTTGCCGCCGCGGTCGACGTCGATGACGGGCGTGCCGTCGGTGGGGCGGTCGCCGTCCTCGGTGCGGCGCCCGGCCGTGTAGACGGGCGGGTGTTCGAGCAGGAGCAGGGTGTCGGCGCCGATGCCGTCGGCGCGCTCGTTCGCGAGTTCGCGCTGCCTCTCCCAGGCCTCGAGATAACCGAGGGTTCCGAGACATGCGACGGCGACGGGAGCCGAATCGGAACGGGCGGAAGACGAGGGATCACTCATGTTCCTGAACTCTACGCCGCACCGCAGGGGGAGGGCACCCGCTGTGGCGCGGACGCCGACGGGGGCATCACGGCAGTGGTGATGCCCCCGTCGGAGGTCGTCGGACGGATAGTCCGGATCCGGAAACCTACAGTCCCAGATCGGACTCGAACGCGCCCTCCTCGAGACGATGCTTGATCGTCTTGAGGAAGCGGCCCGCGTCGGCACCGTCGATCAGGCGGTGATCGTAGGTAAGCGGCAGGTAGCACATCGAGCGGACGCCGATGGACTCGTTGCCGGTCTCGTCGATCACCACGACCGGACGCTTGACGATGGCGCCGGTTCCGAGCATCGCGGCCTGCGGCGGCACGAGGATCGGGGTGTCGAACAACGCGCCCTGGCTACCGATGTTGGTGATGGTGAAGGTGCCACCGGCCAGCTCGTCGGGCTTGAGACCACCCTTGCGGGCACGCTCGGCGATGTCGGCGATCGCGCGGGCGAGCTCGGCCAGCGACAGGTCGCCGGCGTTGTGGATCACCGGGGAGAGCAGGCCCTGCTCGGTGTCCACCGCGATGCCGAGGTGCTCGGCCGCGTGGTAGGTGATCTCCTTCTTGCTGTCGTCGAAGGAGGCGTTGACGTTCGGGTGCGCGCGCAGCGCCTCGACGACAGCCTTGGCGAAGAACGGCAGGAAGGTGAGGTTGACGCTCTCGCGCTCGGAGAACGCCTTCTTCGCCTGGGCCCGCAGCTGGGCGATCTTGGTGACGTCGACCTCGAAGGTCTGGGTGAGCTGCGCGGTGGTCTGCAGCGACTCGAGGGTCTTCTTCGCCGTGATCTGGCGGATGCGGTTGATCTTCTGGGTCGTTCCGCGCAGCTTGGCGAGCTCGGGGCGCACACCCGGAGCCGGACTCGCCGGAGCGGCCGACTTCTGCTGCTCGCCACCGGCTGCCTTGCCACCCTCGGCGGCAGCGAGGACGTCCTGCTTGCGGATGCGGCCACCGACACCGGTGCCCTTCACCGTCGACAGGTCGACGCCGTGCTGCGAGGCGAGCTTGCGCACGAGCGGGGTGACGTACGGGGTCGCACCGCTCGGGGTGGACTCCTCCTGAGGCGCGGGCTTCGGGGTCGTCGCCGCGGTCCCGACCGGCTTCGGTGCGGGAGCCGGGGTGGCCTGCTCGACCTTCGGGGCCTGCTGCTGTGCGGCGGGCTTCTGCTCGGCGGGCTTCGGAGTCTCCTGCTTCGGAGCCTCCTGCTTCGGCGCGGACTGCTCGGCGGGAGCGGACTGCTGGGCCGGGGCTTCGCTGCCGATGACGGCGAGTTGTCCACCGACCTCGACGGTCTCGTCCTCCTGAGCGGTGATCTCGGTGAGGATGCCGGCGACCGGGGAGGGGATCTCGGTGTCGACCTTGTCGGTGGAGACCTCGAGGAGCGGTTCGTCCACGGCGACCTCGTCGCCGACGGCCTTGAGCCAGCGGGTGACGGTGCCTTCGGTGACCGACTCGCCCAGTGCCGGCATGGTGACCGGGGTGCCCTCGCCGCTACCACCCGAGGATGCGGGCTGCGCGGGGGCGGACTCCGCGGCGGGCTCCTCCGCGGGAGCCTCTTCGGCCGGTGCCTTTTCGGCGGCGGGTGCGGACTCTTCGCCGGCTTCCTCACCGGCGTCACCGATCACCGCCAGTTCGCCACCGATCTCGACCGTGTCATCCTCCTGGGCGACGATCTTGACCAGCACGCCGGCTGCAGGCGACGGGATCTCGGTGTCGACCTTGTCCGTGGAGACTTCGAGCAAGGGCTCGTCGACTTCGACCGTGTCTCCTTCCTGCTTGAGCCATCGCGTGACAGTTCCCTCGGTGACGCTCTCACCAAGCGCTGGCATCTGGACGGAGAAGGCCATGTCTGTTGACTCCTCGACGGTTGTGTTCGTGTGTGTTGAGTTGTACCGACTCGTGGTCGCCGACCATTGTGTGGTCGTTGACCATTGTGCGCGGGCCAGGAACCCCGTGCCTGCTGGTTCACGTGTTCGGTCGGGCCGATACCGGCGGGGCATGGCCCCTCCCATCCTTGCACCTATCTTTCGGTGATGTTCGGGGAGGGGCGGATCACCTCACACCGGGGTTCCGCTGTTACCGATCACACCGGTCCTCTCCCTTGCCCCGGGCGGGGCCAGGCGGGGAGAGGACCGGTGCGGAAGATCATCCGTTGGCGGCGATGTCCTCGATCACGGCGAGCATGGTGCGCACGGGCACGCCGGTGCCGCCCTTGCCGACGTAACCGAACGGTCCGCCGGTGTTGAAGGCCGGGCCGGCGACGTCGATGTGCGCCCACTGCACACCCTCGGCGACGAACTCCTTCAGGAAGATGCCGGCCGTGAGCATGCCGCCCCACCGGTGGGGGGAGACGTTCGCGAGGTCGGCCACGCGGGACTCGAGATCACCGCGCAGTTCCTTCGGGAAGGGCATCGCCCAGCCGTTCTCGCCGACCTCCTGGGACAGCGCGGCCACGCGGTCGCGGAACTCGTCGTGACCCATGACGCCCGGCGTCCGGGTGCCGAGGGCGACCATCTGTGCGCCGGTGAGGGTCGCGGTGTCGATGAGGTAGTCGGGATCGTCCTCGCATGCGCGCACGATGGCGTCGGCGAGGATCAGGCGACCCTCGGCGTCGGTGTTGATGACCTCGACGGTGGTTCCACCGTACTGGGTCAGCACGTCGCCCGGACGCTGCGCGGTCGACGACGGCATGTTCTCGGCCATCGGCACGGTCGCGGTGACGTCGGCGGCGACACCGAGCTTCGCGGCGAGCACGACGGTCGCGACGACCGCGGCGGCGCCGGCCATGTCGGAGGTCATCGCCTCCATGCCGGCGGCGGGCTTGATGGAGATGCCGCCGGTGTCGAAGGTGATGCCCTTGCCCACGAGCGCGACCTTCGGGGCCTTGCGCTTCTTCGACGAGTAGGACAGGCGCACGAGACGCGGGGGACGCGACGAGCCCTTGCCGACGCCGACGATGCCGCCGAAGCCCTTCTTCTCGAGCACCTTCTCGTCGAGGATCTCGACCTTCAGACCGGCGGCCTCGCCGAGTGCCTTCGCGCGCTCGGCGAACTCGGCCGGGAACAGGTGGCTCGGCGGGGTGTTCACGAAGTTCCGGGCCGTCGCGACGGCCTCGGCGATCGCGACGGAGCGGGAGAGCGCCGCCTTCGCCGCGCGGTCGCGGGTCGAGGGCACGAGCAGTTCCACCCGCGCGACCGCCTGCGCGTCCTTCTTGGGTGCGGACTTCTCCGACCGGAACTCGGTGTAGGTGTAGGCGCCGAGCGCGAAACCTTCCGCCGCGGCACCGAGGTCGACGGCGGACAGTGTGGTCGCGACCGTCTCCACACCTGTCAGTGCGCGTGCCGCGGTCCCGGCGGAGCGGCGGATCTGCTCGGCGTCGATCTTGTCGGCGTCGCCGAGACCGACGGCGAGCACGCTTGCCACGGGCAGGGAGGCAGGCGCCGGCACGCGGGTGAGCTCCTCGCCGCGGCCTTTCGCGCCCACGGCGACCAGGGAGTCGAGCAGTTCGCCGAGAACCGCTTCGTCGATCGGGGCGTCGCCTGCGAGGATCTCGGGGGTGCCGTCGGCGGAGGTCACGCCGATCACCAGGACATCGGCTCGTTTGGAAACCGAACCGGCGAGAACGAGTTCGGGAAGATCGGGAGTGGGTGCACTCACAGGGCATCTCCTTGCAGCTTGGTCGGGAACGAGCGAGTCGTTCTCTTGCGGCGTCGTTCGGTGCGAGGGGAATCGCCTCGATGTAATCGACCCTAATGACAACGACGCCCGGCGTCGCTGTCGGACACGGTGGCGGTGGGATAGCGTCGTACGCCATGAGCGACGAGGAACTGAAGCAGGGCCCCATCCACACCGTGCACGTCGAACTCGGTGCGACCTTCGCTCCGTTCGGCGGCTGGGAGATGCCGGTCTCCTACGCAGGGACGGTCGCCGAGCACACGGCCGTGCGCGAGAACGTGGGACTGTTCGACGTCAGTCACCTGGGCAAGGCACTCGTCGCCGGACCGGATGCCGCCCAGTTCCTGAACGCCACGCTCAGCAACGACCTCACCCGCATCGGTCCCGGCAAGGCGCAGTACACCCTGTGCTGCACCGAGAACGGCGGTGTCGTCGACGACCTGATCGTCTACCACGTCTCCGACGACGAGCTCTTCCTCGTTCCGAACGCGGCCAACACCGCAGCGGTCGTCGAGGCGCTGACCGCCGCGGCACCGGCCGGCGTCACAGTGACGAACCAGCATCGCGACCACGCGGTGTTCGCCGTCCAGGGGCCGAAGGCCGTCGAGGTCCTCGAGGCGCTCGGCCTGCCCACCGACATCGCCTACATGGGCTTCGCCGACGCCGAGTACGAGGGTGCTCCGGTGCGCGTGTGCCGCAGCGGCTACACCGGCGAACGGGGCTACGAGGTGCTGCCGCGCTGGGACGACGCCGAAGGTGTCTTCCGCGCGCTGCTCGACGCCGTCCGCGCACAGGGCGGTCAGGCCGCCGGTCTCGGCGCCCGCGACACCTTGCGCACCGAGATGGGCTACGCGCTGCACGGGCACGAGCTGTCCGTCGACATCTCGCCGCTCGAAGCGCGGGTCGGCTGGGCCGTGGGCTGGAAGAAGCCGCAGTTCTGGGGTCGCGACGCGCTGGTCCGCGAGAAGGAGGCGGGCCCGGCACGGAAACTGTGGGGCCTGCGGGCGCTCGACCGCGGCGTCCTGCGTCAGGACCTGACCGTGCGTCGCGACGGTGACGAGGTAGGGCGGACCACCTCGGGCACCTTCTCGCCGACCCTCAAGATCGGCATCGCCCTCGCACTCCTCGACACCGCCGCCGGACTCGAACCGGGCGACGAAGTGAGCGTGGACGTGCGCGGACGGTCGCTGCGCGCCGAAGTGGTGGCTCCGCCGTTCGTCGAGGACCACACCAGATAGGGCTTCTGCAGGCGGTTGTACCATTGTCCTCCATGACAGGTGTCCTCGAATTCGCCCGCGTCCAGCATCCTTCACCGAGCTCTGCGGAGCGGCGCCAGGAGGTTCTGTCGAATCCCGGTTTCGGGCAGTACTTCACCGATCACATGGTGTCGATCACTTACACCGGCGGGATCGGTTGGCACGACGCGAAAGTCGAGCCGTACACCCCGATATCCCTGGACCCGGCCGCGATGGTCCTGCACTACGGGCAGGCGATCTTCGAGGGTCTCAAGGCCTACCGGCAGGCCGACGGCAGCATCGCGTCGTTCCGCGTGACCGCCAATGCCGCGCGCATGAACCGGTCCGCGGAGCGGCTCGCGATGCCGTACCTGCCGCCGGAGCTGTTCGTGAAGGCGATCACCGAGCTGGTCGAGGTCGACAACGAGTGGGTTCCCGCCGCCGGCGGCGAGGATTCGCTCTACCTGCGTCCCTTCGCCTTCGCGACCGAGCCGGCTCTCGGCGTGCGGCCCGCGAAGGAGTACAAGTTCCTCGTCATCGCGTCCCCGGCGGGTGCCTACTTCCCGCGCGGCGTGAAGCCGGTCAACGTGTGGCTCTCCCGCGAGTACGTGCGCGCCTCCCCGGGCGGCACGGGCGCCGCGAAGTTCGCCGGCAACTACGCGGCTTCGCTCGTCGCGCAGGCGCACGCTGCCGAGCAGGGCTGCGACCAGGTGGTCTGGCTCGACGCGATCGAGCGCAAGTACGTCGAGGAGATGGGCGGCATGAACCTGTACTTCGTGTACGGGTCGGGTGCCGACGCGCGTCTGGTCACCCCGGAGCTGTCCGGCTCGCTGCTCCCCGGCATCACCCGCGACTCGCTGCTCACCCTCGCCGAGGACTCCGGTCTCTCGGTCGAGGAGCGACGCATCAGCACCGACGAGTGGCGCGAGAAGGCCGGCAGCGGTGAGATCACCGAGGTGTTCGCGTGCGGTACCGCCGCGGTCATCACGCCGGTCGGCAGCGTCAAGGACAAGGACGGCGAGTTCACCATCGCCGACGGCGAGCCCGGCCCCATCACGATGGCCCTGCGCGACACCCTGACCGGCATCCAGCGCGGTACCTTCGCCGACACCCACGGATGGATGACGACGCTGCGCAAGTGACGTAGCCACGAACGCGAAGGGGTGTTGCCGGATTTCCGGCAGCACCCCTTCGTCGTTTCCGGACGCAGTGCGATCTAGAACAAGGCCGCCGCAGCCACCGCGACGGCAGAGACCGTGCCCTCGGTGACCGCGCCGAGCACGTCGCCGTTCATGCCGCCGAAGCGCGCGACGCAGTGACGGGCGAAAAGCACCGAGGCGACCAGCACCACCGTGACGACGAGCGGTCCCGCCCAGAGCGGACCGGGCAGGCACACGAGCGACAGTGCCACCGCGGCCACCGTCCACACCGTGATCGGCACGACACCCTGCGTCCCCGCCACGAGCGAGCCGAAGCCGCTGCCGGGCGCTGCCGGGACACCGCGCCGGCACGCGACGACCACGGCCACACGTCCGGAGAAGACCGCGAACCCGACCGCCCCCCACGCGTCGGTGTCGACGAGCGCACCGAACGAGGCGGCCTGCAGACCGAGGACGACGACGAGCGCCGCCACACCGAAGGGACCCGCGCCGCCGCTGTGCATCACCTCGCGCGCCCGCTCGGGCGGGCCGTAGCAGCCGAGACCGTCGGCGGTGTCACTCAGGCCGTCGACGTGCATTCCGCGGGTGCCGACCGCCAGCACCCCGACACACACCAGGCCCGTCACCAGTGGTGGCGTCCCGACGGCGGAACCGATCAGGCAGACGGCGGTGGCCGCGGCGGCGAGTACGGCACCGGCGATCGGCGCCACGGAGATCGCACGTCCGGCGACCGTCCGGTCGATCTCCGTCGGGCCTCGCGCGGGCAGGACCGTCAACCACGACAGGGCCAGCGCGACCCCGCCGAGCCAGGCGCGGATCATCAGTCGGCGTTTGCCGGGGCGCTCTCGTCGCGGGTGCTCACGCCCGCTTCGGAGAAGGTGGCCATCTGCGCGAGAATCGCGACCGCACCTTGCAGCACCGGCAGCGCCGTCACGGCTCCCGATCCCTCGCCGAGGCGCATACCGAGGTCGACGATCGGTTCGAGCCGGAGATGACGCAGCGCGATGGTGTGGGCGGGTTCGGCCGACCGGTGACCGGACACCCACCAGCGTGCCGCGCCGGGTGCGAGTTCCTCGGCGACCATCGCAGCAGCGGTGACGACGACGCCGTCGAGGATCACCGGCGTCCGGCGGACCGCGGCCTGCGCGAGGAATCCCGCCATCGCAGCGAAGTCCGCGCCACCGGCGGTGCGCAGCAGGGCGACGGGATTGCGTACGTGGGGCCGCGCCCGCCACATGGCGTCGCGGATCGCGGTGACCTTGCGCATCCACCCCGCGTCGTCGACGCCGGTGCCGCGGCCGACCGCGGCCACGGGTTCGGTAGAGGTGAGGATGGCGATGAGAACGGTTGCAGGAGTGGTGTTCCCGATCCCCATATCGCCCGCGACGAGGAGATCGGCGCCTTCGTCGACCTCGCGGTCGGCGAGCGCACGGCCGGCCTCGATCGCGCGGACCGTCTCGTCGTGCGTGAGCGCGTCCTCGCGGTCGATGCTGCCGCTCGAGTGACGGATCTTGAACTCGGACACCTCGGGGGAGGTGTCGCTCTCGACTGCCATGTCGACGACCCGCACTCCTGCGCCCGCGGCGGCGGCGAGCACGTTCACGGCGGCGCCACCCGCGGACAGGTTCGCCACCATCTGCGCGGTGACCTCCGGCGGATAGGCCGAGACCCCGTTGCGCGCGACGCCGTGGTCACCTGCGAAGACCACGACCCGCGGTCGGCGGAAGGGATGGGGCGGGACCTCGCCCTGACAGGCGGCGACCCAGCACCCGAGTTCCTCGAGCCGTCCGAGTGAGCGGGCGGGTTTCGTCAGATCCCGCTGGCGTTCCTCGGCGGCGACGCGTGCTTCGAGATCGGGTGGGTCGACGCGCGGGAACTCGACGTCGGCGGGGGAATCGGAACCGCTGGTCACAGGTCACCTCTCGGACGGATCTTCACGCGAGAACGCTATCAACCGCCCGCTCTGGCAGAAATCCGATGCTATGCGTCATCACTGCCACTTCTCGGCGATCGGATTCGGTCGGAGGATCGAGACATGATCGAACTCACAGTCACCGTCCTGGTCCTGTCCACCCTGGTCATCGGTCTCGAGGTGCTCCGCCGGCGGACCGCTACCGCGCCGGCCTGGGTCCGGCGCGCGCCCTGGCGACTCCACTGGGAGCGGCACGCACGGACGACTCGGCCGCGGCACCGCATGTCGCAGGACGTGCAGGCCGCGGCCGAGATCCGGAGCTACCGCCGGTGGTGTGCGGGGCGCCTCACAACTGAGGTCGCCGGGAGGTCAGACGGCGTCCCCCGGGCCGACCCGGGGGAGCGGTGCACGCAGCTTCTTGATCTGGGAGGCGCGCACGAAGGCGTACCAGCCGAGGCCGAAGCCACCGTCGGTCGAATCGGGGAAGCGCTCGCGCACCTTCTTGTTGACCATTCGCCCGAGATAGATGCCCTCGATGATCATCAGGAACATCATCACGAACATCGCGAGCGTGACGTACTGCTGCACCACCGGCCCGAGGAACATCGACATGATGAGCACGAGCGCGAGCGGCATGAACAGGCCGACGAGATTGCGCCGGCTGTCGACGATGTCGCGCACGTAGGCGCGCACCGGGCCGCGGTCGCGGGGGAGCAGGTACTTCTCCTCGCCCGCGAGCATCCGGTTGCGACGCTCGGACGCGTCGGCGCGACGCTGCGCGGCGGCCGCCTTGCGCTCCTCCTTGCTCTGCGACTTGCGCGCGGCCTTGCGGCGCTCGCGGGCTTCCTTCGCAGTCAGGGGAGCGGGGGCGACGGGACCGCGACGACGGTTCTCGGCGTCGCGCCGTTTGGGCGTCGGACGCCCCTTACCGGTCGTCGCCTTCGCGGACGCGGAATCGTCGGGAGTCGCGGCCGGGGAGTCCTCGGTCGCAGGAACCTGGTGATCGGCGGAGTCGTCGGAACCACCGCGGCGTAGCAACTTCACACCACCAGGCTATGGGATAGTGGAGAGAAGCGGGAAATTCCGCACGCCATACCACGCTCGGCGCAACTCGTCCACGAGGAATAGATTCCGGCGCGGTACCGTTGAACCATCGGGTTTCGACACGAACGACAGGGAGCGCCCATGACTGTGCAGCAAGAGACCGATACTCACGGCGTCATCCTGACCGAGGCCGCCGCTGCGAAGGCGAAGGCACTGCTCGATCAGGAGGGCCGCGACGACCTCGCACTGCGTATCGCCGTGCAGCCCGGAGGCTGTGCCGGTCTGCGGTACCAGCTGTTCTTCGACGACCGCACGCTGGACGGCGACCTCACGAAAGAATTCGCCGGTGTGACGCTCGCCGTCGACCGGATGAGCGCGCCGTACGTCGAGGGTGCGTCGATCGACTTCGTCGACACCATCGAGAAGCAGGGCTTCACCATCGACAACCCGAATGCCACGGGGTCGTGCGCCTGCGGCGACTCGTTCAACTGAACCGAGAACGCACCTCGGAACCCCGGCGCTTCACGGCGCCGGGGTTCCGTCGTTTCCGCGGTAGTACCGTGGGACCGCTCCGGCTCTCCGTGTGAGCAGCCACACCATCGACATCCGCGGAAAGGCTCAGCCACGTGACTATCGCCGTGACCGGCTCCATCGCCACCGACCACCTCATGCGCTTTCCCGGCCGGTTCGCCGAGCAGCTGCTCGCCGACCAGCTCGCGCACATCTCCCTGAGCTTCCTCGTCGACGACCTCGTCGTCCGGCGCGGCGGAGTGGGCGGCAACATCGCCTTCGCGATGGGTGTCCTGGGCGGAACGCCGGTGCTCGTCGGCGCCGTCGGCGCCGACTTCACCGAGTACCGCACCTGGCTCGAGGACCACGGGGTCGACTGCTCGTCGGTGCGGATCTCGCAGACCGCCCACACCGCCCGCTTCGTGTGCACTACCGACCTGGACATGGCGCAGATCGCCTCGTTCTACCCCGGTGCGATGTCCGAGGCCCGCGAGATCTCCATCGCCGACGTGGTGAGCAAGCACAGCGTCGACCTCGTGCTCGTCGGCGCCAACGATCCCGACGCGATGATCCGGCACACCGAGGAGTGCCGCCGGCTCGGCGTCCCGTTCGTCGCCGACCCGTCCCAGCAGCTCGCCCGCCTGGACGGACAGCAGGCCGAGCAGCTCATCGACGGCGCCGAGTACCTGTTCACCAACGAGTACGAGTGGGGACTGCTGCTGCAGAAGACCGGTCTCACCGAGGACGAGGTGCAGACGAAGGTCGGCATGCGCATCACCACCCTCGGCGGTGACGGCGCGATGATCGTCGACCGCGACGGCAACCAGGTGCAGGTCGGTGTGGTGCCCGAGCGCGCAAAGGTCGACCCCACCGGTGTGGGCGACGCCTTCCGCGCCGGCTTCCTGCTCGGACACCGCTCCGGTCTGAGCATCGAACGGGCCGCGCAGCTGGGCTCGCTGGTCGCGGTGCACGTCCTCGAGACCACCGGCACGCAGGAGTGGAACTTCGACCGCACCGACGCCCTCAAGCGTCTCGCCGACGCCTACGGCACCGCCGCCGCCGACGAGATCGGCGCGATTCTCGGCGCCTGAGCGGCGGAACACCCGATCCTGGAAACGCGACGGCCGCGAACATCCCTGGGGATGTTCGCGGCCGTCGCGTACGGGTCGGGTGATCAGATCTCGACCGGGTAGGCCGGCTCCTGGATCTGCGGCACGATGCGCTTCTCCACGAAGATGCCGTGCCAGACCATGAAGCACAGCACCGTCCACAGACGACGGCTGTGATCGATCGGGCCGGTCCGGTGCTCGTCGAGCATCTTCGCCACCGCGCCCTTGTCGAGCAGGTGATCGGTCTGCGACTCGGCGATCACCTCGTGCGCCCAGTCGAACAGCTCCGTGCCGGCCAGCCAGTGCCGCAGCGGCACCGGGAAGCCCAGCTTCGCGCGGTGCAGCACGTGTGGCGGGACGATGCCCTCCAGCGCCTGCCGCAGCGCATACTTCGTCGTCTGTTTCGTGATCTTCTGGTCCAGCGGAACCTGCGACGCCACCCGGAACACCTCGGAGTCCAGGAACGGCACGCGCAGCTCGAGCGAGTTGGCCATCGTCATCTTGTCGGCCTTGACGAGGATGTCGCCGCGCAGCCACGTGAACAGGTCGAGATGCTGCATCCGTGCCACCGGATCCCAGCCGGCAGACTGCGCGTAGATCGGGGCGGTGACGTCCTGGTGCGTCCATTCCGGACGGAAGTCGCGCAGCACCGAGCGCAGCTGCGCGTCGTTGAAGCTGCGGGCGTTGCCGTAGTAGCGCTCCTCGAGCGTCATCGAGCCACGGTGCAGCAGGCTCTTGCCTCGGGTGCCCTCGGGGATGCGCTCCGAAAGCTTCCCGGCAGCCCGGCGCAGCGCCGGCGGCAGGAACTCGAACGGACGCAGCGACAGCGGCTCGCGGTAGATCGTGTAACCGCCGAACAGCTCGTCGGCGCCCTCACCCGACAGCACGACCTTGACGTGCTTGCGGGCCTCCCGGGCGATGAACCACAGCGGCACGAGCGCCGGGTCGGCCACAGGGTCGTCGAGGTACCAGATGATCTCGGGGATCGCCGCGGCGAACTCGCTGGGGGAGACCACCCGCACCACGTGCCGGGCACCGATCGCGGCCGCCGACTCTGCGGCGACGTCGACCTCGGAGTAACCCTCCCGCTCGAAACCCGCGGTGAAGGTGATGAGCTTCGGGTTGTGGCGCATCGCCAGCGCGGCGATGGCCGTCGAATCGATGCCACCCGAGAGGAACGACCCGACGGTCACGTCGGCGCGCATGTGCTTGGCCACCGAGTCCTCGAGGGCCTCGGCGATCTCGCGGTAACGATCCTGTTCGCGGCCCGCCGCGAACGGCCGGACCGGGAAGGTGGGATGGAAGTATCGCGTGATCTCCGGCTCGGCGCCGGGCGTGATACGCGCGTAGCAGCCCGACTCGAGGCGGCGGATCCGCCGGTGCAGCGTCTCGGGCTCGGGAACGTACTGCAGCACCGTGTAGTGCTCGATCGCACGAGGATCGAGCTCGGTGTCGATGCCGATCACGTCGGCGAGCTCCAGCAGACTCTTCTTCTCGCTGCCGAAGGCGGTACCGCCGGTGCCGGTCGCGAGGAACAGCGGCTTGATGCCGAACGGGTCGCGAGCGACGAACAGCTCGCGGGTGTGCGTGTCCCAGATCGCGAAGGCGAACATACCCCGCAGGCGCTGGACCGCGCGCACTCCCCAGTGGTGGTAGGCCGCGACGATCGCCTCGCTGTCGCCCTCGGTCGCGAAGGAGGTACCGAACGTCTCGGTGAGCTCCTTGCGCAGTTCGAGATAGTTGTAGATCTCACCGTTGAAGGTCAGCGCGTAGCGGTCGGGCTGCTCCGGCGGGCCCCAGCGCAGCGGCTGGTGCGAGTGCGCGATGTCGATGATCGACAACCGGTTGAATCCGAAGACGAGGTCGGCGTCGTGCCAGGTGCCGTGCTCGTCGGGGCCGCGATGGCGCAGGCAGTGCATCGCGGAGTCCACCTTCGCGACGGCGTCGTCGCTGGTGCCGTCAGTGGTCAGAAACCCGAGCAATCCGCACACGCGTGGGTTACCTCATTCCGGTCGGGGGTGTCGCGAAGAACCCCGGTGGGTGCCCAGCGCGGGACACCGCACCGCGCATGACACCGGGAACTACCACTCGGGGTCCGGCGTTGGTTCTACCGAAGTATGCCGCAGACGGTCGACATCGGGCAGCCGCGCCCGGACGCCACCGACGATCACTCGCCCGACAGGAGAAAACCGACGTCACGAGCCGGGTCTTCCGGTCGAAACGCCCAGTCCGACACTTTCTTCGTGCCCCGGCGATGGATAGCGCCCGGGTTTGGTCTACGCTGCGTAGTAATTGGGCCGGCCCTCCGGGTGTGCCCTAGTGGAATTGCGGCGATCAGGAAGGCGTGAACGTGGCGCAAGGTCGGATCCTTCGGCGGTTCGGGCTCGCAGCATCACTCGGCATTGCAGCCTTGGTGCTGACCGGGTGCTCGAGCGAAGAAATCCTTCGTTTCGGCTGGCCGGAGGGCATCACTCCTCAGGCCGAGCGTATGCGTGAACTGTGGACGTGGTCGGTTGTCGCCGCCCTCGTCATGGGAATTCTCGTGTGGGCACTCACCTTCTGGGTGATCATTGCCTACCGGCGTCGGAAGGACGATCCGGAGTTCCCGCGTCAGACGGCATACAACGTGCCGCTCGAGCTGGCTTACACCGCGGCGCCGTTCGTCGCCGTGTGTGTCCTCTTCTACTTCACGGTCGTGGTGCAGAACTACGTCCTGGAGAAGGAAGACAACCCGAACGTCGTGGTCGACGTGACGGCGTTCCAGTGGAACTGGAAGTTCGGCTACCGGACGATCGATCTGCAGGACGGCACGGCCCCTTACAACGGTATCGACGAGGTCGCCGAGGCGGCAGTCGCACAGGAGCCGTTCGACCCGTCCACCGCGCACGGTGAATCGGGTGAGGAGCACGAGGCTCCGGGAGCGATCCACGGCAAGCCCGCCGAGGACCTGTCCTACCTGCACTACGACAAGATCGAGACGATCGGCACCAGCGAAGAGATTCCGGTGCTCGTTCTTCCCACCGGGAAGCGCATCGAGTTCCAGCTGGCGTCCTCCGACGTCATCCACGCCTTCTGGGTGCCGGAGTTCCTGTTCAAGCGCGACGTGAACCCGAACCCGCGTGAGAACAACTCCGATCCGGTCTTCCAGATCTCCGAGATCGAGCGTGAGGGCGCGTTCGTCGGCCGCTGCGCCGAGATGTGCGGCACCTACCACGCGATGATGAACTTCGAGGTCCGCGCGGTCAGCCCGGAGGACTTCGCCCGGTACATCGAGCTCCGCAAGCCGGTCGAGGACGGCGGCGAAGGCCTGTCGAACGCTCGTGCGCTCGAAGCCATCGGCCAGAGCCCGATCGCGACCTCGACGACTCCGTTCAAGACCGACCGCACGGATCGGTCGGCGACCGTCGCCGCAGGCGAGTGACGGCCACCCCCTCCGACAAGGACAAGTGCTGATATGAAGATCGAAGCCAAGCTCTTCGAGGTCGTGACGGTGTTCTTCGTGCTCGTCGCCATCGTGTACGGCGTGTTCACCGGGCTCTCGGACAAGGGCATCGAATGGGCCGGCCTCACGGCCATCGTCCTCTCCGCCGGTCTGACCCTGATCGTCGGAACGTACTTCCGCTTCGTTGCTCGTCGTCTCGACACCCGTCCCGAGGACTACGAGGACGCCGAGATCAGCGACGGTGCGGGCGACCTCGGTTTCTTCAGTGCGGGTAGCTATTGGCCGATCCTGCTCGCCGGCGCAGCAGCGTTCGCCGCCATCGCACTGGCCTTCTACCAGCCGTGGATGATCGTCCTCGCGGTCGCGCTCATCATCGCGGCAGCAGCCGGCCTGGTGTTCGAGTACCACATCGGACCCGAGAAGCACTGAGCCGGTACCCTCGACCACACGGGCGCCGCACCTTCGGGTGCGGCGCCTGCGTCGTTTCCGTCGTCGTTTCCGTCGTCGTTCTCGAGGTTCAGTTCTTCAGGGAGCCCGACGCGTGGTGAGGACGACCCTCGCGGTCGCTGCAACCGTACGATTCGGATCGTCGGTCAGAGCCTCGAGCGCGTCGTCGGCGGCCGACCCGGGGATCTCCGCGAGTGCCTGCGTGAGACGTAGCCGGACACCGGCATCGTCCGAGCCGCCGAGCGCGTGCTGCAGCAACCGCACGATCTCGGCGGACGACAGCGGCCGATCTGCGAGCAGGCCGAGTACCTCGGCGGCCTCGACGTCCGACCGGCCCTCCACGATCATCTCTACGAGCACGGGGACGGCCACGTCCACCCCTCGCGCCCCGAGCGTCAGAGCCGCCGTGGAACGTGCTTTGGGATCGGCGTCGTCGAGGGCCCCCTCCAGGAGCCTCGTCGATTCGGGCACACGGAGTTCCGCGAGTGTCGCGATCGCCCGTCGCCGCACCGGCACCTCGTCGGAGTGAAGGCCCTCCGCGAGTGCCGGCAGCGCAGCGTCGAATGCCTCCGCTGCTCGGGCGAGCGACCAGCGCAGCGCGCCGGCGACGAACGGATCCTCCTCTGACAGCGCCGCCCGGACCAGCGCTGCGACCGGCAGCGTCGTGTCCTCGTCCTGGGACAGGATCGCCTGCTGGCGGCGGGAGCCGGAATCGGATTCGAACGCGCGCAACAGCGCGACGAGGCGCAGGACGTCGTCCCAGCCGCTGGGGGAGGCCGAGTCGACGCCTTCGAGACGAGCGAGGAGTTCGGTCTCGGCGGCGATCCGTTCGCGCGTGTGCCGGATCAGCTCCTGCACCAGATCCGCCGGAGCGAAATCGGGTTCCCCCAGCGCACGTCCGACCTCGTTCAGAGACAGGCCGAGACTCCGGAGACTCTCCACGTGGAAGAGCCTCCTGAGGTCGTCCTCGGTGTACTCGCGGTAGCCGCCCGAGGTACGGCCAGTCGGCGTGACCAGCCCCAGGCGGTCGTAGTGCCGCAGCATGCGGCTGCTGACACCGGAGCGCCGCGAGACCTCACCGATCAGCACCGGCTCACTCCCGGATACCGTCCGCGCCGAGTGCGGCGACGCGTTTCGCCGACTCCACAGAGAGGACGAACGCGCTGTCGGGGTCGACGCGGATCCGTTCGGTGGCCTCCGCGTGAGCGCGGACGCGCGGGTCGGGGCTGTTCATCGCCGTGTCCAGGACCGGCGCCGCGGCCTCGTCGAGTGCCGCGAGAGCGCGACCGAGGCTCAGTTGTAGGTCGCGGTCGCCGCGGCCCAGTTCGGCGCCGAGAGCCGCAGCGAGGCCGCTTTCCGAGCCCGGTGGCACGAGAGCGACCGCCGCGCGCCACGCGCTGCGTGCCACCTCGTCGTGCTCGTCGTGGAGCATCCCCGAAACCTTCGGCCATGCGACGGGATCGCCGATCTTCGACAACGTGTGCAGGGCCTGACTGCGTGCCTGTGAGACATCCGAACCGAGCTCGGCGAGCAGACGCGGCACGGTCACCCCGGCCGGCAGACGGCACAGCGCCCAGGTCAGCATGTCGCGGACGAAGAAGTCCGGCTCCACCGCGCACCGGTCGACGAGAGCGGTCACCGTTTCGGGATCGGGTGCGGTACCCGACTCGAGTGCGGCGCGCAGACGCACGGAGGCGTCGTCGGCGGACAGGGCCTCGACGAGGCGGGTGGACAGGGCCTCGACGAGGCGGGTGGACGGGTCCTGATGTGTGCGCATGGGAGGCACCTCCTTCACGACCCATTCGAGCGCTTGTCACAGTGTCAAGGTCAAGACGTACGCTCCGGACGATATCCGGTGGGGGATGGGAGAACCCCCGAACGACGAACGGGGCCCCGGACCGTGATGGTCCGGGGCCCCGTTNTGCGGATCAGTGCTGCGACTTGTCGGGCAGCTGGGCTGCGCCGTCTCCGTTGCCGTGGACGCGCTCCTGGTACTCGCGGAGCGTGTTCCGCAGCTCGAGCTCGGCCTCGTGGTGGGCGGCCTCGAGAGCGGCGGCCTCGTCGGCCGGGTCCGGGCTCCACCAGCTGCCGGAGCCGGGCTTGCCGGCGGTGCCGAGCTTGTTCATCCGCTTCGGAACCGGGGCGGCCTGGTACTCCAGCGGGATCGGGTGGCCGTGCTCGTCCACCGGGCCGAGCGGCTGGTGGATCTCGATGTACTCGCCGGTCGGCAGGCGACGGACGATGCCCGTCTCGATGCCGTGCTCGAGCACCTGACGGTCGCTGCGCTGCAGACCCAGGCAGAACCGGTACGCGATGTAGTAGGCGAGCGGCGGGAGCAGGACGAGACCGATGCGGCCCATCCAGGTCGTCGCGTTGATCGAGATGTCGAACTTGTACGCGATGATGTCGTTGACACACATGATCGTGGCGACGGCGTAGAACGCCAGGGCCATGAACCCGATGCCGGTGCGGACCGGCACGTCGCGCGGACGCTGCAGCAGGTTGTGGTGTGCGTCGTCCTTCGTGAACTTCTTCTCGATCCACGGGTAGACCGTGAGCACGACGAACACCAGGCCCATGATCAGCGCGATCCAGAACGGCTGCGGGATCGTGTACCGGCCGAACAGGTACAGCTCCCAGGCGGGCCAGATACGGGCCATGCCGTCCGTCCACATCATGTAGATGTCGGGCTGCGAGCCGGCGGACACCTGCGACGGGTTGTACGGGCCGATGTTCCAGACCGGGTTGATCTGCAGCAGGCCGGACATCAGGGCGAGCACCGCGAAGGTCATCGCGAAGAAAGCACCCGACTTGACGGCGAAGACCGGGAGGATACGAACGCCGACGACGTTCTGCTCCGTGCGGCCGGGGCCGGGGAACTGCGTGTGCTTCTGGTACCAGACCAGCGCGAGGTGCGCGGCGATCAGGGCCAGGATGATGCCCGGGACGAGCAGCACGTGCAGGACGTAGAAGCGCGGGATGATCAGCTCACCCGGGAAGTCGCCACCGAAGATCGCCCAGTGCATCCACGAACCGATGATCGGGATCGAGAGCGTGATGCCCGAGAACGCGGCGCGGAGGCCGGTGCCCGAGAGCAGGTCGTCGGGGAGGGAGTAACCGAAGAAGCCTTCGAACATCGCCAGGATGAGCAGCAGCGAGCCGATCACCCAGTTGGCCTCACGCGGACGCCGGAACGCACCGGTGAAGAACACGCGCAGCAGGTGGACGACGATCGACGCTGCGAACATCAGTGCTGCCCAGTGGTGGATCTGTCGCACGAACAGACCACCGCGGACCTCGAAGGAGAGGTTCAGGGTCGTCTCGTAGGCGCGGGACATACCCACACCGCGCAGCGGCGTGTAGACGCCCTCGTAGATGACGTGCGCCATCGAGGGGTCGAAGAACAGGGTGAGGAAGATACCCGAGATCAACAGGATGACGAAGCTGTAGAGCGCGATCTCACCCAGGAGGAAGGACCAGTGGGTGGGGAACACCTTGTTGATCTGGCGGCGGATGCCCGCGGACAGGTGGTAGCGAGAATCGAGATTCTCGCCGATCTGTGCGGCGCGGGACGGGGTTGCAGTACTCACGGGCGACGCTCCCAGAATGCCGGGCCGAGTGCCTCGATGAAGTCACCGTTGGCGACCAGGAAGCCCTCTTCGTTCACTGTAATCGGAAGCTGCGGCAGTGCGCGAGCAGCGGGACCGAAAATCGGCTTGCCGTACTCCAGCGCATCGAACTGCGACTGGTGGCACGGGCACAGGATGCGGTGCGTCTGCTGCTCGTAGAGCGAGGTCGGGCAGCCGAGGTGCGTGCAGATCTTCGAGTACGCGAAGTAGTCGCCGTAGTTGAAGCTCTCCTGGCCCTTGCGCTTGACGACACGCTCGGTGTCCTCGGTGCGCAGGCGGATGAGCATGACGGCGTTGCGGATGCCGCGCAGGCTCTGCAGCAGAGCGTGGTCGTCACCGCGATCGGACTCGCGGAACGGGAACACCGTCTCCATACCGCCGGCGTCGAGGTCCTCCGGGCGCACCAGGACGATGTCCTGGGGGCGGCCGGTGTCGCGACGCAGGTAGATGGTCTCGCCGGGGTAGCGCGGAGTCCAGCCCGACACCCACAGCGACGACTGGTCACCCTCGGCCCACGGATTCTTGATCAGGCCGCCGAGCGGCATGATCAGACCGAGGCCGAGCGCGCCACCACCGAAGATCGCGGTGCGCTTGATCAGCTTACGGCGCGGCAGGGTGGACGTCTCGAGCGAGTCGGAGAGCTCGGCGACGATCGTCTTGCGATCGACCTCGGGCGAGCCGCCGTCGTGCCGATCCTGGATCGACACCTCCTCGGGGATGAACTTCTTGGTGAACTGCACCGCGCCCACGCCGATGCCGAGGATGGACAGACCCAGGGTCAGTCCGAGCATCGGGGTGTAGAGGCTGTACCAGCCGTAGTTCTCGTCGCCGATGCCCTGGTACTCCCATGGCCAGAACAGGTAGATCGCGATGAACGCGACACCCGCGATGCCCGCGAGGGCGAACCAGAAAGCGACGTTGCGCTCGGCCCGCTTCTCGGCACGCGTGCCTTCGACGGGCCAGCGATCCTTGCGGAACGCGACGTCGACGCCGTCGAGGTTCGTGCCGAGCGTGACGAGATCGTCCCGGCTCATCCGGTCGAGATCTTCGACCGTGTGCTTGTTCGGCGTTTCGCCGCCACTCATGACCTTGCTCCGATCCACAGTGCAGCGCCGACGACGGCGACCATGCCGACGACCCACATGGTCGGCCCTTCGGCACCGGGGCCGAAGCCGCCGAGCCCGTAGCCACCCGGGTCTCTCGTCTCACTGGCGGACTTGATGTACGCGATGATGTCCTTCTTCTCCTCGACCGTCAGCTGACGATCGGAGAACTTCGGCATGTTCTGGGGGCCGGTGAGCATCGCGGTGTAGATCTGCTGCTCGTTGGCCGGATCCAGGTTCGGTGCGAACTTGCCGGACGAGAGCGCGCCGCCGCGTCCGGTGAAGTTGTGGCAGGACGCGCAGTTCTGGCGGAAGAGCTCCGAACCGCGTCCGATGTCGTTGCCGCGCAGTGACGACTGGGCGATCTCGCCGTTCTCGTCGCGGATGACCGTCGGGCCTCCACCGTTGGCCTGGATGTACGCGCCGAGCGCGTCGGTCTGCGCAGCGTCGAACTTCGGGTCCTTGCGGAGGGCCTGGGCCTCGTTGCGCATCATCGGCATGCGGCCCGAGGAGACCTGGAAGTAGACGGCGGCCTCGCCGACACCGATGAGGCTGGGACCGCGGTCCTGGACGCCCTGAAGATTGACACCGTGGCAGGTCACGCAGGAGGTCTCGTAGAGCTGCTGACCCTCGCGGATCAGAGCGCTCTGGTCGTCCTGCGCTGTAGCCACCTGCGGGGCAGGTGTCAGTGCGGAGGCGATGAAGCCTGCGCTGAGGAGACCGAGCGCAAGGACCAACGCTCCGGTGACGCGCCGGCGCATCTTGCGCTGGCGGCGGGACTTCGCAGCATCGGCTGCAGAGGATCGACCGGGCATGTCACCCTCGGAGGCGAGAGGTGGGGATGAACTCATCTGTATCCCTTTTTTTATGTCGGGACGGACTGGACGTCAGGGGGCTGCCTGGGCGTTCAGCTGGCTAACGGATGAAATAAATCGTGGCAAACAGCGCGATCCAAACGATGTCGACGAAGTGCCAGTAATACGAAACGACGATGGCCGCAGTGGCCTGCGCAGGCGTGAACTTGCTGACCTTCGTGCGGAACAGCAGGAACACGAATGCGATGAGGCCGCCGATGACGTGCAGGCCGTGGAAACCGGTGGTCATGTAGAACACCGAGCCGTACACGCTGCCGGGGATGGTCGTGCCGTCCTTCACCAGGGTGATGTACTCGTAGCCCTGACCGAGCACGAAGAAGGTGCCCATGCCGAGGGTGATGATGTACCACCGTCGCAGGCCGAAGACGTCGCCGCGCTCGGCGGCGAAGACGCCCAGCTGGCAGGTGAAGGAAGAAGCGATCAGCACCATGGTGATCGGTACCGCCAACCACAGGTTCAAGTGGGTGGGCGGGGGCGGCCACATGCCCTCCGGGGCCTGTGCCCGTGCCACGAAGTACATGGCGAAGAGCCCTGCGAAAAACATGAGCTCACTGGACAACCACACGATGGTGCCGACGCTGACCAGGTTGGGCCGGTTCAACGAGTGCACGCGCTGTGTGATTGCAGATCCTGAAGTCCCTACTGCGCTCGTCACGCTGGCTAGTATGACCCGTCGTAGTACGTCTTGGGCAATCGGGGCCGAAATCGGCGCGTCCGTGCAGGTCCCGGACCTGTATTTCTCCAGGTGGGCACTCGGTGGCGGGTGCTCGGAGGGGTGTCACACGGGACATTTCGGAGGGTCGCGGAGGTCACGTGCGATCGTGGTGACATGAGTACCGGAAAGGGTGTTCGGGGGTGGCTGCGGTCCCTGATCGGTCGGCGCAGCGAACCGCTCGACGCGAACCGGCCCGACCTGGTCGTGGTCGTCTCGTCCTTCGACGACGCGGAGGCGTGTTCGACGGCGCTCGAGCGTGCCGCCGAGGCGACACCTGTGTGGCAGGCCGAGGACGAGGCGGTTCTGCGGCACCACCTCGCCCTGCCCGCCGACAGGGTGGACCGGGCGGCGGAACTGGCCGGGCAGGACGGCTACGTCGTGGCCGGGACCGGCGACGGGAACGTCCCAGCCGCGGCCGTCGCGGGCGCCTCGGTGATCCTGCAGCGCGTGCAGGTCCTCGATGCACTGCACTGTGCGCAGGAGAAGTCGCGCATGGCCTCGCTTGCCCAGCGGCTCGGTGGAACGGCCGTGGGATGGGACGCTCTGCAACCGCAGGATTCCGCTGGCTAAGCTGACCGGTCGGAGGGCACGCCGGTGCCCGGTGAGGAGCGAGATGCGGCGAGGGCAGGTGCGATGAACGCGACGCGAGACGCGGACGAGGTGACGCAGAACTGGCCCTCCGTCCTGGGAGTGCTCACGGCCGGGCAGAACCTGTCCGCCGCGGAGGCGCGATGGGCGATGAGCGAGATCTTCTCCGACAACGCCACTCCCGCTCAGATCGCGGCCTTCGGTGTCGCTCTGAAGATGAAGGGCGAGACACCCGAGGAGGTGCGGGCACTCGCCGACACGATGCTCGACTACGCCCGGTTGGTCCCGGTCGACGGTGACGTGGTCGACGTCGTGGGCACCGGTGGCGACCGGGCGAACACCGTCAAC
The DNA here is from genome assembly GCF_000801125.1 of Rhodococcus sp. Chr-9. Taxonomy (NCBI): domain Bacteria; kingdom Bacillati; phylum Actinomycetota; class Actinomycetes; order Mycobacteriales; family Nocardiaceae; genus Rhodococcus; species Rhodococcus sp. Chr-9. The sequence goes on from NZ_JTIZ01000076.1 coordinate 177,791, forward strand.
ATCTCCACGATGGCCTCGCTGGTCGTCGCCGCAGCGGGTATTCGCGTGGTCAAACACGGCAACCGCGCCGCCTCGTCCAAGAGCGGCGGCGCCGACGTGCTCGAAGCGCTCGGAGTGCACATCGATCTCGGACCCGACGAGGTGGCCCGCTCGGTCGCCGAGGCCGGGATCGGATTCTGCTTCGCGCCGGTCTACCACCCGGCGCTGCGTTTCGCGGCCGCACCGCGCAAGCAGATCGGCATCCCGACGGTCTTCAACGTCCTCGGCCCGCTCACCAATCCGGCCCGCCCGAGCGCCGGCCTGATCGGGTGCGCCTTCGAACCGCTCGTCCCGACCGTCGCCGGTGTGCTCGCGCAGCGCGGCAATTCGGCGCTCGTCGTCCGAGGCGACGACGGTCTCGACGAACTGACCACCTCCACGACCTCGCGCGTGCACGTCGTCCACGGCGGCGAGGTCCGGGTCGTGACGCTCGATCCGCGCGATCTCGGTATCGAACGGGTTCCGCTCGAGGCACTCCGCGGAGGCGACGCCACGGAGAACGCGGCGATCGCGCGGGCGATGCTGGCGGGGGAGACAGGGCCGGTGCGCGATGCCGTGCTCCTCAACGCCGCCGGGGCAATCGCGGCTTTCCGGGGCGTCGACGGCGTTCTCGAGGATGCCCTCACGGCCGGGCTCGAGACGGCGGCAGAGGCGATCGACAGCGGCCGGGCCACGGCCGTCCTGGAGCAGTGGGCCGAGGTCACCACGCGGCTGGGTGCCGGTTCCGGACACAAATGACCGGAGAAGAATAAGGACACACGAACGACGGGCCCGCACTGCATCGGTGCGGGCCCGGCGGTCGTCGGTGGTGCTGCGGGGNGAAACCGGCCTCGACGTCGGCGCTCGAGTACGACTGGAATGCGATGTGGGTGACGGTCTTCGTCACGCCGTCGATCTTGTTGATGCCCCGGGTGACGACCTCCGCGATCTTCTCGTGGTCGCGGACCCGGACCACGGCCACGAGGTCGACGTCGCCCGCGCAGGAGTACACCGTGTCGACACCGTCGAGGTCGGCCACCGCTTGCGCGGTCTCGGGGATACGGTTCGCCTCGGCATCGATCAGGACGATCGCGTTGATCATGGGGTCTCCTTCAACCTTCCTCGGGGATTGCATCAGCCTAAGCGGTGCGGGTCGTCGGCGGAGAGGAGCCTGCGGACCGCGCGGGCGTCGCGGGCGAGCTCGGCCCACGTGCTCCACCGGCCCGCACCCCGTGTCGGTTCGCACCAGCCCTCGCTCGCCCGGACGATGCGGATGCCCTCGCCGTCGAGCCAACGTGCGACCAGACCGATCTCCTCCGGGGACGCGCCCCGGAGCGGGCCGGGTGACGGCCGCACCGTCTCGGCCGCGGCGACGATCGCCTCGACGACGGGCATCGGGCGCACACCGCGCGGTGCCACTCCGGCGGACGCGAGACGACCGGCGCGCACGACGGCGAACTCCCACCCGCCCTCGGCCCGCGGTCGCGCGGCGACGAGTTCGTCGACGGCCGCCAGCGCCGCGAGGCGTTGCGTGCGCCGCAGCGCGACGAGGGCGGCGGCGAGGCGGTCGCGGAGGCGGGCGGCGTTCTCGAACAGCTGGTCGCGCACGAGGGCGTCGAGTCGCTGCTGCGCCGATTCGACGGCGTCGTCGGCGGTTCCGCGGACGACCGCGCGCGCACGCTCGACCTGGGCTGCGTAGGCGGAGGCGTCCTGGACCCCGAAGGCGGCTGCGGCGCAGCCCCCGACCGCGACGGGCGGGCAGCGGTCGCCGTGGCGGGCCGTACGGCCGATCCTGCGCGTGCACGTGCGCAGACCGCACATCTCCGCGAGCAGTGCCGCGACATCCGCGGCGTCGGCGCGCACCGAGAACGGGCCGACCGAGTCGGGTCCGGGGGTGCGGCTCACGGCGAGGCGCGGGAACGCCTCGTCGGTGAGGATGATCCACCAACCGCGCATCGGATATTTCGACCGGCGGTTGTAGGGAGGGGTGTGGGCCGCGATCAACCGGAGTTCGCGGACGCCGGCCTCGAGCCCGTGGGCGCATTCGACGTGATCGATGCGTGTGGTGAGCGCGACCATCTCGCGCAACCGCGGTCGCGTCTCGGAGCCCGTGAAATAGGTACGGACACGCCGGTGCAGGTCGACCGCCGTGCCGACGTACAGCACCTCGTCCGACGGGCCGCGGAACATGTAGACACCCGGTTTGCGCGGCAGATGCGCGGCGAGTGCGCGTTTGGCCCTCTGCTCGGCGGTGACCACCGGCATATAGTCGCGCAGTTCGGTGAGGCTGTGGACGCCCTGGTTGCCGACCCGTTCGATGAGGGCGTGCAGGACGTCCACGGTGGCGCGTGCGTCGTCCAGGGCGCGGTGGGTGGGCACGGTGGAGACCCGGAACAGTTCGGCCAGCGCGGACAGCTTCACCGACGGCGCTTCGTCGCGTCCGAGGACGCGGCGGGCCAGCTTGACGGTGCACAGCACCTGGAAGCGGGGCCACGCGAGTTCGCACTGCGCCGTGGCCGCCTCGAGGAAGCCGACGTCGAATCCGGCGTTGTGTGCGACGAGCACCGCTCCGGACGCGAATTCCAGGAAGGCGGGCAGCACCTCCTCGACCTTGGGCGCCGCATAGACCATCGCGGTGGTGATGCCGGTGAGCTGCACGATGTACGGGGGGATGGGTCGCCCCGGATCGACGAGGGTCGCGAACTCGCCGAGCACCTCGCCCCCGCGGATCTTCACCGCGCCGATCTCTGTGATGGCGTCCTCGGCTGCCTTCCCGCCGGTCGTCTCGAGGTCGACGACGACGAAGGTGGTCTCGCGCAGCGGAGTGTCGAGCTCGTCGAAACCGAGTTGCACGCCGAGGGCGGATGGTTGCGGCGAGGTCATGCGGCAGAGCCTAGGAAGCGTCACCGACACGCCGTCGAGCGGGCTTCGGAGCGGGGTTCGGAGCACGGGGAGACGAGGATCACACTGCGTTCTTTTCGGCTCGATGAAGGGTAAACGGAGACCGGAGAACAGACCGATCGGCCTCCGGGAACGACAATCCGGCGAATCGGGCGCATCGCCTCGTCGACGGTCGATGAGTCAGCGTGCCCTGACCTGGTTCTTCCGGAAGGAACTCGGGTGAAACGGGCGCCGGGCCTCTCCCGAGCGGAGGCGCGCCGGACAGTGGCCGTTACCGCGCCGTTATCGGACCGTTGCCCCGCGACGGCATTCCTCCAGGGGTGGGCCGAGAAGGTCGGGTCGCACGGCAAGGCGGTCGACTTCACCGATGCCGTTTCGTAATCTTTTCGAGACCGAGCGGAGAGTTTCCGCCCCACCCCCGGGTCGGAGCCGCACGGTTACCGCCTAATCGCTTCTCCCGTCTGCGGGAGCGGTGAGCCGGGGACCCACACGTAGTACTCGGGGTGAATCCCCTCCGCTGCTCGCGGGGAGGGGTAGGGCTGATCTTCCGGCCCGAACCCGTCAGCTAACTCGGTCGGCGGGTGAACGGAAGAAACGGAGAACGTCCCCTCGTGGTTTCGAACAACAGCACGCGCACCGTCCGGCGCGCACTCGTCGCCGGTGCCATTGCTCTCGGAGCAGTCACCGTCTCGGCCGGCCCGGCGATGGCCGAGCCGATCAACATTCCCGGTGTCGGAACGTTCGACCTCCCGGCCGGTGTGACCGTGCCGCCGGAGATCGCCAACATCGTTCCGCCGGCCCCCGAGGCCGCCCCCGCGCCTCAGTCCGGTTCCTTCACCGCCCCCTTCAGCTCTGTCGGCCAGCGCGCTGCCGACGCCGCGCAGTCGAAGATCGGTGCCCCCTACGTCTACGGCGCTGCCGGCCCGAGCTCCTTCGACTGCTCGGGTCTCGTGCAGTGGGCCTACAAGCAGGCCGGTCTGAGCGTCCCGCGCACCAGCTACGAGCAGGCCTCCGCCGGTGCCCCGGTGGACGTCGCGGCTCTGCAGCCCGGGGACGTCGTGTCGTTCTACGGCGGCAGCCACACCGGCATCTACATCGGCGGCGGCAACATCGTGCACGCCTCCACCTCGAGCCAGCCGGTCAAGATCGCACCGCTGAACTCGATGCCCGTCGACGGCGCCCGTCGCTTCTGATCGGTCGGCGCCCGTCGCTTCTGATCGGTCGGCGCCCGTCGCTTCCGATCGGGCTGAGCACCCCCGCTCCAGCGCCGACGCACTGCCCGAGGAGGGTGGGTCCGGTACGTACCGGACCCACCCTCCTCGTGTGTCTGCACGTCCTTTCCGATGCAGGAACTGCTTGCACAAACGGCCGCTGCGTGGGAGGGCTACTCGCAGGTAGACACAAACCTATGCAATTCCGTAACCTGATCGAGACCTTTGGGAAAGGATGCGAGCCCACGTGGTTTCCGACAGGACGAAGCACCTCGTACGAGTGCAGGACAGGCGACGGACCGGCCGTCCGGCGCTCGTCGTAGCCCTCGTGATGATGGTCCTCGGTTTCACCCTGGCGCCGGCGACGGCGCAACCCGCAGGGGAGAGCCCGGCAGCACGCCTCGAGCACCTCGCGGATCTGTCGCGTCGCAGCGAACAGGCCACCGAGGCGTTGCACGCCGCCGGGGCGGATCTCGAAGCGAAGGTCGCTGCGCAGCACGAGGCCGAGGTGCGTGCCGGCCAGGCCGACGACGCGCTCGGCGCCGCTCGCGCCGAGATCGCCCGCTTCAAGCCCACCGTCGACAAGCTCGCGCGGGCCAACTACCGCGGTGCGCGCACCAACCGGCTGTTCGCCGTCATGGTGAGCGACTCGCCCCAGCAAATGCTCGACCAGATGGTCCTGCTCGACGTCCTGGGCGAGCAGACCTCGCGTGAGGTCGAGGGCTTCCGGGCGGCCACCGCCGCTGCGGCCGAGGCGGCCGTCGCCGCGCAGCATGCCGCCGACGAGGCGCGTGCCGCCGCCGAGCAGGCCCAGACCCTCCGCGACGAACTCCAGCGGCGACAGGCCGAACTCGAGGAGCAGATCGAAGGGGTCCTGAACGCCTTCGAGGCGCTGAGCGACGCGGAGAAGGCCGAACTCGCCGGCACTCCCTTCCCTCCGGGCCTCGACGCCGAGAAGATCCTGCAGCACCTCGTCCCCGGCAGCAACGGCGCCGCGCTCCGCGCCGCCCTGTCGCGGATCGGCTCGCCGTACGTGTGGGGCGCGACCGGCCCCGACCAGTTCGACTGCTCGGGACTCATGGTGTGGGCGTACAACCAGGTCGGCAAATCACTGCCCCGGTCGAGTCAGGCCCAGGCGCAGGGCGGCATCCCCGTCTCCCGCGACAATCTGCAGCCCGGCGACCTCGTGATCTTCTACGACGACGCCTCCCACGTCGGCATGTACGTCGGCGATGGCAACATGGTGCACGCGTCGACCTTCGGTGTGCCGGTGAAGGTGCAGTCGATCGATCGCTTCCCGTTCCACAGCGCCCGGCGGTACTGACCGGGTAGAGGCGGGATCGCAGCCGGTGGGCGAGGGCGTACGGGACCACCCTCGGACACCGACCTAGACTGACGCGGTGCCCGCGCGATCGTCCTTCACCGCCGGTACCCGCAAGTGGGAACGTCTCGGCCTGGCCGGACTCGTGGTCGCGCTGGTCACGGCAGGACTGCTGCTGGCCGTCGACCCGGTGGACACCGACGACGCCGACAGTCGGGTACGGGCCGAACTGCAGGTCGTGCTCGACGACTGGGCGCACGCCGTCCGGACCGGCGACGACGGGTCCCTCGCGGAGTTGATCGACGACGCGTCTCCGGAACTCCTCGACGCCGAACGGGAGCGGATCGCGGCGATCTCCGCCGTTCCCCTCGCCGATCTCGGCTACGAACTCGCCTCCGAACCCGCGCTGCCCCTGCCGCCCGAGACGATCGCCCGGTTCGCGGCCGACGAGGTACGGGCGCACCGCGTCCACCTGCGGTACGCCGTGGACGGAATCGACGACATACCCACCCGGCGACCGGTGACCGTGCTGTTCGTCCACCGGCCGCAGGGCTGGCGGATCGCCGACGACGCACCCGATCTCGCCGGGGCGCAGACCGTCACCTGGCGAGGGCCCTGGGACCACGGCAGCCTCCACCTCGCGACCGCGCAGACCGAGGGTGGTCGCTCGCTCGTGATCGGACACCCGGACAACGCCGCCTTCGTCGACGACCTGGCAGGCGACCTGCCGTCGGTGGTCGAGGCTGTCGACGACCTTTGGGGCGATTCCTGGCCGCGACGCGCACTGGTGGTCGTGACGTCCTCACACGAAGAGTTCTCGCACCTCGTCGGGCCACGACACGACGGCGACGACATCGCGGCCGTCGCGGTCTCCGACGATGTCGACCACGAGCGCGGGATCGCCACCGGGCAGCGCATCGTCTTCAACCCGGCCGCGAGCGACCGGCTGGACGACACCTCCCGCCGGATCGTGCTCGCGCACGAGACGGTGCACGTCGCCGCACGCGCCGGCACCGTGGACGGCTCCCCGATGTGGGTCCTCGAGGGCTTCGCCGACTACGTCGGCCACCGCACGGCCGCGGAGGGCCTCGCCACCGGGCCGGTCGACGTGCAGCGGATCGCGCCGACGCTGACCCGGCAGGTACGGGCGTCGGGTGCACCGACGTCGCTGTCCGCCGACGGCGACTTCATCGGCGACCGGTCGACGCTCGCCTACGAGAGCTCCTGGTCGATCGCCGCGTACACCGCGGACCAGTTCGGACACGACACGCTCGTCTCCCTCTACCGCGCCCTCGCCGCGGGTCCCGTCACCGACGAACACCTCGACGACGTGCTCACAGACCTGCTCGGCGTCGACACCGCCGGCTTCGTGGGCGGTTGGGGTCGCTGGCTCGGAGAGCGCATCCGCGACATCCGCTGACCGGGACGGTCCGGGCCGGGCCCATCGGCACCGTCCGGAGCTCGGGACCCGTCGGCGCCTTCCCGTCGCGCTGCTTCTACGGTGGTCCCATGTCGCGGACCCTGCTGGTGACGAACGATTTCCCGCCCCGACCGGGGGGCATCCAGTCCTATCTGCACGCCTTCGCGAACCAGCTGCCGTCCGACGACCTGGTCGTCTACGCGCCGCGGTGGCGCGGCGACAGCCATGTGAAGTTCGACGCACGAGTCCCCTTCGAGGTCGTCCGTCATCCCACGACACTGATGCTGCCGACACCCGACGTCGCGCGACGGGCCACGCGGCTGCTCACCGAACACGACTGCGACACCGTCTGGTTCGGAGCGGCTGCACCGTTGGCGCTGCTGGCGCCCGTGCTGCGCCGCGCCGGCGCTCATCGCATCGTCGCCAGCACCCACGGCCACGAGGTGGGATGGTCGATGCTTCCCGCCGCCCGGCAGGCGCTGCGGCGGATCGGCGAGCACACCGACACCGTCACCTACGTCAGTCGTTACACGAGGGGGCGGTTCGCCTCGGCATTCGGCCCCGAAGCGGGTCTCGAACACCTGCCGTCCGGGGTGGACACCGACGTCTTCCGGCCGGATCCGGCGGCCCGCGCCGAACTGCGGGCACGTTACGGTCTCGGCGACCGGCCCACCGTGCTGTGTCTGTCGCGCCTGGTGCCGCGCAAGGGACAGGACGTGCTCATCCGCGCGCTGCCCGCGATCCGGAAGCGGATCGACGGTGCCGTCCTCGTCATCGTCGGCGGCGGACCGTACGAGTCGCGCCTGCGGGAGCTCGCGCGCCGCACGGATGTCGAGGAGCACGTCGTATTCACCGGCACCGTGCCGTCGGCCGAGCTCGCCGCGCACCACACCATCGCTGACGTGTTCGCGATGCCGTGCCGGACCCGCGGCGGCGGTCTCGACGTCGAGGGACTGGGCATCGTGTACCTCGAGGCGTCCGCGACCGGGGTGCCCGTCGTGGCAGGCCGGTCGGGTGGTGCCCCGGAAACGGTGCGCGACGGTCGCACCGGCTACGTCGTCGACGGCACCTCCGTCACAGCCGTCGCGACCGCGGTGTCCGGTGTCCTCGCCGATCCCGATCGTGCCGCCGCGATGGGCGCGGCCGGTCGAGAGTGGGTCTCCAGCGATTGGAGATGGGACGTCCTGGGCGCAAGATTGCGCGGTTATCTCGACGCCTCGGCGCCCCCGAACGAGACGGTGACGCCGTCGGCGGGGTGACCGGACGGGCCGCCGACGCGATATGTGAAGCTGTTCTGCGTGAGCAGCATTCAGGTGGCGGACCAGACCTTCGTAGCGGCGCCTCCGGAGCGCATCGCCGAGGAGGTCGCGGCCCTCGATCGGTGGCGTGCATGGTGGCCCGATCTCGTACTGACCGTGCGGGAGGACCGAGCCGAGAAGGGCATCCGGTGGACGGTGTCGGGTCCGCTCGACGGAACGATGGAGGTGTGGATCGAGCCGGTTCTCGACGGCGCGGTGATCCACTACTTCCTGCACTGCGAGCCGGCCGGTGTCGCGCCCGAGCGGGTGGCGGGTCTCGACCTCGCGGGAATGAACCGTACGCGCCGGGTCCAAGGGAAGGTGATGACCTTCGAGGTCAAGCAGCGTCTCGAGGCCGGTCGTCCGGCAGGTGAACCGCCGCGACACTGAAGCCACCGAAGGCGCGTCGTCCCGATACCGTTGTTCCCACGGTGTGTGATAGACCCTCGGGGCGGGACTGATCGGTGCACACCCGAGGGACCGAGAAAGGGAGCCGTCACCACATGGCCGAGAAGACGAAGAGGTCGATCACCATCGACGCGCCGGCCGAGCGTGTCATGGAGGTCATCGCAGATTTCGATGCCTATCCGACGTGGGTGTCGGCGGCGAAGACCGTGGAGGTCGTGGAACATCGTCCCGACGGCCGCGCCGAACGCGTGCGCTTCGTCCTCGACGCCGGCATCGTCAAGGACACCTACGTCCTGCGGTACAAGTGGGCGTCCGACAACCGTGCCGTGAGCTGGGAGCTCGAGAGCGGTGAGATCCAGAAGGCCCAGTCCGGTTCGTACGTGCTGACCGAGGCCCCCGGCGGCACCACGGTCGTCGACTACCAGCTCACCGTGGATCTCACGATCCCGATGATCGGTCTGTTCAAGCGCAAGGCGGAGAAGGTCATCACCGACACCGCGCTGAAGGAACTCAAGAAGCAGGTGGAGGGCTGAACGTCCGGCACGCCCCGGCCCGCGTGCGATGGTTCCTCGGAAAGGGCGGCGCCGGGAAGACGACCCTTGCCGCGGCCGAGGCGCTCGCGACCGCCCGTGCGGGAGAACCCGTGCTCGTCGTGTCCATCGACCGGGCGCACTCCCTCGGCGACGTGCTCGACCTGCCTCCGGCCACGAACCGGGACGCCGGCGCGACGGACATCCGCACCGTCGAGGACAACCTCGGCATGGTCGAGATCGACTCGCTGCAGCTGCTCCGCACGCGCTACGCGGTCCTCGCCTCGATGGCGGCGCTCGCCGGGACGCACGAGCACGCAGACCAGTTCGACCTGCCCGAGCCCGACGAACTGACCGGGCTTCCCGGCGTCGAGGAACTGCTCGTGCTCGCCGAGGTCGCGCGACTCGCGGACAGCGGACGGTGGGCTCTCGTCGTCGTCGACGCCCCGGCCTCCGCCGACGCCCTGCGCACCCTCACCGCGCCGCGCACGGTCTCCGATTCGCTGGAACGGATCTGGCCTCAGCACAGCCGGGTCGCGGCGGCCACCGGTCCGGACCCCCGCACGGGTGTCTTCGTCGCGCTGTTCGATCGGTTGCTGTCGGGGATCACCGCGGTACGCGACCTGCTCGACGATCGCGGACGCAGCGCCGCGGTGATCGTGGCGACGCCCGACCGCGCCGGTCGTGCCGAGCTCGCACGGGTGCGATCGTGGCTCGCCCTGTCCGGCATTCGCGTCGACGCGGTCGTCGTCAACGGCGTCGTCCCCGCGGTGGGCGGTTCGGGTGCGGCTGCACGGCTGCTGGCCGATCAACGGGCCGCGCACGAGGCGATCGTCGCCGAGATCGGGGCGGCCGTCACCGACGTTCCCGTGATCGTGTGCGAGCGCCGTGCTGCGGAGCCGGTAGGGTTGGCAGCTCTGGAGGAGCTCGCCACGGCGCTCCGCCGCGATGCACTCGTTCCCTCGTCGGAGACCGACGAGCCGGTCCGGGTGCAGCAAGAATCGGGAACGGGGGTGGAGTCGGTGTACGCGATGCGCATGTACCTGCCGCTCGCCGATCCCGCGTCCCTGACACTCGGACGGATCGGCGACGACCTCGTCGTCGGCGCCGACGGCATGCGACGCCGGGTGCGACTCGCCTCGGGGCTGCGGCGGTGCACCGTCTCCGATGCCGAGTTCGACGGAACCGATCTGGTGGTGCGATTCGTACCGGATCCGGCGGTGTGGCCGCTGTGAGGGACGACCACGAAGCCCTGATCTCCGAGTTGTTGTTGCTCGCCGACGCCGTGCTCGACCGCGTCGAGGGCACGGTGCAGCAGTTCGTCGCCGCGACCGGCGACGCGTCTGCTCATACCGCCCCCGATACCGCGACCGGTTCGACGGCGCCGGGTGACGCCGAGGCCGCGACCACCCCGAAGGGGTGCGCGTGGTGCCCGCTCTGTGCCGCCGCAGCCCTGGTTCGCGGCGAGAACCACGAACTGGTCAGCAGGCTGGCGTCGAAACTGGCGGCGTTGATCGCGTTGCTGCGGAAGTTCCTCGCGCAGTTCCTGCCCTCGACCGGTGGCGTCCCGCCCGAGCCGACCCCCGATCCGCCGACACGGGATCGTCCGGCCTTCGAGCCGATCTCCGTCAACCTCCGCACGTGAACACGCACGACCCCGGGCTCACGGTCGGGATCGACATCGGGGGCACGAGCATCCGCGCGGCAGCCGTCGACCGTAACGGCGACGTCGTCGACAGTGTGCGCACGCAGACGCCGTCCTCCGCGGTCGCCCTCGAGAACGCGCTGCACCGGCTCGTCGAGCATCTGCGTGAGCGCAACGACATCGGCGCGGTCGGGCTGGGGGTCGCGGGTTTCCTCACCGAGGACCGCACCACCGTGCGGTTCGCACCGCATCTGCCCTGGCGCGATACGCCGCTCGCCGAGACGCTCACCGAACGCTTCGGGTTGCCGGTCGTTCTCGAACACGACGCCAATGCCGCGGCCTGGGCCGAGTACCGCTTCGGCGCCGCCGCGGGCAGCACGATCGCGGTGATGGTCGCGCTCGGAACGGGCATCGGCGCGGCCCTGCTGCTCGACGGCAGGATCTATCGCGGTGCCTACGGTGTGGCGCCCGAACTCGGTCACCTGCAGGTCGTGCCCGACGGGCGGCCCTGCCCGTGCGGCAAGCAGGGATGTTGGGAGAGGTATTGCAGCGGAACGGGTCTCGTGGACACGACCGTCGAGATGCTCGCGGCCGAACCCGGGCGGTCCGTTCTCGCGGGCGAGATCGCCTCGGATCCCGGATCGCTCACCGGCCGGCGGGTCGCCGGTGCGGCCCACGACGGCGACCCCGTCGCTCTCGCGGCCTTCGACGATTTCGCCCGCAGGCTCGCGCTCGGACTGGCGCTCGTCGCCGACGTCTACGACCCCGAGCTCGTCGTCATCGGGGGAGGGGTCTCCGGTTCCGCGCCGTTGTTCCTCGACGCCGCGCGCGAGCACTACGCGGCCGTGACCACCGGCGCCGGCCATCGTCCTCTCGCGCGCGTCCGGGTCGCGCAGCTCGGCGACGCCGCCGGGCTCATCGGTGCCGCCGATCTCGCCCGATCCGCGATCGAAACCTCACGACCGCCGCTGTAGTCGGATTCCACTGGAGGTGAGATTCGCCGGAGGTGAGATTATCGTCACGTCGACGTTGAAAGGGTGGGGTCGAGCACTGGGGCGATGTGCGAGGGGCAGTCGCGTCGTCGTAGAGTCGACCGGCGGGCGGTGCTGCACCGATCCGTGTGGGGGATGATCGGATTCGGGAAGGATGCCATGTGGTACTGGCTGTTCAAGTACGCCCTCCTGGGGCCGCTGCTGTGGCTCATAGGACGTCCGAAGTTCGAAGGCGGCGAGAACATTCCGGCGCACGGACCGGCGATCCTGGCCAGTAACCACCGGGCCGTCCTCGACTCGTTCTACCTTCCCCTCCTCGTACGTCGGCGCATCACCTTCCTCGCGAAGAGTGAGTACTTCACCGGCACCGGACTCAAGGGCGCCTTCCAGCGCTGGTTCTTCTCGTCCGTCGGGCAGGTCCCCATCGACCGCACCGGCGCCGACGCCGCGCAGGATGCGCTCAACGCCGGGGTCCGGGTGCTCGGCCAGGGCAAGCTGCTCGGCATCTATCCCGAGGGCACCCGCTCACCCGACGGACGCCTCTACAAGGGCAAGACCGGCCTCGCGCGACTGGCGCTGGAGACCGGCGTCCCCGTGATCCCCGTCGCCATGATCGGCACCGACCGGATGAACCCCATCGGGTCGAAGATGTGGCGACCGGCGAAGATCACCGTCCGGATCGGTGAGCCCATCGACTTCTCCCGGTTCGAGGGCATGGGCGGAAACAGGTTCGTGGAGCGCACAGTCACCGACGAGGTCATGTACTCGCTCATGCAGCTGTCGGGCCAGGAGTACGTCGACATCTACGCCGCCTCCCTCAAGAACAAGGGCTCGGCGGACGAGTCGGGGGTCGGGGACACGGGCGCGTCGACGAACGGCAGTGCCGCGACCCCGCCGCAGGACGGTCCCGTCGCGGACCGCGTTCCCGACACGCGTGCCGGGTGAGCAGGTGCGCTACTTCTACGACTGCGAGTTCATCGAGGACGGACGCACGATCGAACTCGTCTCGATCGGTGTCGCCTGCGAGGACGGCCGCGAGTTCTACGCGGTGTCGACCGAGTTCGACCCGACCCGGGCCGGAGCCTGGGTGCGCCGCAACGTCCTCCCGAAGCTCCCGCCCCCGGCGCACCCCGCCTGGAAGTCGCGATCGAGGATCCGCGACGACTTGCTGAAGTTCCTCGTGCCACGACCGGGCATCCGGCCCGAACTGTGGGCGTGGATCGGAGCCTACGACCACGTCGTGCTCGTCCAGCTGTGGGGCACCATGCCCGAACTCCCGGACGTCCTGCCCCGCTTCACCCGCGAGCTCCGGCAGTATTGGGAGGACTCGGGCTCACCGCCCCTGCCCCCGGCGCCGGACGACAACCACGACGCCCTCGCCGACGCCCGCCACAACCTCGCAAAGTTCGAAGCGATCGAGGTTGCTCGCCGGTCGCGGTGACGCGGGTAACGGGGTGCTGCGCCGCTTCCGGCCGTCACGCCATATCCTGGACGGGTGAACTGGACTGTCGACGTGCCGATCGACCGCTTGCCCGAACTTCCCCCGTTGCCCGAGGAGCTGCGTGCCAACCTCGACGCGGCGCTTGCAAAGCCGGCGCTGCAGCAGCCCAGCTGGCCCGAGGAACAGGCCGCGGCGATGCGCACCGTGCTCGAGAGCGTGCCTCCCATCACCGTGCCCCGCGAGGTCGAGGAGCTGCAGAACCAGCTCGCCGCCGTCGCTCGGGGTGAGGCCTTCCTCCTCCAGGGTGGCGACTGCGCCGAGACGTTCGCGGACAACACCGAGCCGCACATCAAGGGCAACATCCGCACGCTGCTGCAGATGGCGGTGGTGCTGACCTACGGTGCGTCGACGCCGGTCGTGAAGGTCGCGCGGATCGCCGGCCAGTACGCCAAGCCGCGTTCGTCCGACACCGACGCGCTCGGTCTGCCGTCCTACCGCGGCGATATGGTCAACTCGCTGGTCGCCGATGCCGAGGTGCGCAGGCACGATCCGTCGCGCCTCGTGCGCGCCTACGCGAACGCGAGCGCCGCGATGAACCTCGTGCGTGCCGTCACCGCCGCCGGTGAGGCCGACCTGCACCGCGTGCACGACTGGAACCGGGCCTTCGTCTCGGCCTCGCCCGCCGGTGCCCGCTACGAGGCGCTCGCCTCCGAGATCGATCGTGGTCTGCGATTCATGGACGCTTGCGGTGTCATCGACCCGAATCTGCGCGCGGCGACGATCTATGCCAGCCACGAGGCTCTCGTCCTCGACTACGAGCGCGCGATGCTGCGCCTCGACAACTCGGGCGACAAGCCGCGCCTGTACGACCTGTCGGCCCACTTCCTGTGGATCGGTGATCGCACCCGCCAGCTCGACGGCGCGCACATCGCGTTCGCGGAACTGCTGTCGAACCCGATCGGTCTGAAGATCGGTCCGTCGACCACCCCGGAGATGGCCGTCGAATACGTCGAGCGCCTGGATCCGCACAACACGCCGGGCCGACTGACCCTGATCTCCCGGATGGGTCACTCGAAGGTCCGCGATCTGCTGCCCGGCATCATCGAGCGCGTCGAGGCCTCCGGTCACAAGGTGATCTGGCAGTGCGACCCGATGCACGGCAACACCCACGAGGCGTCCACCGGCTACAAGACCCGTCACTTCGACCGCATCGTCGACGAGGTGCAGGGCTTCTTCGAGGTGCATCGCGCGCTGGGCACGCATCCGGGTGGCATCCACGTCGAGCTCACCGGTGAGGACGTCACCGAGTGCCTCGGCGGTGCCCAGGACATCTCCGATCTCGACCTGCACGGTCGCTACGAGACGGCGTGCGATCCGCGGCTGAACACGCAGCAGTCGATCGAACTCGCGTTCCTGGTCGCGGAGATGCTCCGCGGTTGATCACAGGGGAGATGCTCCGCGGTTGATGACAGCGGAGATGCCCCGCGGGTAGGGGAAAGGCGGTCGGATCAGGGCAGTGCGGTCAGCGTGACCGTGCTGCCCTGTTCTGCTCTCCGCCCCGCCCCGGGATTCTGGCCGATCACGACCGAGCGGTCGGAGTCGCCGAGTTGCCGCACCTCGACCTCGAATCCGAGGCGGGTGAGCTCGTCGCGGGCCGAGCCCACCGAGCGTCCCAACATCGACGGCACCTTCACTGCATTGGATACAAGGAGGGTGACGGTTCCGCCGGCGCTGACGTCTTCGCCCTCCTCCGGGTCGGTGCCGATGACCCGCCCCTCGTCGACATCGGCGTCGAAGACCTCACGGATGTCCCCGACGGTCAGGCCTGCCTCGTCGAGGATGCGACGCGCCTCGTCGACCGGGCGCCCGGTCAGATCGGGCAGGGTCACGGGCGGCGATCCCTTGCTGATCACAAGCGCGACCTCGGACCCCACGGGCAGGACGGTGCCGGGCGCGGGGTCGAGCGCGGCCACTCCGCCCTCGGGCACCGTGGTGCTGAACGCGGTACCGCCCTCGACCGGTTCGAAGGTGCGGCTCCGCAGTTCGTCCTCGACGACGGATCTCTCACCGGCGCCGGGAATGGACGGGACGGTGGGCCTGCCGAGCGACACGAGCAACTCGATCGTGTCGCCGTCGGGCACGCGTGAGCCCGCGGTGGGGTCGGTGCCGAGGACGGTGTCGACGGGAACGTCGTCGGAGTATTCGCCCCGGATCTCGCTGGACAATCCGGCCGTCTCGATCGCGGACACGGCCGCCGCCTTGTCGAGTCCCAGCACGGTCGGGACGTCGCTGAGCCGGCCGGCGCCGAGCCACCACCCGGCGATCCCCATGAACAACGCGAGCACGATGATCGCGGCGATCCAACCGGCGGCGGACCGGCGCTGACGGCGGCGGTCGACGGCGTAGTCGGGCGGGGGCGCCACCGGTTCGGTGTCGGGACGCGGATGGGTGCGGGTCGCGACCCGGGTCGGGTGCGGGCGCGTGGCCGGTGCATTCGGGCCGGGCGTGGCCGGCACGGCGGTCTGCACGGTCGTCGGAGCATGCGAGTTCGCGGCCGAGCCGGTAAGCACCGTCGTCGGCGGAGCAGGATCGGCAGGCCCGGAAGCGGCGCCGTCGATGGTGCGGGTCGGTGCCGCGGCATCGGGATCCACCACGGGTGGCGTCCGCACCGCGGATCGTCTCGGAGCCGGAACCCGGTAGCGGGGGAGATCGAGCGTGTCGCATATCTCGCCGAGCGCGACGGCCATCACCTGCGCGTCGGCGTAGCGTTCCGTCGGTTCGCGTTCGGTGGCCCGGCGGACGAAGGCGTCCAGTTCGGGAGGAACCCCGTCGATGGCCGAACTCGGATCCGGCACGTCCTTCTCCACGCGCTGGTACGCCACCGACAGGGACGTGTCGCCGGTGAAGGGAGTGCGGCCGGTGAGCATCTCGTACACGAGCACACCGGCGGAATAGACGTCGCTACGCGCGTCGGCGCTGCCGATGGTCACCTGCTCCGGAGACAGGTACGCCGCGGTGCCGAGGATCACGCTGCGCGAGGTGGTGGTCGCGGCGGCGACCGCCCGGACGAGCCCGAAGTCGGCGATCTTCACCTCACCGTTGCCGGAGATGAGGATGTTCTCGGGCTTGATGTCGCGGTGCACGAGACCCGCCCGGTGGGCGACGGCCAGGGCCCCGAGGACCGGTGCGGCCACGGCGGCCGCGGCGTGCGGCGGCATCGGCCCGCGTTCGCGCAGCAGCTCGCGCAGGGTGCCGCCCTCGACGAGCTCCATCACGAGGAAGACGTGATCGCCGTCCTGGCCCTGGTCGTAGACCGCGACGAGCCCGGGATGCGTCAATCGCGCGACGGATCTGGCCTCGAACTCGAACCGTGCCAGGAATTGGGGATCGGCCGCGAACTGCGGATCCATGATCTTCACGGCGACGGGACGGTCGAGACGCATGTCGGTGCCGCGGTAGACGGTCGACATGCCGCCCCGCGCGATCTGCGATTCGATGCGATAACGCCGGTCGAGCACGACGCCGACCAGTCGGTCGCCTCCAGCGGTCACCCGGTGTACCCCCGTGTCTCGTGCGTGATGGTGGGACGCCGGTACCCGGGCCTTCGAGGTATCGACGTGACGAAGCTCCGGCTCCGCGTGTGCGGAGCGATTTCGTCCCCGTCGATCGTAGCCAGCTCCCGTGGACGGTAGCCGCGTAGCTGCCTGCGCGGCCGCAGCGATAACGTGGTGGGGTGAGTGCAATCCCTTACTGCGACGACGTTCTCGACCGCTCCGTGCCCGTGGTGCAGCTCGTCGACGTGGCCAAGAGCCTCGGCGTCGCCACCTCCCGCGTACACCAGATGGTGCGCGACCGGCAGCTGCTGGCGTTCAAGCGCGACCGCGTGCCGGTCCTGCCCGAGGCCTTTCTCGACGAGGAAGGAAACGTTCTCAAGGGTCTTCCGGGCCTGATCGCGGTGCTACACGACGGCGGTTACGAGGACGACGAGATCCTGCGGTGGCTCTTCGCCGAGGACGATTCTCTTCCCGGTGGATGCCCTGTGGCCGCGATGCACACGCAGTCCGCGCGCGAGGTCGTGCGGCGGGCGCAGGCGCTCGCCTTCTGAGTCTCCGGGGCGTCGTTACCGCTTCCGGAGCAGCGAGCCGGCGACGTACTCGGTGATCATGACCGCGGCGCGCGTGCGGCGCGGAACCGTCGCGCGCCGGTCGAGCACCCGGAACCCGCTGCGTTCGACCTCGTCGAGAATCCGCCCGTAGAGCGTGAAGGCTGCGCGGATACCCGGCCGGATCCGGTCGGGGAGTACCTCCAGCCCGGGTTCGGCTTTGCGATATTCGGCGCGGGTCAGCGCGACCGCGTGGGCGAGTGCCCGCCGGACCCTCGGGTCCATCGCGCCGGTGCGCCGGCATTCCTGCAGCAGGTCGATGTCGACCCCGAAGGCCGACCACAGTTCGAGCGGGATGTAGAGACGTCCGCGTTCGAGGTCCTCGCCCACGTCGCGGATGAAGTTGGTGAGCTGGAACGCCGCCCCGAGCGCGGCTGCGGCGGGCGGGGCGGCCGGATCGTCGATGTCGAGGATCGGCAGCAGTTCGAGACCGATCACCGCCGCCGAGCCGTACATGTACTCGCGCAGTTCCTCCATGGTCCCGTAGCGGGGCCGGAACTCGGGCGTGCCGGGCACGTCCATGCGCATGGATCGGATGAACGCCTCGAAATAGTCGATCGGGATGCGGTACTGCCCGATCGTGTCGGCAAGCGCGCGGACCACGAGACCGGTGTGGTCGAGCGGGCCGGGAGCGCCCGCGAGTGCGGCGTGCAGACGGCTGTGCGCGTCGTCGACACCACGGATCGCGGCCTCCGGGTCGTCCACGGCGGTGACGTCGACGATGTCGTCGACGTGTCGGGCGAAGCCGTAGAGCGCGTGCACGGCGTGTCGTCGCGAGGCGGGCAGCAGCCGGGTCGCGAGGTTGTAGGTGCGTCCGTGTTCGGCGGTGAGCTCGGCGCAGTAGGCGTAGGCCCGGGTGAGATCGTCGGCCGCGATCCCCGTGGGGCGCTCAGGCACGGTCGTCCAGGGCAGCGCCGGCGGGTGATGCCGGTCGAGGTCGTAACCGCAGGCGCAGCGGGTCGTAGGTGACCAGCGAACGGGCCGCGACGATCGAGGCGAACACCGCGAGCGCGACGTGCGCGATGTTGTACATCCCGATCGACCCGTCGGGGTTGAAGATCAACATCAGCCATGTCGACAGTGCGACGAGCACCATGAGCACCCGGGGCGACATCGCGAAGGCGGCGGCGACGGCGAGCGGCCAGGAGTAGTACCAGGGCAGCGCGGCGGGCGACAGCAGGGTCACCGCAGTCAGCGCCACGACGATCCCGAAGATCGCGTCGCGCTCGGTGCGGCGGAAGCGCCACCACGCCCACACGAGGATCACCACCAGCGCGATCGCGCAGAGCATGCGTGTGATGTCGAGGACCGATCCGAGCCGCCACGGAGTGACCCAGGTGACGGCGTGCGCCATCATCGTCGGCAGCGACAGCCAGTTGATGATCTTCGACGAGCCGGACAGGGCGGTGAGCCAGCCGATGCCGACACCGGCGAGCAGCGAGGTGCCACCGAAGACCGCGGCGAAGACCCCCAGTCCCAGGCCGACGGCCTTGGCGAACAGGCGCACGGGCGCTGCCGGTTCGCGTCCCTCGGCAAGCGCACGATCGCGTTCGTGGATCATCCACACCCACACCAGGAAGGGCAGTGCCAATCCTGCGGTGGCCTTGATCGCGGCGCCGAGGGAGACCAGGGCGATGCCGCCGAGGTGCCGGCCCTCGAGCACGAACACGATGCCGGCGATCATGAGACCGACCATCAGCAGCTCGTTGTGCACACCGCCGACGAGGTGGATCAGTACGAGCGGGTTCAGCACTGCGAGCCACAGGGCAATCGCGGGATTTCCGCCCATGCGACGGGCGAGTTTCGGCACGGCCCACGCCATGAGTGCCAGGCCGGGAAGCATGGTCAGGCGCCACAGCCAGGTGCCCGTCACCACGTTGTCGTCGGTGATGGACGTGATGCCCGCACCGAGCAGCAGGTGGACGGGCCCGTAGGGCGTGGTCGTCGTTGTCCACACATTGCTGACGTTGTCGAGCAGGACGCCCGGATTGACGACCGGGCCCACCTCGTACGGGTCGAAACCGTCGCGCAGCAGTGCGCCCTGCGCGAGGTAGGAGTAGGCGTCGCGGCTGAACATCGGTGTCGCGACCAGCAGGGGAGCGGTCCACGCGGGCAGCACCGTCCACAGATCGCGCACCGTGACGTGGCCGGCGAGGGTCGCCCGGCCGACGCGCACCCACGCTGCGATCATGAGGAGCACACCGACCCACAGGATGATCCGCGAGAGCAACTGGCCGTGGCCGAACCGCAGCCACGACAGATAGATGTCCTCGAGCAGCGGGTCGATCCGCCGGACACTGCCCGATCCGAAACTGCCGAAGGTCATGAGTACCGCGCCCCACGCGCCGAGCAGCGCGGCATGGCCGGCGGGACTCCTCAGGAATGCGTGCTTCGGACGCTCACCCGCCGGTGCGGCCGTCCCCTCCGGCGCGGGCGAGGTCTGCGGCTCGGCGTCGGGCGAGGCAGGGGACGACATCGGTACGGTTCCTCCCCCGTGGACGTGTGGATGCGCGGCGCGCAGATAGCTGGCGAACGAGGACAGTTTAGTGGAGACGCGGAGCGTGGTGCGCCCGGTGTCACCGCCTTCGCGGAACACCGAGCCGTTCGGCGGCGAGCCTTCCGGACAACAGCACGGTGGGGACACCGACGCCCGGCACCGTCGCCGACCCCGCGAGCACCACGCCGGGAACGGCCGGATCGAGGTTGCGGCGCCGGAACGGTCCCGTCTGCCGGAAGACGTGAGCGCTCGAGAACGGGCTGCCCGCCTGCATGCCACGAGCGTGCCAGGTGGCCGGCGTGTCGATGTGGTCGACGCGGAAACCGTCCGTGATGCCGCCGTATCCGCGGCGGTCGAGGACGTCGAGCAGTTCGTTGCGATAGGGCACCGCGAGCTCGGCCCAGGCGAGCGGAGCGCTGTCGAGGCTCGGGCATGGCGCCAGCACCGACAATGGTTCGTGCTCGACGCCCTCACGGGTGAATCGCAGGCCGGGATCGGACAGTGCCGGTCGCGTGATGAGCAGCGAGGGGTCCGACATCGGCCGGCCGCGTCCGCGGCTGCGGGTGATCTCCGCGAAGGTGCGGTCCCACTCCCCGCCGAAATCGATCACGTGGTGGTGTTGCGCCGCCCAGCCACGGGTCACCCCGGTGGGGATCGACCCGTGCAGCACGACGGCCGACGGCGCGGCCAGCGTGCGGCGGCACCGTCGGCGCGGCAGCAATCCGTCGACCACCGGGGTGTCGGGGGTCAGGACGGCCGCGTCGCACGGGAAGCGCTGTCCGTCGCGGGTGCGGACACCGTCGACCCGACCGGCGGAGAGGTCGAGCGAGGTCACCTCCCGGCCGAGTTCGAGCCGTCCGCCGGCCTCGACGAACGCCGCGGCCATCGCGCGGGCGACCGACCGCATGCCGCCGTCCACCGCGTACACGCCCAGCGACGTGTCCATGTGGGCGATGGCCCCGTAGACGGCGAGGGCCCGTGCCGGAGCGACCCCCGCGTACAGCGCCTGGAAGGTGAAGACGCGGCGCAGGCGCGGGTCGGTGACCCTGCGGTTCACCTGCGCGCCGAGCCTGCCGAACCCGCCCAGTCGGAGCAGACGCGCCAGATCGCGCAGCGCCGCCGGGGACGAGACCAGGTCGAGCGGCGAGTCGAAACTCGCGTCCATGAAGCGGTCGAACTCGGCGTCGAAGATGTCGGCGAGCCACGCGCGCAACCCCAGATAGCGGCGTGCCTCGTCGGGACCGCACACCCGTGAGATCTCCGCGACCATGGCGTCGGGGTCGGAGTGCACGTCGATCGAGGTGCCGTCGGCGAACCGCGCGTGGTAGGCGGGGGACAGTCGCCGGGTGCGCAGGGCCGGCCGGACGGAGTTGCGGTCGGTGCCCACCGCGGCGAGCGCGTCGTCGATCAACTCGGGCATCGTCAGCACGGTGGCGCCGTTGTCGATCTCGTAGCCCGGGCCGTGATAGCTGCCGACCCGGCCGCCGACGTCGTCGGCGCGTTCGAGCACCGTGACGTCCTTACCGGCGCCGCGCAGGTACAGTGCCGCCGACAGACCGGCGAGACCGGCACCGACCACGACGACCCGGTCGGCGCCGGGAACGGTCCGCACCGCCCTCACGCCACCCGTCGCGTCGCCGCGACCGCCGACTCGCGCAGAAGGGCCTTGCCCTCCTCGGTGGCGCCGGACGCCTCGAGCGCCTCGAACGCGCTGTCGGTCAGTTCCGAGATGCGGTCCTCGATTCGGGCGACCGCGCCGAGATCGACGAGCAGCGAGCGGAGGTGCTCGACCTGCGCGTCGGACAGATCGGTCCCGATCGAGGTGCGTAGCAGCTCGGCCGCGGCCGGATCGGAGGCATCGGCCGTCTCCAGTGCCAGCGCGTACAGGACGGTCCTCTTGCCCGAGCGCAGGTCGTCGCCCGACGGCTTGCCGGTGACCTCGGGGTCGCCGAAGACACCGAGCAGGTCGTCGCGCAGCTGGAACGCCAGGCCGATGTCGGTGCCGAAGCGGCGGTAGGCATCGATGAGGTCGTCGTCGGCGCCGGCGAGGGCAGCGCCGATGTGCAGCGGGCGTTCGATCGTGTACGCCGCGGTCTTGAACCGGTTGACCCGCGTGGCGGCCTCCACCGATTCGTCCGCCGCCACCTCGTTGGCGATGTCGAGATACTGCCCGCCGAGCACCTCGGTGCGCATCGCGGCCCAGGCGGGGACCACGCGCGCGACGGTCGCGGGGTCGAGCCCCGCCGAGTGCAGCATGTCGTCCGCCCACACCAGGGCGAGGTCGCCGAGCAGGATCGCCACCGACTCGCCGAACTGCTCCGCCTTACCGTGCCAGCCGGCCTTCCGGTGCTGCTCGGTGAACTCGACGTGCACGGTGGGGAATCCGCGGCGCGTGGTGGAGGCATCGATGATGTCGTCGTGGACGAGCGCCGCGGCCTGCACGAGCTCGAGCGCGGAGCACGCCTGCAGGACGGCCTCGGCGTCCGGCCCGGTCGGGTCACCACCGGCGCCGAGCCAGCCCGTCCAGGCGAAACGCGGACGCACCCGCTTGCCGCCGCGCAGCACGAATGCCTCGAGCGTGTCGACGGCCTGCCGGTATCCATTGCCCACCGAGTCGACCAGGTCGGAGCGTGAGGTGAAGAACTGCCGGAGGGAGTCCTCCACCCGATGGGGGAGCTGCTCGGCAGACAGGTGAACGGCGCCGGTAGACAGGACGAAACCTCCAGGTCGATGGGTGACGGCACCTCGGAGGCGGGTGAGCCGGAGGTGCCGCGACCAGCCTATCCGCACAGTCGGGTCGTCGCCGGTAGCGACCGCCCCGGGGGCGCCACCTATGCTGGACCGGTGACAAGCGACTTCGTCAGGGCAACCGAGGACGGCGGGATTTCTCGGACCCCGTCGATCGTGGACCGTCTCGGGTCCGCGCGTTCGGGCCGCATTCCGTTCTCCGTCGAGTTCTCCCCGCCTCGCGACGCCGAGGCCGAGGGACGACTGTGGCGCGCCGTGCGGACGTTCGAACGTCTCGGCCCGGCCTTCGTATCGATGACCTACGGCGCCGGGGGCTCCACCCGCGACCGTACGGTCCGGGTCACCGGACGCCTCGCCGAGGAGACCACCCTCCTGCCGGTCGCGCACCTCACGGCCGTCGGGCACAGCATCGACGAACTGCGCGCGATGGTCGGCGCCTACGCCGACCGCGGCATCACCAACATCCTCGCGCTGCGCGGTGACCCGCCGGGCAACCCGCTCGGCGAGTGGGAAAAGCACCCCGAAGGTCTCGAATACGCCGACGAGCTCGTGCGTCTGGTGCGCGAGCTCGGCGACTTCCACGTGGGCGTCGCGTCGTTCCCCGAAGGACACCACCGGTCCCCGGACCTCGATCACGACACCCGCTATCTCGTGCAGAAGCTCCGTGCGGGTGCCGAGTACTCGATCACCCAGATGTTCTTCGACGTCGAGCACTACCTGAGGCTGCGCGACCGGGTCGTGGCCTGCGACGCCGAGCAGGGGCTCAAGCCGATCATCCCCGAGATCATGCCCATCACGTCGCTGCGCTCGGCGCGGCGCAGCCTCGAACTGTCGGGTTCGCACCTGCCGCCCGTTCTCGAGGAGCGGCTGCGGCGCGCGGCAGGCGACGGTCCGGAGGAGAACCGCGCCGCGGTGCGCGAGGTGGGTATCGAGGTGGCGACGGAGATGTGCGAGCGGCTGATCTCCGAGGGTGCGCCGTGCCTGCACTTCATCACGCTCAACTTCGCCCGCGCGACCGGCGAGGTGCTCGACCGCCTCGGCTACGAGCTCGAAGCTCCCGCCGCGGTGCAGCCGGCCTGACATCCGGCCCGCGCCGGTTCGGGGTCAGGGCAGGACGCGGGCCTTCCACGCCGCGCGTCCGCTGCGCCGTGCCCGGATCGACGACGCCGTGAGCGCACCGACCGCCAGGACCGATGCCGGGTGCGCCGCGGCGTCCAGCAGATCGTCGACGGGACGGTCCGGAGCGTCCGGGTGTCGGCGTCCTCCCCGCTCGGTGACGCGCGCGAGAAGGCGTGACGTCACGCCCGCGGTGGCACCGGCCACGCCCCAGCGTCGCGTCCGTCCCCCGCCGAGAAGCGCCGCGGCCGGGGGCACGAAGTAGGCGAGGAGATACAGCGCGACCACCGCGGCCGCCCCGACCGGGGATCCGAACGCCGACCACAACCAGCGGGTGTAACCGCCGATCAGCGGGCGGGCTCCGTCGTACATCCGGCACGACGCCAGTCCGCCCGCGGCCGCGACCGTCGTAGGCAGTCCGGCGCGACGCAGTGTCCGGGCCAGATCCAGATCCTCCGTGGGACTCGCCGCGACCGCGGCGTGCCCGCCGATCGCCGCGTAGGCGCGCGCGTCGAAGACGAGGAACTGTCCGCACGCGACCGCCATCGACGGCCGGTGGGTGCGGTGCGAGACCGCGACGGGCAGCAACGAGAACCACGACCAGAACAGCAGGGGCTGCACGAGCCGTTCGAGCGCCGATCCGGTGAGCTGGTACGGGAACGGTGAGACGAGCGCGGCGTCCTGGTGGCGCAGCAGAGCGACGGCGGCGGCGAGCGCGTCGGGTGCGAGCCGGACGTCCGCGTCGACGAACACGACGATGCCGCTGTCGGTAGTCGATCCGGCGTGGGCGACGGCTGCGGCGCACGCGGCCGCCTTCCCGGTCCATCCTTCGGGCGGTGGCTGTGTCGATCGGACGACGGTGATGCGCTCGTCGCCCTCGGCCGCGGCCGTGGCCAGGTCGGCGGTGCCGTCGGACGAGTCGTCGTCGAGGATCACCACGCGCAGGGCGTGCAGTCCTGTCTGTGCCCGCAGGTCGGAGACGATCGCGGCGATGCGGGGCGCCTCGTCGCGGGCGGGGACGACGACGGTGACCTGCTCGTCGACCACCGGTCCCGGCACGAGACGAGGGAGCGAGACCCGATTCGCGACGGCAACGGCCGCGCCGTAGGAGGCGACGAGAGCGCCACCGGCGACGAGTCGCGTGAGACCGGGGGACGGGTCGCGCGGAAGGCGGGTCAGGACCGCGTCCCGTTCGCCGACGACCACTGCGGCGCGGGATTGCGGGTGAACCAGGCCGCGCCGGCGATGATCAGCGTGACACCGAAGGCGCCGCCGGCCATGATTCCGGCCCAGCCCGCGAAACCGCGCGTGTTGGGATCGGCGTAGCGCACCTCCGCGCGGAGGGTGCTCACCTCGCCGGCCGGAATCTTCCAGGTCACGACCGAATCCGACTCGCGGGTGCCGTTGGTGGTCGCCACCCGGGCGGGGAACGCGATGGTGAACTGCACGTCGGTGCCCTGGGTGGGAGCGGACTCGAGATCCACACGTCCGTTCAGTGCCACCAGATCGCCCGAGCGCTGCAGGTTGAGCTGGAACATGCCGGCGCTCTGATCGGACATCGTGGCGAGCTGCTGGACGTCGCCGAAGGTGAGGTCGTTGAAGAAGACCTGGCTCCCGACGTAGCCGTCCTGCGAGTACTCCTGCACCCGCACCTTCCCGGCCAGGGCCGAGGGAGCGGTGAGTTCGGGGCCGGGATCGTTCTCGTCGGCGGGGATGGTCGCGGCGACGATCTGCCCCGACACACGGTCGTCGGAGGAGATCCCCATCGTCGCCTGCACGCGCAGGCAGCCGGTGAGGAGCGGTAGGCCGAGGAGCACGAGCCCCACGACCGCGACGACACGACGGCGGACGGACAGGATGGACGACTGCACGGAGAACATGGTGCCAGGCACGGTCATCCTCGTCGGTTCTTCGGGTCGCTCGCGGCGAGTCGTGCCTCGTCCCGCCCGGGACCGGACACGCTTGCGCGCCACGACCGGACGAGTGAGACCAGCAGGGGAAGACCCAGTACCCCCATGACGACCAGCCCGTAGACCGCGGAGTAGCCGAGTTGGGGAGCGTCGAGGAATACGCTGTGGGCGAGGGCCGAACCGAGCCACGTCCACAGGAACAGCGCAATCGGCACGGCGTCGTGCCGGGGCGCGTCGGCACGGTCCGAGCGGGAGTCGACGAGCACGAGTACGGTCGCCATGATCGCGGCGACGAGGAGCCAGCCCGCGTAGTTGGTGAGCGGGATGTGCTCGATCCCGGGCAGGCCGCCGGCGTTGCACCACGACCAGTGCCCGTCCGCCACCATCTGGGGGTCGAGATAGAGATCCCAGCCCAGCATGCCGACGGTGACCGCCGCGACCCTGCCGGGACCGTTGCGGACGAGGCGGGAGGCCACGCACCAGACGGGGTACAGGCCCGCCGACCACGCCAGCGGCACCACCAGCGGGACGTCGAGTGCGGCCGGCCCGAGCCTGTCGGTGACGTAGCTGTAGCAGCCGTAGGGATAGCCGGTCCTCGTGCCGACCACCTCGGACAGATACCCGATGCCCGCCGAGCTGACGAACAGGACGACGGCGAAGGTGATGCCGCGGTTCAACGCGGCGTGGACGAGGCAGGCGGCGGTGAGCAGCGTGACGACCGCGACGGTCGCGGCGTCCCGGGCGCCGCCCTCGGTGAGGGGATAGGCGATCTGGGCGAGGACCGCGGCGACGGCCGGGACGATCGGAAGGACCGTCCGCCACCGGGCCGGTCGGGGCGGTGCGGGGACGCGGGTGTCGGTCACCGCGACACCCAGCCCTTCACGCGGTCCACGAGACTGCCCTTGGCGTCGGCGAGGGCGACCCGGGCGGCGTTGCGGCCGCTCGCACCGGAGACTCCACCACCGGGATGGGTCGAGGCGCCGGTGAGATAGAGGCCGGGCGCGTCGGGCACCCGGTAGCCGGACAGCTCCGGCAGCGGACGCCACAGGAACATCTGGTCCAGCGACATCTCCACGTGCATGACGTTCCCGCCGAGCAGGCCGAGTTCGCTCTCGATGTCCGCGGGGGTCTGCACGTGGCAGTGCTCCACGCTCGCGGTGAAGCCGGGAGAGCGCGTCTCCATCTCGGCGAGGATGCGGTCGGTCTCGGCGCCGGCGATGTCCGCCCAGCGACGTCCGCCGCGCAGCGCGTACGGATGCCACTGGGACCACAGCGTGATCTGGTGCTTGCCGTCGGGTGCGATCGTCGGGTCGAGGGCGGAGAAGCTCATCGCGAGGACGGTGGGTCGCGGGGGCAGGTCTCCCGCCATCGCGGCACCATGCGCGGCGCGCAGGTGGGCGCGGTCGTCGACGAGCAGTTGCAGACCGGAGGTCGTCGATTCGGGCTCGTCGCAGCCGCGGTAGCGGGGCAGCGAGTCGGTGCCGAGGCGCAGGACCATGCCGATGCCCGGACCGACCCGCATGCTGCGACGCCAGCCCTCGAGCCGGTCGCGGTCGTATCCGCCGCGGTCGAGCAGATCCAGCGTGGTCAGCACGTGGCATCCGGCGACGACCCTGTGGGCTTGCACCGAGCGTCCCGATTCGGTGCGCACGGTCCACCGATCGCCGGTCCGGCGGATCTCGGTGGCGGCGTCGCCGCAGGTCACCGTGCCGCCATCGGACCGCAGCCGCGACAGCAGGGCCTGGGTGAGCGCACCGCTTCCGCCGATCGCGCGACCCGGGGGAAGGGTGTGCATGAGGGCGGCGAAGCCCACCATCGCCGCGGTGCCGGGTTCGGACATGGGCGGGCCGGACTGCGCGCCGAACCAGGCGAGGGCCGCCTTGAGGGGTTCGTCGTCGAAGTACTCGTCGAGCAGGCTGTCGCCGGTGGTGAGGAACCGGCGGGACAGGGCGCTGCCACCCTCACCCGCGTCGAGTCCCCAGAACGAGGACAGCAGGTGCCGGCCGGTCGGGGGACGGGTGAACGACGTCATCACCGCCGCGCTGCGCGGGCCCCAGTCCTGCACGAAGCGGCGGTACGCGTCGGCCTCGCGGCGTCCGCAGGCGGCCTCGACGGAGGCGCAGGTCCGGTCGAGATCGCGGTGGAAGACGATGCCGGGACGGTCGGAGTCCGCAGGGGGCGGCGCGTACGCCCACGGGTCGCAGTCGATGTAGCGCAGGCCGTGGGCGGCGAGATCGAGTTCCTCGACGATCCCGGAGTGGCGCACCATGATGTGCGCCGAGGAGCCGCGGTCGACGGCATATCCGGGGAAACGTTCGACGGTGGAGACGGCGCCGCCCGGCACGGTGTCGCGTTCGAGAACCTCCACCGACCATCCGTCGCGGGCGAGATAACACGCGGAGACCAGGGCGTTGTGGCCCGAGCCGACGACGACGACGTCGAGTGTGGCGTTCATGGGGTACCGCTTCCGTCCGGATCGCCGATCGTGTGATGGTGGTGCGGAACGAGGTCCGGCTCGAGGGGCAGGCTCCTGCCGAGGACCGCGAACGGGCGGGCGTCGCCGGTGAAGACGAACCGGCGGACGACGTCCTGGAATCCGAACCGACGGTACAGCCGCCACGCCCGGTTGTCCTCGCCCGGCACCTCGGGTGTCGACAGCAGTACGGCCGCTTCCGTGCGTCCCCGCAGCAGCGCCGACAGGAGCAGTTCACCGATGCGGCGTCCCTGCATGTCGGGTCGGACGTGCAGTTCGGTGAGCTCGAAGTAGTCGGAGAGAACGCGATCGATCTCCTCGGGGGACCGTCCGGAATGGCGCATGCCGGCGCGCACCTGCTGGTGCCACCACTGGCGGGTGTCGCCCCGGTAGCCGTACGCGATCCCGACGACGGTGTCCGGATCCTCGGGGAGGCTCGCGGCGAACGCCTGCCAACCCGCGCGGGCCGAATGCTCGGACCACATCGGCGCGCGGTGGTACTCCGTGCCTCGGGGATATCGCATCGCCGCGACGTAGACGGTCAGCAGCGAGGGCAGGTGCGCACGGAAGTCCGCGGGGGAGAGCTCGGTGAGGATCGGGGCGTCCTGGCAGGGATCGGTGGTCATGCGTGACTCGTTCGGGTGGCTCGCGGTGCGTCGGAGGTGCTCGGGTCTCGCTGATCGTTCGGGATGACGTGGCCGCTTTCTCTTGACGGGTTGTCGGTGGGTCCAGCTATATTGAATACGTCGAACGCATGTTCGACATCGGTGATCCGGGGATGTTCGAGGGAAGCGAACATCCCCGGATCACCCTGGGGTCTCCCGCTCGGCGTCCGTGTCGGGCCTCACTCGAGGACAGTGATCTCCGTTCCTCGGCGTTTCGGCGGGAATGCCACCGGATACCGCTCGTTGTAACGAGTGGTGAGACCACGCCGAGGAGGTGCGTGAACATGGCCAACGGTCAGGTCGCGAGTCGAGGCCCGCGCCGAACGTCTCCCACGCTCGGGCCGTCCGCATGCATCGACCATGCCACCTCGGCGCGCGCGGCGACGCTGCTGCGCAAGGCCGACGATCTGCTTTCCGGTGCCGCCGGTGCCGGCGATCCGGGCGAGCGGTTCCGCCTCGCCTACCTGGCGGCGCTGCGCGGTGCCGGTGCGGTGGTCGCGGCCGCGGAGCTGCGCTCCGGGATCCGGCCCCGCCGACCCGCGACGCGCAACGCATGGGCACTCATGGCGCGCGCCGACGAGTCCTTCGCCGTCTGGGCCGACTACTTCGCCGATCGCTCCGCCACCCGCACCGCGGTCGAGGCGGGGGTCGCGCAGGCGGTGGGAGCCGACGAATCCGGTGCCTTCTACGACGAGGTGGGCCACTTCCTGCACGATGTGGAGGGCTATCTCGACGCCGAAGCAGAGCCGGAGGTCGGTGTCGGTGGGTGACTTTCGCCCCTTCACGAGGGCCTTCGCCGACGACGGGATCGAACTCACGTGTGGAGTTTGTGGTCCACAGCGACATCTGCTCGTATTATTGACTCAGGCGGCCGTACGGACGGCCCCCCACCGGATTCGCCCCACGGATCCGGTGGCCACCGTTTAGTGCCGGGGGAGGTACCGTGCCACTCTCCGAGCACGAGCAGCGCATGCTCGATCAGATCGAGAGCGCGCTCTATGCTGAGGATCCCAAGTTCGCCTCGACCGTGCGTGGCAGCCGGTTGGGGATGGCGTCGAACCGGCGGCGGTTACAGGCCGGCGCATTGTTCGTGTTGGGCCTGACGCTGCTGATCGCCGGCGTTGCCCTGCCGCTCAAGCCGGGCGGCTTCCCGATCATCAGTCTGCTCGGGTTCCTCGTGATGTTCGCCGCCGGAGTCTTGTTGCTCCTCGGCGGTCGTCGGCCGTCGACTCCAGGGGCGACGGGCGGTAGTTCCGGTTCCGGAAAGTCCGGTCGAAGTTCCCGCGGCGGCAAGAAGTCCTCGGGTGGTGGCTTCACCAACCGCATGGAAGAGCGGTTCCGGAGGCGTTTCGAGCAGGACTGACCTCCTCGACCATCAGGTGTACCGACGACGGCGCGACCCACGGGTCGTGCCGTCGTCGTTCGTCTGCAGACCTTTCACCGACCCGGCGTCGTCCGCCTCTCCGCCCCTCCACCACCGCGCCCCACTCGCGCAATCTCCGTCTCCCCACCGCCTCCCACCTCGGCTCCGGCCGCAGTGTTTTCCCTGGTCGCCGATTGCTCGGCCCTCGCTCCGCCGGTGGGGCGGATCGTCGGGGCGCCGACAGCGGTGGATCCGTCGTCGTCACGCGAGCGCGTGTCCCCATTTTCCGCCACCTGCTCTGAGCTGGGAATGTGACGACAACACGCGCGGCCGGGCGGCAGTAATCCGTTTCCGGTGGGGCAAAGTGGGGTAATGTGGGGCGCGGCGGGACAAGGTGTCCTGTCGCGCGAAGCATCCGTCCGGCAGCGGGGAGGCGCCGAGTGTTCCTCGGTACCTACACCCCGAAGTTGGACGACAAGGGCCGGCTGACACTGCCGGCGAAGTACCGAGACGAGCTGGCGGGAGGGTTGATGATCACGAAGGGGCAGGATCACAGCCTCACCGTGTTCCCTCGCGACGAGTTCGCCGCTCTGGCCGAACGCGCTGCGAGTGCCTCACGGAGCAACCCTCAGGCACGTGCGTTCCTGCGGAGTCTCGCGTCGGGAACGGAGGAGCAGCGACCCGACTCACAAGGCCGGATCACGCTGTCGTCAGCTCACCGCAAGTACGCCGGTCTCACCAAGGACTGCGTGGTGATCGGTTCGGTCAGGTACCTCGAGATTTGGGACGCGACGGCATGGGAGACCTACCTCGCCGAGCACGAAGAAGACTTCTCGGAAGCGAGAGACGAAGCACTACGCGACATCTTGTAACCACGGCTCGGGCTGCGCGGCGAGTGCCGCGAGGCCTCTGCCCGATGTGCCGGCCCTGACGCACTTCCCCAGCGCCAGGTACGGACCGGAGGGCCCTGACGCACTTCCCCGGCGTCAGGTCTCTTCGGACTCGGACAGAGACCTCGAGGCATTCGCCGTCTTCCGTATCCACCCCCGTGGCGGCGAGCACGGTATCGAGACGAGCGACAGGCAGGCACGAGGCATACCACCGTCCACCCGACGAGTACCCGACAGACCGTAAGCGGCCCGAGCAGGATTCCGGAGGACACATGGTGGACGGCGAGCACGAATCCGTCAATGGTACGGATGAGGCCACCGGTGCCGATGTGACATCTGCGGCGGAATTCGGCCACGTGCCCGTCATGCTCCAGCGCGCCGTCGACCTTCTCGGTCCGGCCATCGAGAGCGTCGGTCCCGACGGCGAGGGCGCGGTCTACGTCGACGCGACACTCGGTCTCGGGGGGCACTCCGAACACTTCCTGACGATCTACCCGAGGCTGCGGCTCGTCGGCCTCGACCGTGATACCGACGCACTGGCGATCGCCCGCGAGCGACTCGCACGGTTCTCCGACCGCACAGACTTCGTCCACACCCGCTACGACGGGATCGCCGACGCGCTCGAGAGCGTCGGCCTCGACCGGTACGGCTCGGTCCACGCCGCCCTGTTCGATCTCGGCGTGTCCTCGATGCAGCTCGACGAGGCGGAGCGCGGTTTCGCCTATTCCAAGGACGCCCCGCTCGACATGCGGATGGATGCCACCACCGGCATCACCGCGGCCGATGTCCTCAACACCTACAGTCACGGCGACCTCGCTCGCATCCTGAGCACCTACGGCGAGGAGCGCTTCGCCGGCAGGATCGCCTCCGAGATCGTGCGGACCCGGGCCAAGACTCCCTTCCGGACGAGCGGCGAACTCGTCGAACTGCTGTACCGCACGATCCCGGCGGCGACCCGCCGTACCGGTGGTCACCCGGCCAAGCGCACCTTCCAGGCGTTGCGGATCGAGGTCAACGCGGAGCTCGACTCGTTGCGCACCGCGATCCCCGACGCTCTCGACGCTCTCGCGGTGGGCGGCCGGATCGTCTTCATGTCCTACCAGTCGCTCGAGGACAAGGTCGTCAAGCAGGAACTGACACCGCGTGCGAAGTCCCGCAGTCCCGAAGGGCTTCCGGTCGAACTGCCCGGGACGGGACCGGAACTGCGCATCCTCACCCGCGGTGCGGAGCGGGCAACGGACGACGAGATCGAGGCCAACCCACGTTCGGCGCCCGTCCGCCTGCGTGCTGCAGAACGAATCGCCAGGAGGTAACCGATGACCGTACAGGTGGCACCCCCGCAGCGCCGGAACCCGGGGCGATCGACCGCAGCGCAGCGTGCCTATCAGCGACGGTCGCAGCGCGCAGCGCAGCTCGGGGTCGAACAGGTGCAGACCCGCGGGCGCACGACGGGTGCCGGACGTGTCCGCACCCGGATCCCGTTCGTCGCCACCATCATCGGGCTCCTGGGCGTGGGCATGGCCGTGACGCTGTTGCTGACCACCCGGGCGACCGAAGACTCCTACGAGCTCAGCGCGGCGCGGTCCCTCAACGAGGAGCTCGCCCAGAAGCGGGCGGTGCTCCAGCGCGACGTCGCCACGGCCGAGTCGGCTCCCGCGCTCGCGGTCGCCGCGGCGGAACTGGGGATGATCCCCACCGGGCAGGTCGCGCGGATCGTCGTCGCTCCGGACGGTTCGGTGCAGGTGGTGGGCGATCCGGTTCCGGCCCAGGGTGCCCCGCCGGTCCCGCTGGATCCGCCCGCCCGAGAGGACGCCCGCGTCCAGACCCCGCTGGCCGGCAGCGCCGGGGCGGAGACCCCGCGGCCGCTCGATGACGTGAGCGAGGAACCCCGGCCGCGCACCGACACCGAGGGCACGCGTCGGGCCGCGCCATCGGCCGACGGCCGCCCGGTGGGCGAGGAACCGGCACCGGCTCCCGTGCCGGTACCCGCGGCGGAAGCTCCCGCGGCCGCCACGCCGGATGTCGAGGGTGCCGCACCTGTACCGCCCGCGGCAGGACAATCGGTACCCGTGAGCGAACTGCCGCAATCCGAAGCGCCCCGTGAGGCGGCGCCCGAAGCACCAGTCCAGGCCGTGCCGACGGAACCCGAGGGCGGGCCTCGGTGAACAACCGCTCCACCCCTCGGCGTGCACCGCAGCGACGTTCCACCCCGGCGACGCGCGGCGGCCGCGCTCGAATGCCCGCGCCGCGCGATCGCAAGCAGCGCGACCGGACGAGTTTCGCGTTCCGCAACAAGTGGGGCCGGATCGGCATGTTCGGCATTCTGGGCGTAGCCGTCGCCCAGTTGTTGTCCGTGCAGCTCGTCCAGGCCCCCACACTGTCCGCCGAAGCCGCCAGCCAGCGCACCACCCGACTCGTCGAACCCGCGACCCGCGGCACCATCGCCGATCGCAACGGGGAACCGCTCGCGTACACCATGGAAGCGAAGGCGCTGACCTTCCAACCCGTGCGGGTGCGCAAGGAACTCGAGGAGGAACGCGCGAAGGACCCGTCCCGGCCCGAGGTCTCCGAATATCTCGAGGGCGTCGCGTCGGCGGTCCACGAGGCGCTCGGCGCCGCGGCGCCGGAGAAGGACGTGCTCGAGATGCTCGAGAGCGACGAGACCTTCGTCTACCTCGCCCGCGGCGTCGATCCGGGGGTCGCGGCGGAGATCGTCGACGAGTACGACAAGGTCGGCACCGAGCGTCAGGACATCCGTCTGTATCCGGGCGGATCGCTCGCCGCCAATCTCGTCGGCGCGACCGGCTGGGACGGACACGGCCTGATCGGGCTCGAAGCGTCGATGGACGCCGTGCTGGCGGGTACCGACGGTTCGTCCACCTACGACCGTGGATCCGACGGCGCCGTCATCCCGGGCAGCTGGCGCGACCGTCAGCCCGCCGTCGACGGTTCCTCCGTCGAGCTCACGATCGACAACGACCTGCAGTACCACGTGCAGCAGGAGGTCCAGCGCGCGAAGGACCTGTCCGGGGCGAAGAACGCCTCCGCTGTGGTGCTCGACGCGCACACCGGCGAAGTGCTCGCCATGTCGAACGACAGCACCTTCGACCCGTCGATCGGTGTCGCGAACAACCCGCCCGACGCCGAACAGGGCAACCTCGCGGTCAGTTCGCCGTTCGAACCCGGGTCCGTGAACAAGATCATCACCGCGGCCGCGGCGATCGAGGACGGTCTGACCCGCCCCGACGAGGTCCTGCAGGTCCCCGGCACGATCACCATGGCCGGCGCGACCGTCAAGGACGCCTGGGATCACGGGGTCGTGCCGTATACCACGACGGGTGTGTTCGGGAAGTCGTCGAACGTCGGCACGCTCATGCTCGCCGAGCGGATCGGTGAGGACCGCTTCGCCGAGATGCTGCGACTGTTCGGTCTCGGCCAGCGCACCGATGTCGGCCTGCCCGGCGAATCCGCGGGTCTGCTGCCCAGCCGTGAGCAGTGGTCGGGTGGCACCTTCGCGAACCTGCCCATCGGCCAGGGTCTGTCGATGACCCTGCTGCAGATGACCGCGATCTACCAGACCATCGCGAACGACGGGGAACGTGTCCCGCCGCGGGTCGTGCGCGCGACCATCGCGCCGGACGGCACGCGCACCGAGACGCCCCGTCCCGATCCGGTGCGGGTCGTGAGCCCGCAGACCGCCGCGACGGTGCGCGACATGTTCCGTTCCGTCGTCCAGTCCGATACCGGCAACCAGCAGGGCACCGGTGCGGGCGCCGCCATCGAGGGCTATCAGATCTCGGGCAAGACGGGTACCGCCCAGCAGATCGACCAGAACTGCAAGTGTTACTCGAACTCCGACTACTGGATCACCTTCGCCGGCATCGCTCCGTCCGACGATCCGCGCTATGTCGTGGGCATCATGCTCGACGCCCCGACCCGCAGCTCCGACGGCAGCGGGGGCCAATCGGCCGCGCCGCTGTTCCGCAACATCGCGTCGTGGTTGCTGCAGCGCGACGGCGTGCCGCTGTCGGCCGAACCGGAGAGCAAGTTGATCCTCCAGGTCGACTGACGAGGTGACCGTGGCGCCTCGGTAGGCTGACAGGTCGGTAACGTGACACGACGGTCGTCGCCGAGAGCGGATCGGGAACGAACCCGGAAACATCCGTCGGAGTGCCTGCAGACGAGCTGCAGCGAAGCGAGAGGAAACTGGTGCCTGTGCCATCGAGTCCGGATCCGGCTCCTCCGGAGGAGGGGCGGAGACCCGAGCACCCACCGATGACGCAGATCTCGGTTCTCGCCGACGCCATCGGGGCGCGCGTCGAGATCGTCAATGCAGCCGCCGGAGAGGATGCGGCCCGCGCGGCCGCGATCACCGGCATCGACCTGCGCGCCCAGGGCATCCGCCCCGGCGACGTCTTCGCCGCGCTGCCCGGCGCGCGCGCCCACGGCGCCTCCTACGCGGGCACCGCGCTCGAACGCGGAGCGGTCGCCGTGCTGACCGACGAGGCCGGTCGCGACCTCGTCGCCGAGGCCACCTCCGATTCGGTCGCGGTCCTCGTCCATCCCGAACCGCGTGTCGCGCTGGGGGCGGCGTCGGCCACCGTCTACGGACACCCCTCCCGGAGCATGCAGGTCATCGGCATCACGGGCACGTCCGGTAAGACCACGACGTCCTATCTCGTCGAGGCAGGCCTCGTCGCGGCCGGACGCGTCGTCGGTCTCGTCGGGACCGTGGAGACCCGGATCGAAGGCATTCGCGTGCCGAGCACCCTCACGACACCCGAGGCGCCGCAGCTGCACGCCCTGTTCGCCGTCATGCGCGAACGCGGTGTCGACACGGTCGTGATGGAGGTTTCCAGCCATGCCCTCGCACTCGGTCGCGTGGACGCCACCGAGTTCGCCGTCGGCGGGTTCACCAACCTGTCCCAGGACCATCTCGACTTCCACAAGGACCTCGACGACTACTTCGGCGCGAAGGCCCGGCTGTTCGCCGAGGACTCGCCGGTCCGGGCCCGCCGCGCGGTGGTGTGCACCGACGACGTGTGGGGACGTCGCATGGCCGAGGTCGCGCGCGCGGGCCGCGACGACGCGACCGCAGTCCGCACGGTCACCACAGGTGGCGACGGTGACGCTGCCGGCGCCGCGGCCGATTGGACGGTCACCGACGAGGTCCCCGAAGAGACGGGAGTGCAGCAGTTCACCCTGACCGGTCCGGACGGGATCGCCCGCCGCGCCACCGTCGGCCTGCCGGGCCGCTACAACGTCACCAACGCCGCTCTCGCTGTAGCGCTTTGCGCCGAGGTGGGCGCCGACATCGACGCCGCGATCCGCGGTATCGCCGATGTCGCGGTGCCCGGCCGGGTCGAACGGGTCGAGCGCGGTCAGGACTTCCTCGCCGTCGTCGACTACGCCCACAAGCCCGCGGCGCTCGAAGCGGTCATCGGAACCCTGCGCGCCGCGACCGAGGGACGCATCGCCGTCGTCGTCGGTGCGGGCGGCGACCGCGACCGGACGAAGCGGCCGATCATGGGCGAGGTCGCGGCGCGGGCCGCCGATCTGGTGGTCGTGACCGACGACAACCCACGAACCGAGAGCCCCGCCGCCATCCGCGCGGCCGTCCTCGACGGTGCACACTCCGTCCCGGCGGCCGAACGCGGCGAGATCCTCGAGATCGGCGATCGCGCCGCGGCGATCGACGCCGCGGTCGCGTGGGCCCGCCCGGGCGACGTCGTCCTCGTCGCCGGCAAGGGCCACGAGACGGGGCAGGAGATCGACGGAGTGAAGCACCCCTTCGACGACCGCGAGGTCCTCGGCGCAGCTCTCGACAAGTACCGGACCGCAGGACCCGACGGTGACCATCCGCCTGCTGCGGGCGGTTCGCATCACGGAGGCAAGGCATGATCCCGATGACACTGGCTCGGATCGCGGAGGTCGTCGGGGGCACCCTGCACGACGTCGACGATCCGTCCGCCGAGGTGACCGGTTCCGTCGAGTTCGACTCGCGACGGATCGGTCCCGGTGGCCTGTTCCTGGCGTTGCCCGGTGCGCGCTCGGACGGCCACGATCACGCCGCGGCCGCCGTCGCCGCCGGTGCGGTGGCGGTCCTGGCCGCACGGCCGGTGGGTGTGCCCGCGATCGTCGTGCCGCCGATTCCGCCGACCGAGACCAACGCCCTCGCGCTCGAACACGACAGCGACGGATCCGGCGCGGCCGTGCTCGCCGGCCTCGCGAAGCTCGCCCGCACCGTGGTGGACACGCTCACCGGCGCCGGCCTCACCGTTGTCGGTGTCACCGGTTCGGCGGGCAAGACGTCCACGAAGGACATGATCGCCGCCGTGCTCGCACCGCTCGGTGAGGTCGTCGCCCCGCCCGGCTCGTTCAACAACGAACTCGGCCACCCCTGGACCGCGCTGCGCGCCACCGAATCCACCCGGTTCCTCGTCCTCGAGAAGTCGGCGCGGGGCCCCGGGCACATCGCGACCCTGACCCGCATCGCCCCGCCGCGGATCGGTGTCGTGCTCAACGTCGGTACCGCACACCTCGGCGAGTTCGGCTCGCAGGAGGTCATCGCCGAGACGAAGGGCGAACTCGTCGAGGCGCTGCCCAGCGCCGCCGAGGGGGGAGTGGCGATCCTCAACGCCGACGACACCCTCGTGTCGAAGATGGCGACCCGCACCACCGGTCGTGTGGTGACCGTCGGGACCGGGTCCGGTGCCGCCTATCGCGCCGAGGACATCCACCTCGACGACCAGGCGCGTGCCTCCTTCACCGCCGTCGTCCCCGGCGCCGACGGACAGGAGCGGCGCGTGCCCGTGCGGCTCGCCGTGCACGGCGAACACCAGATCGGCAACGCCCTGTCGGCGATCGCCGTCGCCGTGGAGTGCGGTGCGACGGTCGAGCAGGCCGCCGAGGCGCTCGCGACGGCGGGTCCCGTCTCGGCGCACCGCATGGCGGTGCAGACCCGATCCGACGGGGTGACCGTCATCGACGACGCCTACAACGCCAATCCCGATTCCATGCGCGCAGCCGTGAAGGCCCTGGTCACCATGGCGCGGTCCGGTCCGGATCGCCGGCGCACCTTCGCGGTGCTGGGGGAGATGGCCGAGCTCGGGGACGACGCCGTCGTCGCCCACGACGCCATCGGGCGCCTCGCCGTGCGCCTCGACGTCACCCGCATCATCGCCGTCGGTGCCACGCGGCCGGTCCGGGGTCTGTTCCAGGGCGCCGTGATGGAAGGATCGTGGGGTGAGGAAGCGAGCCACGTACCCGATGCCGACGCCGCGATCGCGTTGTTGCGCGACGAACTGCAACCGGGCGACATCGTGCTCGTGAAGGCATCGCAGTCCGTGGGACTGTGGACCGTCGCCGAGGCCGTCCTCACGGACGACCCCGGTGCCGGAGACAACGACGCTGCTGTGGGGACGGAGGACGCCCGGTGAGACAGATCCTGTTCGCGGCGGGCATCGCGCTCGCAGTCTCGATCCTGCTCACCCCCCTCCTGATCAAGATGTTCTCCCGGCAGGGCTTCGGGCAGGAGATCCGGGTCGAGGGCCCGCAGAGCCACCAGTCCAAGCGCGGCACCCCCACCATGGGCGGCGTCGCGATCCTCGCCGGTCTGTGGGCCGGTTACTGGGGGTCGCATCTCATCGGTACGGGATACGACGCGGAAGGTCCCACGGCCTCGGGTCTGCTCGTGCTCGGCCTGACGACGGCGCTCGGCGGCGTCGGCTTCCTCGACGACTTCATCAAGATTCGCAAGCAGCGCAATCTCGGTCTGAACAAGACGGCCAAGCTGGTCGGCCAGCTGGTCGTCGCGGTGGGCTTCGGCATCCTCGCGCTGCAGTTCCGCAATGCGGACGGTCTCACCCCGGCCAGCACCGATCTGTCCTACGTGCGCGACATCGCCACGGTCTCGATGGGCTCGATCGTGTTCATCCTGTTCGTCTATCTGCTGGTCAGCGCATGGTCGAACGCGGTGAACCTCACCGACGGCCTCGACGGTCTCGCTGCGGGTTCGATGGCGCTGGTGCTCGGCGCCTACGTCATCATCACCTTCTGGCAGTACCGCAACGCGTGCGCCGTGGAGCCGACCGCCGGGTGCTACGACGTCCGTGATCCGCTCGATCTCGCGTTGCTGTGCGCCGCCGGCGCCGCCGCCTGCATCGGCTTCCTGTGGTGGAACGCCGCACCGGCCAAGATCTTCATGGGCGACACGGGCTCGCTCGCCCTCGGCGGCATGCTGGCCGGTCTGTCCATCACGACCCGCACCGAGCTGCTCATGGTGGTCATCGGCGCGCTGTTCGTCGCGGAGGCCGCCTCGGTGGTCATCCAGGTCGCGGTCTTCCGGTCCAGCCGCAGGCGGGTGTTCCGGATGGCACCCTTCCACCATCACTTCGAACTCGGCGGATGGGCCGAGACCACGGTGATCATCCGGTTCTGGTTGCTCGCCGCCATCGCCTCGGCGATCGGTCTGGCCCTCTTCTACAGCGAATACCTCGCGGCGATCGGGGACTGACCGTGAACGACGAACTCGAACGGCTCAGAGGACGGGCGGTGCTCGTCGCCGGGGCAGGGGTGTCCGGCCGCGCGACGATCGAACCCCTTACCGATCTCGGCGCCCACGTCACCGTCACCGACCGCAACGAGCGGGCACTGGCCGAGTGCGCGGCGCTCGGCGCCCGGACGGTCGACCTCGACAGTCTCGTCGACGACCCCGCTGCGCTGCGCGAGTTCGCCCTGGTGGTCACGAGTCCCGGATTCCCGCCCGACGCCCCGCTGCTCTCGCGCGCGGCCGGCGCGGCGATCCCCATCTGGGGCGACATCGAACTGTCCTGGCGCATCGACCGCGCCGAGGTCTACGGACCGGCCCGTCGGTGGCTGGCCGTCACCGGGACGAACGGCAAGACCACTACGACCATGATGCTGCACGCGATCCTCGAGGCCTCCGGCCTCGGCAGCGTCGCGTGCGGCAACATCGGTCTTCCCGTGCTCGACGCCCTGCGCCGCGACGAACCGCGGGCCGACGTACTCGCCGTCGAGTTGTCGTCCTTCCAGCTGCACTGGGCGCCCTCGGTTCGGCCCGAGGCCGGCGTCGTGCTCAACATCGCCGAGGACCATCTCGACTGGCACGGCGGCATCGAGAACTACATCGAGGCCAAACTCGGTGCGCTCACCGGCGCCGTCGGGGTCATCGGTCTCGACGACCCGATCGCCGGTGGTCTCGGCGACCGGTCCCGTGCCTTGGTCACCGTGGGCTTCACCCTGGGCTATCCCCAGGAAGGCGAACTCGGGATCAGCGGCGAACTGCTCGTCGACCGGGCGTTCGCCGATTCCGCCGTGCTCGCCCGGGTGGACGACGTGACGCCGCCCGGCCCCGCCGGACTGTCCGACGCACTCGCGGCCGCAGCCCTCGCCCGGGCCATCGACGTGCCCGCCTCGGCGGTGCACGACGGCCTGCGACGGCACCGCGTCGGTCCGCACCGCGCCGCGCCGGTCGGGCAGGTCGACGGCGTCGAGTACATCGACGATTCGAAGGCGACCAATCCGCACGCGGCCCGTAGTTCGCTGCTCGCCCGCGACCGCGTGGTGTGGATCGCCGGTGGTCTGCTCAAGGGCGCCCGCGTGGACGACCTGGTCGCCGAGGTTGCGCCGCGACTGTCCGGAGCCGTGCTGCTCGGCCGCGACGCCGGCGACATCGCCGACGCGCTGGCGCGACACGCCCCGCAGGTCCCGGTCGTCGTCGTGGACACGGGCGACGATGAAGCGATGACCGATGCGACGAGCGAGACCGACACGTCTTCGGTGAGGAGGGCCGTGGCACGGGGCGCCGACGGTCCTGCCGCGATGCGCGTGGTGGTCCGGGAAGCGGCCGCACTCGCCTCGCCGGGGGAGACGGTGCTGCTCGCCCCGGCCGCGGCATCGCTCGACATGTTCGCCGATTACGCGGAGCGCGGCCGGAGTTTCGCGTCCGCGGTCGAGGAACTCCGCGGGGGCGGGACGCAACCGTGACCCCTCGGGCAGGAGCGACCCGAGCAGGGGCGAACACCGACGAGCCGGTGGTCGGAGTACGCGGCCGGTTCGGGGCCTGGATGGCGCGACCGCTCGCGTCCTTCCATCTCGTGGTGACGATCGCCGTCCTGCTCACCGTGCTCGGCCTCGTCATGGTGCTGTCGTCGTCGAGCGTCGGCGCGGTGGCCGCGGCGGGATCGGCCTACGGATTGTTCACCTCCCAGGCGATCTTCGCCGTCCTGGGCATGGTGATCTTCTACATCGCGCTGCAGATCCCGGTCCGGGTGATGCGACGCTTCGCCTTCCCGGCGTTCGCGTTCTCGGTCGTGCTGCTCGTGCTCGTGCTCATACCGGGCATCGGTACGGTCTCGCAGGGCACCCGGGGGTGGTTCGTCATCGCCGGTATCTCGTTGCAGCCGGCGGAGATCGCCAAGATCACCCTTGCCGTGTGGGGTGCGCACCTGCTCGCCTCCCGGCGTGGGGAGAACTCGACGCTGCGCGAGATGCTCGTCCCGCTCGTCCCGGCCGCCCTGCTCGTGACCGGCCTGATCGTGCTCCAGCCCGACCTCGGCACCACCGTCTCGATCGTGATCATCGTGATCGCCCTGTTGTGGTTCGCGGGACTGCCGCTCAAGGTGTTCCTCGGGATCGTCGGCACGGCCGCCACACTCGCGGTGATCCTGGCCTTGACGGCCGGCTATCGCTCGCAGCGTGTGCGGGCCTTCTTCAACCCCGGCGACGACCCGCAGGGTGCCGGTTACCAGGCGCGACAGGCGAAGTTCTCCCTCGCGGACGGCGGCCTGTGGGGTCGCGGGCTCGGTCAGAGCCGCGCGAAGTGGAGTTATCTGCCCAACGCCCACAACGACTTCATCTTCGCGATCATCGGTGAGGAACTGGGCTTCCTCGGTGGAGTGGCCGTCATCGGCCTGTTCGGTCTGTTCGCCTATGTCGGACTGCGGATCGCGATGCGCTCGGCCGACCCCTTCCTGCGCCTGTTCACTGCGACGGCGACGACGTGGATCATCGGCCAGGCCTTCATCAACATCGGCTACGTCGTGGGACTGCTGCCCGTGACCGGCCTGCAGTTGCCGCTCGTGTCGGCCGGTGGTACCTCGACGGCCACCACCCTGCTGATGTTCGGCCTGATCGCCAACGCAGCCAGACACGAACCCGAGGCCATCGCCGCGCTGCACGCGGGTCAGGACGGCCGGTTCGCGCGGCTGCTGCGCCTGCGCAAGCCGGAGGCCTACCGGGCCGGTCGCTCCTCGGCGGCGCGTACGGTCGCAGCACGACAGCCGCGAGCGCGGGCCGCGGCGCCCGAGCGCAGTGCCCGCCCCGCGTCGAAAGGTGGGGGATCGCGCAAGCGGCAGTCCCCCGCACCGAACGAGCGGCAACGGGGAGCCGCGACGGACCGCCGGACATCGGCAGGCCGGACGGAACCCCGGGAGGGGACCGGCCGGGCCCGGCGTACACAACCTGCACGCGAACCGGCTCGCGGCCGGCAGCAGACGAACCGCACGACACGCGGATCGAACGGACGAAGCGGAGAGAGAGGGAACCGTAGGTGAGTGGGGAGAGGCCGGCACTGTCGGTGGTGGTGGCCGGAGGCGGCACGGCCGGTCATATCGAACCGGCACTCGCGGTGGCCGACGCCGTCCGCGCACTCGTGCCCGACGCGCGGATCACCGCGCTCGGCACCGAACGGGGACTCGAGACGACGCTGGTGCCCCACCGCGGGTATCCCCTCGAACTCATCCCACCGGTGCCGCTGCCCCGCAAGCCGACGGTGGACCTGCTGAAACTTCCCGGCCGGGTCGTCTCGTCGGTGCGCCGCACCCGGCAGATCCTCGACGAGGTCGACGCCGACGTCGTCGTCGGTTTCGGCGGGTACGTGGCGCTGCCCGCCTATCTCGCGGCCGGAGCCGGTCCGCTGCGTCGACGCCGGCGCATCCCGGTCGTCGTCCACGAGGCCAATGCCAGTGCGGGCATCGCCAATCGCATCGGTGCCCTGCGGGCCGAGCGCGTGCTCGCCGCCGTCCCGCGCTCGGGAATCGTCCGGCGCGGTGACGCGCAGATCGTGGGGATCCCGGTCCGCTCGTCGATCACCGGTCTCGACCGCGCCGGGCTGCGCGCGGAGGCACGCCGGCACTTCGGTCTGCCCGACGACGTACCCGTGCTGCTCGTCTTCGGTGGGTCGCAGGGTGCACGCTCGCTGAACGAGGCCGTGTCCGGTGCGTCCTCGGCACTCGCCGAGGCCGGCATCGCGGTGCTGCACGCGCACGGACCGAAGAACACCGTGGACATCCCCGCCCATGCCGGTCACGCCCGCGCCCCGTACGTCACCGTGCCCTATCTCGAACGGATGGACCTCGCGTACTCCGCCGCCGATGCGGTGGTCTGCCGGTCCGGGGCCATGACGGTCGCGGAGGTCTCGGCGGTGGGTCTGCCCGCCGTGTACGTGCCGCTCCCGCACGGGAATGGTGAACAGGAACTCAACGCCCGCCCCGTCGTCGAGGCCGGCGGTGGCAGGATCGTCGCCGACGGCGACCTGACTTCGGACTATGTCGCCACGGAAGTGGTGTCGCTGCTCGGCGACGAGCGGAGACTCGTGGAGATGGGGCGCAGCGCCGCGGCCGCTGGTCACCGCAGCGCCGCAGACGAGATGGCGCGCATAGTGCTCGAGGTTGCCGGAGTGGAACCGAACAGGAGTGAACGATGAGTGCGCAGTTACCCGCCGAACTCGAGCGGGTGCACATGGTCGGTATCGGCGGTGCCGGGATGTCGGGCATCGCCCGGATCCTGCTCGCCCGTGGGGGACAGGTATCGGGTTCCGACGCGAAGGAGAGCCGCGGTGTGCTCGCGCTGCGGGCCCGCGGCGCGCAGGTCCGCATCGGCCACGCCGCCGAGGCTCTCGACCTGCTGGAGGGTGGTCCTACCGCCCTGGTCACAACGTTCGCGGCTATCCCGAAGGACAATCCCGAACTGGTCGCCGCCCGCGAGCGCGGCATCCCGATCCTGTTGCGACCCGCGGTCCTCGCCTCGCTGATGCGAGGGAACCGCACCTTCCTGGTCTCCGGCACCCACGGCAAGACCTCCACGACGTCGATGCTCGTCGTCGCGCTGCAGCACTGCGGCCTCGATCCGTCCTTCGCGGTGGGCGGTGAACTCAACGAATCCGGGACCAACGCCCACCACGGCAGCGGGGACGTCTTCGTCGCCGAAGCCGACGAGAGCGACGGCTCGCTGCTGCAGTACGACCCGAACACCGTGATCGTCACGAACATCGAGGCCGATCACCTCGACTACTTCGGCACGCCGGAGGCGTACACGGCGGTCTTCGACGAGTTCGTCGCCCGCATCGCCCCCGGCGGCCTGCTCGTCGTCTGCCTCGACGACCCCGGCTCGGCGGCCCTCGCCGAGCGCGTCGTCGCCCTCGGCCGCGACGACCTGCGGGTGCAGGGTTACGGCACCGCCGACGTCATCGGCACCGCGAGCGACCACCGCGGCGTTCCCGTCGGGGTGCGGCTGCTCGGCTGGGAGGCCAAGGATGTCGGCGGCGTCGCCGA
This sequence comes from Rhodococcus sp. Chr-9, assembly GCF_000801125.1. NCBI lineage: Bacteria > Bacillati > Actinomycetota > Actinomycetes > Mycobacteriales > Nocardiaceae > Rhodococcus > Rhodococcus sp. Chr-9. Next base: position 222,374 of record NZ_JTIZ01000076.1, read on the forward strand.
GTTCCACCTCGCGGGTGAGGATTCGCCGCGCACCGTGCGACTGTCCGTCCCCGGCCGGCACATGGCGCTCAATGCTCTCGCCGCGCTGCTCGCCGCGCTCGAAGCCGGAGCGCAGGTCGACGAGGCGATGGAAGGCCTCGCCGGTTTCGGTGGTGTGCACCGGCGGTTCCAGTACACCGGCCGCGAACACGGTGTGCGGGTGTTCGACGACTACGCCCACCATCCCACCGAGGTCCGCGCGGTCCTTGCGGCCGCGGCCGAACTCGTGGCGGGAGAGCCGCTGCGCTACACCGAGACGGGCACCGAACGGCCCCGCGTGATCGTCGTCTTCCAGCCGCATCTCTACTCGCGCACCGAGGCGTTCGCCACCGAGTTCGGGCAGGCTCTCGACCTCGCCGACGAGGTCGTGGTGCTCGACGTCTACGGCGCCCGGGAGGAACCGATCCCGGGTGTGAGCGGTGCGCTGGTCGCGCGGGCGGTGAGCAAGCCTGTGCACTACCAGCCGAATCTGTCCGCGGTGCCGCGGCAGGTCGCGCGTCTGACCCGGCCGGGTGATGTCGTGATCACGATGGGTGCCGGTGACGTCACGATGCTGGGCCGGCAGATCCTCGACGCGCTCCACAGCAAACCGGGTCGCTTCCGTCCGGCCGGGGCGGCTCCCGAGCCCGGCGGATTCCGCGCACCCGGCGGTTCCGGACCGGGACCGATCAGCTCGTGACGCCCGCCGCCGTCTCGTCGCGCCGCCGTCGCGGACGACCGTCACGCGAACCGCGTGAGCCCGATGAAGCCCGCGAACGCAGCACTGCCCGCCGCCCGTCCGGGCGGTCGGTGCGCCTGCGGACGGTACTGCTAGGGGCGGCTGTCGTCGCGGTGTTCCTCGGCGCCATCGCGGTGGCGTGGCTGTCGCCGTTGCTGTCCGTGCGGGTGATCGAGGTGGACGGGATCGAGGTCGTCACCTACGACGAGGTGGTCGACGCGCTCGCGGTCGCCGAGGGCACGCCGCTGCTCCGGGTCGACACGGCCGCGGCGGCCCAGCGGGTCGCGACGATTCCGCGTGCGGCGTCGGCCCGGGTCCAGCGGGTCTATCCCTCCACCGTCCGGGTGACAGTGACCGAGCGCGAGGCGATGGTCTTCTTCGACGCCCCCGACGGCACCCACTCTGTCGACATCGAGGGAGTGGACTTCGCGGTCGAGCCGCCTCCGATGTTCACTCCCCGTCTCGTCACTCCGACGCCGGGCACCGGCGATCCCGCGACCCGCGCCGCCGTGGAGGTGCTCGACAAGTTACCGCCCGACCTGCGCGTGCAGGTGGAGACGGTCGAAGCGCCCTCCCCGTCCGACATCTCGATCGTCCTCACCGACGGGCGTGTCGTGGTGTGGGGTGGAACCGATCGTTCCGAGCGGAAGGCGGCGGTCGTCGGCCCGCTGCTGACACAGCCGGGGGAGCGATTCGACGTGGCGAGTCCCGACCTGCCGACGGTGAGGTGAGGGATCGACGAAATTCGTCCGGCGTGTCCGGCGCGTCTACTGGCTAATCTCGGTACCCGTGCCATAGCGTTTCGGACAGTCGCGTTACTTGACATAACCTTCAAGCTGTGGTTGAGGGTTTGTCGGGGCAGCGCGCTGCGGAGCCGTCCGCCCGACCGGCGGACGTGACCGACATCGAGTCAGACCCAGACCCAGCACCACCCGGACACCATGCACCACCCGGAACTTCAGGAAGGCGAGAGCACATGACGCCCCCGCACAACTACCTCGCCGTAATCAAGGTCGTCGGTATCGGCGGTGGCGGCGTGAACGCGGTCAACCGCATGATCGAGCAGGGACTCAAGGGAGTCGAGTTCATTGCCGTCAACACCGACGCGCAAGCCCTGCTCATGTCGGATGCCGACGTCAAGCTCGACGTCGGCCGCGAACTGACCCGCGGACTCGGCGCCGGCGCAGACCCGGAGGTCGGCCGCAAGGCCGCCGAGGATCACAAGGACGAGATCGAAGAAGTACTCAAGGGCGCCGACATGGTCTTCGTGACCGCAGGCGAGGGTGGTGGAACCGGTACCGGCGGCGCTCCCGTCGTCGCGAGCATCGCCCGCAAGCTCGGCGCGCTCACCGTCGGTGTCGTCACGCGTCCGTTCTCGTTCGAGGGCAAGCGCCGCGGCAGTCAGGCCGACACCGGCATCCAGACGCTGCGCGAGTCCTGCGACACGCTCATCGTCATCCCCAACGACCGGCTCCTCCAGCTCGGCGACGCCGCCGTCAGTCTCATGGACGCCTTCCGCTCCGCCGACGAGGTGCTCCTCAACGGTGTCCAGGGCATCACCGACCTCATCACCACACCGGGTCTGATCAACGTCGACTTCGCCGACGTGAAGGGCGTCATGTCGGGTGCCGGCTCCGCGTTGATGGGCATCGGCTCGTCGCGCGGCGAGGGGCGTGCGATCAAGGCCGCGGAGGCCGCGATCAACTCGCCGCTGCTCGAGGCGTCGATGGAAGGCGCGCGCGGCGTGCTGCTGTCGATCGCCGGCGGATCCGATCTCGGCCTGTTCGAGATCAACGAGGCTGCCTCACTCGTGCAGGAGGCCGCGCACATCGACGCCAACATCATCTTCGGCACGGTCATCGACGACTCGCTCGGCGACGAGGTCCGCGTGACTGTCATCGCCGCGGGCTTCGAGGGCGGAACGCCTGTCCGCCGTCCCGTCGAGGTCGGCCAGCAGCAGCAGGGGCAGGCGCAACAGCAGCCGCAACAGCAGCCGCAGCAGCAGCAGCAGCAGCCGGCCGGTCGGCCCGGTGCGATCGGCGTCGCGCGCGCCGGCGAACTCGGCCGTCCCGAGCGCGAGACCGTCGAAACCACCCCCGTGCGCGAGCAGCCCCCCGTCGGCAGCCAGCCGCCGGCCGGAGGCGGCAACGCACCCCGCAGCGTGGACATCGACGACGACGGTGACGACGACGTCGACGTGCCGATCTTCATGCGCCGTTGACGGCTCCGCACCGCCTGCTGCGCGCCCGCCGGGTCGTGACCACACGAGCCGGCGGGGTGTCCGCAGCTCCGTACGACAGTTTCAACCTCGCCGATCACGTCGGTGACGACCCGGCCGCAGTCGCTGCCAACCGGCGGCGGCTCGCGTCCGTCATCGGGTTGCCGCCCGAGCGGTTCGTCTGGATGGAACAGATCCACAGCCGCAACGTCACCGTGGTCGACGCGCCGGTGCCCGAACCCGTTCCCGCCACCGATGCGCTCGTCACCCGCGAGACCGGGCTCGCGCTCGTGACCCTCAGCGCCGACTGCGTGTCGATCCTGCTGTCCGACGAGGTGGCCGGGGTGATCGCCGCGGTGCACGCCGGCCGGGTGGGGGCGCGCATCGGGATCCTCCCGCGCGTGCTCGACGTCATGGTCGATCTCGGCGCCCGCCCCGATCGCATCGGTGCGCTGCTCGGACCGGCCGCGAGTGGCCGGCAGTACGAGGTGCCCGCGGCGATGAGGGCCGATGTCGAGGCACACTTGCCCGGTAGCGCGACCCGCACGAACCGCGGTACTCCCGGACTCGACCTGCGTGCCGGACTGCGCCGCCAGCTCGCCGATCACGGCGTGACCGCCGTGGTGGAGGATCCGCGCTGCACGATCGAGGACACCTCGCTGTTCAGCCACCGGCGTTCGGCACCCACGGGGCGGTTCGCCTCGGTCGTCTGGCTCGAGGAGGCCGGCGAGGAGGGAACGGCGTGAGCCCCACCTCCGAGGAGCGGCGCGACGAACTCGCCGGACGTCTCGCCGCCGTACGCGAGCGGCTCGACGCCGCGGCGCGCGCCGCCGGACGCGATCCGTCGGACGTCGCGTTGCTGACGGTCACCAAGTTCTTTCCCGCCTCCGACGCCGTGCTCCTCCACGAGCTGGGATGCGAACGCTTCGGCGAGTCCCGCGAGCAGGAGGCGAGCGCGAAGATCGCCGTGTTCCGGGAGAGCGTCGACGCGCCGGTCGAGTGGCACATGATCGGTCGGGTGCAGCGCAACAAGGCCCGTGCCGTCGCCCGTTGGGCGCACACGGTGCACTCGGTCGACAGTCTCCGTCTCGTGCAGGCCTTCGAGAAGGGGGCGCGGGCCGCCCTCGACACCGGCGAACGCACCGGACCGCTGCGGGCACTGCTGCAGGTCAGCCTCGACGGCGACCGGGAGCGCGGCGGCGTGGTCGCCGAGGATCTTCCCGCCCTCGCCGAGGCGGTCGCCGCGTCCGAGGTCCTCGAACTCGGAGGCTTGATGGGAGTGCCGCCGCTCGGGTGGGAGCCCGAACGGGCATTCGAGCAGCTTCACGCCATGCATGCACGGTTGCTGCAGGACCACCCGGCGGCGGTGGAGCTGTCCGCGGGCATGTCGGGTGACCTCGAGCACGCGGTTCGATGGGGTTCGACGTGCGTGCGTGTCGGAACGGCGGTGTTGGGGTATCGACCGTTAGCCTGAATGACATCCGCCGCGCGAGGGAAAGGCGATCGATGAGCACACTCCACAAGTTCAAGGCGTACTTCGGGATGGTGCCGCTCGAGGATTACGAGGACGAGTACCTCGACGATCCGGCGAGTGGCCGCCGCGACCGTGATCGCGACTACGGCGAGGCCACTTATGGCGGCTACGCGCCGTCGCATCGCGACGAGTACGCCCCGTCGCACCGCGAGGAACCGGTTCGCGAGTTCGAGCACGACGAGTTCGACCGGTACGAGCCGGCACCGCGTCCGCGGGTCGAACCCATCACCGCTCGCAGTCCCCGTCCGGCGCCCACCCCGGCCCGCGCGGTTCCCAGCCGTGCACCACTGACGGCGGAGAGCCGGCTCGAGCGCGCCGAGCCCCGGCGTGGTGCGCTCTTCGACGAGGGAGGTCCGTTGTCCAAGATCACCACGTTGCGCCCCCGCGACTACAGCGAGGCGCGCACGATCGGTGAGCGTTTCCGCGACGGAACGCCGGTCATCATGGACCTCGTCGAGATGAGCAACGCCGACGCCAAGCGACTCGTCGACTTCGCGGCCGGGCTCGCCTTCGCGCTGCGCGGTTCGTTCGACAAGGTGGCCACGAAGGTCTTCCTGCTCTCGCCCGCCGACATCGACGTCTCCGCCGAGGAACGGCGGCGTATCGCCGAGACCGGCTTCTACAACCAGCAGTAGTCGACGCGCGCTGCGCGGGCGTGCACCCGGCACGTCCGTCGCGGCATGCCCGTCGCCGTCCCTCGAGCGTTCCGACACGCCCGGCCATGATGCAGATCACTGCAGGCCGGGCGTTTCGGTTTTGATCGACCCGTCATCGTCGGGCATTGTGGGCAGGTGGCCGTTTTCGAGGTGCTGTGGTTCCTGCTGTTCATCTTCTGGCTTCTGCTGATCGGACGGATCATCGTCGAGTTCATCAGAACTTTCGCGCGGGAGTGGAAGCCGTCCGGCTTCGTGGTCGTCGTTCTCGAGGCGATCTTCACGGTCACGGATCCGCCGGTGAAGCTGCTGCGGAGACTGATTCCGCCGCTCAATCTCGGTGGTGTACGGCTCGATCTGTCCATCATGGTCTTGCTGTTCATCGTGTATTTCCTCATGGCATTCCTGCCCAGGGGCGGCGCAGCATGATGCCTGCGTCGGACGTCGGGTCGAGCCGTCCCGGAGCTGCCGTGTGCCACAATGGAGTGCCATATACAGTGGGTTTTGATACGCGTAACGCACTGTCGATTACTCAGAACGCCTGCTTGACCGCTTACTCGACGCGTGAAGGGATCCTTCCATGCCGCTGACACCAGCTGATGTGCACAATGTCGCGTTCAGCAAGCCTCCGATCGGGAAGCGTGGTTACAACGAGGACGAGGTCGACGCCTTCCTCGATCTCGTCGAGCAGGAGTTGACGAACCTCATCGAGGAGAACGCCGACCTGCGTCAGCGGGTCGCCGAACTCGACCAGGAGCTTGCCGAAGCCAAGAAGGCGCCGCGCAGCGCGTCGTCGTCCGCGCCGGCGGCCCCGTCCAAACCCGAACCCGCGCGTGTCGTCGAGACACCCAAGCCGGAACCCGCCCCGGCGCCGGCTCCGGCACCCGTCCCGGTCGCCGCTGCGCCGTCGAGCGGCGACGCGAGCATGCAGGCCGCCAAGGTCCTCGGGCTCGCGCAGGAGATGGCCGACCGCCTCACAGGCGACGCCAAGGCCGAGGCCGAGGAGCTCGTGCGCAACGCTCGGACCAACTCCGAGCAGCTCGTCTCCGACGCCCGCACCCGCAGCGAGGCGATGATCGCCGACGCGCGGCAGAAGTCCGACGCGATGCTCGCCGATGCCCGCACCCGTTCGGAGACCCAGCTGCGTCAGGCCAAGGAGAAGGCCGACGCGCTGCAGGCGGACGCGGAGAAGAAGCACACCGAGATCATGGCCACGATCAACCAGCAGCGTTCGGTGCTGGAGGAGCGCATCGAGCGGCTCAAGACGTTCGAGCGTGAATACCGGGTGCGCCTGAAGTCCTATCTGGAGTCGCAGCTCGAAGAGCTCGAGCAGCGCGGTTCCGCCGTTCCGGTGGACGGTGGACAGGAAGTGTTCAACCAGTCCAACTCGTCGTCGTCGTTCGGATCGTCGTCCTTCGCGAAGGGCAACAGCTGACCGACGGTCTCTCCGGCTGGTGCTGTACGGCCTGGTGCTGTACCTCGGTAGAGGAGGAGCGTCGTGCTCGTCGTCACGCTGGTACTCGCAGCTGTCGGATTCGGTCTTCTCGTGATCGCGTTGATGACCGGTTCGGTGCTCTGGGCATGGGGTTGTATCGCGGTGTGCGTCGTGGGAGCGGTGCTCCTGCTGGCGAGCACGCTCGGCGGACGGAGTTCGGCCGAAGGTGAGTGGGCCGATCCCCGTTCCGTCGGGCAGGCCGGAGCCTCGGGCGGACGTCCCGGTCGGCGTGCATCGCGCCGGCGTCGCGGCGACCGGAATTCTTCGGATCGCTGAAGCGTCCTACAATATGCATCACCGAGCGTGAGCTCGATCCCGCGATCGCGGGCGGCGTCGATCCGGCCATCACCGGGGAGCCTCCGGAAGAACGGCGACCTTGCCGGTCGCCCAGTAGAACCGGACGGGTGGGCCCGTCACAGCCCGAACGAGTGGCCGTCCCCCGGGACGAGCAAGCGGGGTGGTACCGCGGTGGCCGTGCACGCGCACGGCGATCGTCCCCGTGCCGAGACGTATCCAGGCACGGAGGAGCCACGCTGTGACCGAGAACCACGCTGCACCGGATCCCACCGCAGCAACCGCCGGCAGTACTGCCGGATATCCGCGCGTCGACTACGACCTGCCGCGCGATTCGGGTGTCGACTTCCCGGCGCTCGAAGAATGTGTGCTCGCACAGTGGGCCTCCGACGGCACCTTCGAGGCCTCGCTGCGCAACCGCGACGGCGCCGACGAGTTCGTCTTCTACGACGGCCCGCCCTTCGCGAACGGACTCCCGCACTACGGGCACCTGCTCACCGGCTACGTCAAGGACGTCGTCCCGCGTTTCCAGACCATGCTCGGCAAGAAGGTCGACCGTCGCTTCGGCTGGGACTGCCACGGCCTGCCCGCCGAGCTCGAGGCGGAGAAGCAGCTCGGCATCAAGGACAAGTCCGAGATCGACTCGATGGGCGTGGCCGAGTTCAACGCCTACTGCAAGCAGTCGGTGCTGCGCTATACCGGTGAGTGGCGCGACTACGTCACCCGCCAGGCACGCTGGGTCGACTTCGACAACGACTACAAGACCCTCGACCTCGACTTCATGGAGTCGGTCATGTGGGCGTTCAAGTCGCTGTACGAGAAGGGCCTGATCTACCAGGGCTTCCGCGTGCTGCCCTACAGTTGGTACGAGCAGACGCCGCTGTCGAACCAGGAGACCCGTCTCGACGACGCCTACAAGATGCGTCAGGACCCGGCGGTCACCGTCGACATGGTGCTGCGCGCCCCCGGCTCCGAACTCGACGGCGCGTGCGCGCTCATCTGGACCACCACGCCGTGGACCCTGCCGTCCAACCTCGCGATCGCGGTGCACCCCGAGATCGAGTATGTCGCCGTGCGCGGGGCCGACGACAAGACCTACCTGCTCGCGCAGGATCGTCTCGGCCACTACGCCCGCGAACTCGGCGAGGAGCCCGAGGTGCTCGGCCGTTACCGCGGCACCGACCTCGTCGGTCTCGCCTACGAGCCGCCCTTCGACTTCTTCACCGGCCGCGAGAACGCCCACCGGGTGATCGCCGCCGACTACGTCACCACCGAGTCCGGCACCGGAATCGTCCACCTCGCACCGGCTTTCGGTGAAGAGGACATGGAGTACTGCCAGCGCAACGGCATCGAGCTCGTCCAGCCGCTCGATCCGGGCGGCAAGTTCACCTCGATGGTGCCGCCGTACGAGGGTCTGCAGGTCTTCGACGCCAACCCGGCCATCATCAAGGACCTCAAGGCCGCCGGAAAGCTTGTGCGGCACGAGACCATCGAGCACTCCTACCCGCACTCGTGGCGGTCGGGTCAGCCGTTGATCTACATGGCGGTGCCGTCGTGGTTCGTCGCCGTCACCCGTTTCCGCAACCGCATGGTCGAGCTCAACCAGCAGATCACGTGGGTGCCCGAGCACATCCGCGACGGTCAGTTCGGCAAGTGGCTCGAAGGTGCCCGCGACTGGAACATCAGCCGTAACCGCTACTGGGGCAGCCCGATCCCGGTATGGATCTCGGACGACCCGGAGTACCCGCGTGTCGACGTCTACGGTTCGCTCGACGAACTCGAACGCGACTTCGGCGTGCGGCCCACCGACCTGCACCGGCCGATGATCGACGAACTCACCCGGCCGAATCCCGACGACCCGACCGGGAAGTCGACCATGCGTCGCGTCCCCGAGGTCCTCGACTGCTGGTTCGAGTCCGGCTCGATGCCGTTCGCCCAGGTGCACTATCCCTTCGAGAACCGCGACTGGTTCGACACGCACTACCCGGGCGACTTCATCGTCGAGTACAACGGCCAGACCCGCGGCTGGTTCTACACGCTTCACGTCCTGGCCACCGCGTTGTTCGACCGTCCCGCCTTCAAATGCGTTGCCGCCCACGGCATCGTTCTCGGCGACGACGGCCTGAAGATGAGCAAGTCGAAGGGCAACTATCCCGACGTCAACGAGGTCTTCGCCCGCGACGGTTCCGACGCGATGCGCTGGTTCCTCATGTCCTCGCCGATCCTGCGCGGCGGCAACCTCGTCGTCACCGAACAGGGTATTCGCGAGGGCGTGCGGCAGGCGCTGCTGCCGCTGTGGAACGCGTGGAGCTTCCTCCAGCTGTACGCGTCGAAGCCGGGCACCTGGCGGACCGATTCGACGAACGTGCTCGACCGGTACATCCTCGCCAAGCTCGCGCAGACCCGCGACGTCATCACCGAGGCACTCGAGACCGTCGACATCGCCGGGGCGTGCGACGAGCTGCGCACCTTCTGCGACGCGCTGACCAACTGGTACGTGCGCCGCTCGCGGAACCGGTTCTGGGACGAGGACACCGACGCGATCGACACCCTCCACACGGTGCTCGAGGTCGTCACGCGCCTGGCCGCGCCGCTGCTGCCGATGGCGTCCGAGGTGATCTGGCGGGGTCTGACCGGTGGTCGGTCGGTGCACCTGGCGGACTGGCCGGCGGCCGGCGACCTGCCCTCGGACCCCGCGCTCGTCGCGGCGATGGACGAGGTGCGCGGGGTGTGCTCGACCGTGCTGTCGCTGCGCAAGGCCCAGAAGCTGCGCGTGCGGCTGCCGCTGCCCGAGGTGACGGTGGCGACGCCTGGTTCGTCGCATCTCGATCCGTTCGTCGATCTCATCAAGGACGAGGTCAACGTCAAGCGGGTCGTGACCACCGACGACGTCGAGGCCCACGGCCGGTTCGAGGTGGTCGTCAACGCGCGTGCCGCCGGTCCGCGTCTCGGCAAGGACGTGCAGACGGTCATCAAGGCCGTCAAGGCGGGAGACTGGACGCAGGCGGAGGACGGCACGGTCACCGCGGCCGGCATCGCCCTGCTGCCCGAGGAGTACACCAGCCGTCTGGTCGCGGCCGAGCCGGAATCCACCGCCGCGCTGCCGGGTGGCAACGGCCTGGTGGTCCTCGACACGGCCGTCACCGAGGAACTCGAGGCCGAGGGCTGGGCCAAGGACCGCATCCGCGAGTTCCAGGACGCGCGCCGCAACCTCGGCCTGGAGGTCTCCGACCGCATCTCGGTGCGGTTCGAGGTTCCCGCCGAACGCGCCGAATGGGCTGCCCGCCACCGGGATCTGATCGCCGGCGAGATCCTCGCCACGACCTTCGAACTCGGTGCCCCCGAGGGCGAGGCGATCGAACTCGGCGAGGGAACCCGCGCGTCCATCGTCAAGGCGTGACCGGGCCGGTGCTTCCGGGAGGATCGAGCGTCCTTCCGGAAGCACCGGTCTGCGGCCTCCCGCCGGACGTGTGGGTGCGGCGCACTAGTCTCGACACGTGCCCGCTTCCGTGAGTCGGCGCTGGGTGTTGCACCTGGATCTCGACGCGTTCTTCGCGTCCGCCGAGCAGTTGACCCGGCCGACCCTGCGGGGCCGGCCGGTCCTCGTCGGTGGGCTCGGTGCCCGCGGGGTGGTGGCCGGCGCGAGCTACGAGGCTCGCGTCTACGGTGCGCGCTCGGCCATGCCGATGAGCCGGGCACGGCGCCTCGTCGGACCGGCGGCGGTCGTGCTGCCTCCGCGCGGAATCCTGTACCGCGAACTGAGCGGACTCGTCTTCGACACCCTGCGCGCCCGGATCCCCATTCTCGAGACCCTCTCGCTCGACGAGGCGTTCGCCGAGCCTCTCGAACTGGCCGGCGCCGACGCCGACGAGGTCGAACGCTTCTGTGCGGAGCTACGCGAACACGTCAGGGAGAAGACGGGTCTCGTCGCCTCCATCGGAGCAGGATCGGGTAAGCAGATCGCGAAGATCGGGTCCGGTCTCGCGAAACCGGACGGGCTGCTCGTCGTCCGGCCCGAAGGCGAGCTTCCGTTGCTGCACGGCCTGCCGGTGCGCAAGCTGTGGGGGATCGGTCCGGTGGCCGAGGACCGGTTGCGGCGACTCGGTATCGAGACCATCGGCGATCTCGCGGCGCTGCCCGTCGCCGAGGCCGCGTCGATCCTCGGCGGCACCATCGGACCGGGATTGCACCGGCTCGCCAACGGATTCGACGACCGGCCCGTCGCCGAACGCGCCGAGGCGAAACAGGTCAGCGCCGAGACCACCTTTCCCACGGACATCGTCGCGATGCCCGGACTGCGGCGGGCGATCGCCGCGTCCGCGACCGCCGCGCACACACGCCTGCGCAAGGACGGGCGTGCCGCCCGCACGGTGGTGCTCAAGCTGCGCAAGGCCGACATGTCGGTGCTCACCCGGTCGTCGACCCTGCCCTACGCCACCGAGGACGTGCAGGTGCTCACCGCCGCCGCCCAGCGCCTCGCGCTCGATCCCCTCGAGATCGGCCCCGTCCGGCTCGTCGGGGTGGGTTATGCGGGTCTGTCCGCGATCGCGCAGGACACCCTGTTCCCCGAACTCGACCGGACGACGACCGAGGAGATCGGACCGGCCGAGGAGGACGACGAGGAGCGCGTCGTGGCGAGCGGGCCGGCCACCCGGTGGACGCCGGGCGCCGACGTCTGCCATCCCGAATCCGGGCACGGATGGGTGCAGGGCGCGGGCCACGGCGTGGTCACCGTCCGCTTCGAGACACGCAGCACGGGTCCGGGACCAGCGCGGACGCTCGACGAGAACGATCCCGACCTCACCGTCGCCGACCCGCTCGCGAGCCTGAACTGAAACATGTTCCCGGCGCCCTCATGGTCTTCTTACTACCGCCGGGTACTCTTGCGGGCGATCCGCTGCCGGATGACCGAGCACGACGAACACATCGTGCACGACCGAACGAGAAGGACGAGAAGTTGAAGCTTCGCAAGATCACCGTCGCCACCGTGGCGCTCGCCGCCGCCCTCACGATGTCCGCCTGCAGCTCGGACGACGGCGGTAGCTCCTCCGAGACGACCGCGAAGACCAGCACGACCACGACCGCCGCGGCTCCGGCCGTCGACTACCCGCCGGTGCCCACCGTCGAGGAGCTCAACGCCGACCTCGCGCGCGCCTTCGACCTGAGCGTCCCGGCCGCCGAGAAGACCGACCTGGTTCAGGGTGCCGAGGAGGATCCCGAGCTGATCAACATGGTCGCCCAGGCGGCCAACGACGCCGGTGTGCAGGTCAACGTCGTCGACGTGACCGACAACGAGAACGGCACGATCACCGCCGGTGTCGAGATGGCGCTCGCGGGCAGCGACCAGCCGTCCTTCGGCACGGTCGACTTCGTCGCCGAGGACGACACCTGGAAGGTGTCGAAGGACTACGCGTGCTCCATCGTCATCAACATGGCGCAGCTGCAGTCCCCGGCCTGCGTGTGATGTAGTACTCGTCCCGAACGAACCGACGGCCGGCGCGGATCATCCGCGCCGGCCGTCGGTGTTCGTCCGTCTCCCGGACTACTGATCCGAGGTGTTCCAGCCCACCCGGTCGACCTGCGACTGCGACAGGCGCGTTCCGCCGTCCGGCTCGACGTAGGTCTGATCGCCGCGCACCGTCAGTTCCCCGCCGACGGGCAGGGGGAGCGACGCGTCGATCGTCATCGACCCCTCACCGGCCATCGTGTACTGCTCGATGTCGAGACGGCCCTGCCCGTTCGGCAGCACCCAGGTGGACTCGCGCGGTGTCTGTTCAACCTTCACGTCGACCGTGATGCGGTCGTCCTCCCGCTCGACGAGCGTCGCCGTCCCGACCTGGTCGAGGGTGATGCCCGCGCTCATCACCTGCTGGTGGATCTCCCACACCGCGCCCACCCCGACGGCTTCCTCCGGGAACGAGACGATGCGATAGACGGCCTGGTAGAAGGCCTGCTCGATCGCCGACCGTGCGATATTCGCCGCATCGGGAGTGGGCTCGAGGCGCAGCGCACTGATCGCGCCGGTGGGGCCGATCGTCAGTCCGGCTCCGGAACCCTCGGCATCGGACAGTGCCGATCCGAGCGTCTCGTCCGGCGACGTCGCCGATCCGACGGTGATGTCGACCACGGTGCTCGGGTCCTCGTCGGAGACCGCCCGCTCGACCGTCGCCGAGAGCGGAAGGGTCAGCTCGGGAGTGGAGAAGTCCTGCTGCGGGTCGTCGCCGACGCGCTGGAAGACCTCGGACCGGGTGGTGAGGACGACGCCCTGCTGCACCCCGGCCTCCGGTACGAGCCGCACCACCGATCGGGGTTCGGCACCGGGGTCGAGCACTGTCGTGGTCACCGCCGACACCGGCACCGTCACCTCCGTCGATGTCGCCGCCGTGACGGCGGGCGCGCCGTCCGAAGGACCACCGCAACCGGCGACGAGAGCGGAGAGGGACAGCACAGCCGCGAGGGCACACGGCCCCGAGCGGGGGAATCTGGACAGCGCAGGCACGCCACCCAGGGTAGCCACGACGGGAGGGGGAACCGCCGCGGTCGTCCGGTAGGGGATGATGGAGCGGTGACGAACGAAGCTTCCCGACCCGACCGCGACGCGGAGACGCCGGTTCCCGGTCGTGCCGACGAGCCGTCCCCCTCCGTCGGCCGCCGCATGCTGCGGCCGCTGCTGCTCGTGGCGCTCGTCGTCTACGTCGCGGATCTGGTGACGAAGGTGCTCGCCGTCCACTACATCGACCCAGCCGATCCGATCTCGATCGTCGGCGACACGGTCACCCTGACACTCGTCCGCAATCCCGGTGCCGCGTTTTCCATGGCCACGGGCATGACCTGGTTGCTCACGCTGGTCGCGATCGCCGTCGTCGTCGGCGTCGTGAAGATCGGCCGGACCCTGAGATCGAGGTGGTGGGCGCTCGGCCTCGCCCTCGTCCTCGGGGGAGCGCTCGGCAATCTCACCGACCGTCTGTTCCGCTCGCCCGGACCGCTGCAGGGCCACGTCGTCGACTTCGTGTCGGTCGGATGGTGGCCGGTGTTCAACGTCGCCGACTCGGCCATCGTGTGCGGAGCGATCCTGCTCGTGGCCTTGACCGTCTTCGGCGTCGAACCCGACGGTGGTGCCTCGAAGGGCCGGGACGGAGCGCCGGGTGCGGACGAAACGAGAAAGGAATCACACCAGTGAGGGAAACCCGCGCGATGCCCGTACCCGACGGGCTCGACGGGATGCGTGTCGATGCAGGCCTCGCGCGCCTGCTCGGTCTGTCCCGGACCGTGGTCGCCATGCTCACCGAGGAGGGCGCCGTCGTGGTCGACGGCGCGGCGGTGGGCAAGTCCGACCGACTGTCCGCAGGCTCCTGGCTCGAGGTGGAACTGCCCGAGCCGCCCCGCCCCCTGACCATCGAGGCCCAGCCCGTCGAGGGCATGGAGATCCTCTACGCCGACGACGACATCGTCGCGGTCGACAAGCCCGTGGGTGTCGCCGCCCACGCGAGCGTCGGCTGGACCGGACCGACTGTGATCGGCGGCCTCGCCGCCGCCGGCTACCGGATCTCCACGTCCGGCGCCCACGAACGCCAGGGCATCGTGCACCGGCTCGACGTGGGCACCTCCGGCGTCATGGTGGTCGCGACGTCCGAACGCGCCTACACCGTCCTCAAGCGCGCCTTCAAGGAACGCACGGTCGACAAGCGGTACCACGCGCTCGTCCAGGGGCATCCCGACCCGAGCAGCGGCACCATCGACGCACCGATCGGCCGCCACCGCAGCAGCGACTGGAAGTTCACGGTCACCGCCGACGGCAAACCCAGCGTGACGCACTACGACACGATCGAGGCGTTCCAGGCCGCGAGCCTGCTCGACATCCATCTCGAGACCGGTCGGACCCATCAGATCCGGGTGCACTTCTCGGCACTGCGTCACCCCTGCTGCGGCGACCTCACCTACGGAGCCGACCCACGTCTCGCGGCGCGTCTCGGTCTCGAACGGCAGTGGCTGCACGCGTGCACCCTCGGGTTCTCGCACCCGACGCGCGGGCACTGGGTCGAGATCACCAGCAAGTACCCTCCGGATCTCGAACACGCGCTCGCCGTGTTGCGCAACGCCTGACCGATGGGACGTGTCCTGCCCTGGGCGTCGGTCGTCGTTCTCGTCGTCGCGGTGCTCGTCGCCGGGTGGACCTCACCGCCGCGGACGGCCCCCGTGGGGAGCGACACCCTCGGCCCCGACAACGGGGAAGCGGTCGCCGACTATCTGGCACGGGCCGCGGACAGCCTGAGCGAGGCGGCAACGGACGGCGACCTCGAGCACTGGGGACTGGTGTCCTTCACCGACGCCGTCGGCATCGACCGGGTCGTCGAACGCACCGACGAGGTGCGCGTGGCGCAGGTGCTGTTCCGCGTCCCGATCGACCGCGTCCAGACACCACTGGTGCCGGTCGCGGTGCCGGAGAACCCGGAGGCGGTGCGTCGTGCCCCCTCGGTCGCCGCGGGCCGGCTGAGCCTGGTGGAGTTCGGGACCGAACGCGCCGCGCGGGTCGGGGCGGTCTCCGCGCAGCGGCTCGCCGACGGCTGCGACTGCGTCGTCGCGGCGGTGCTCCGGGGTACTCCCTCACAGTTCCGGGCCGTCGCCGACGCCCCGGACGTGCGGGCCGTGGAGGTCCTGCCCGCAGACGCGATCGCGGGACGCTTCGCGGTGACCCCGCTGCTGCCCACCCACGTCGAGACGGTCGTGCCCGGCCCGGACGACGGGGAAGTGTGACGGTGCGGTGGATCCCGTCTCGGAACGACAGTGTCTCGGAAAGACAGTGTCTCGGAACGACAGTGTCTCGGAACGACAGCGCACCGGCGGAGCCGTGGGGTGAGCCGGTGAGCGACTCGGAGGATCGGAACGACTCGGGGCAGCGGAACATCGTGCGCACCGGGGTGCTGTGCGGTCTGGGTGCCTACGGTTTGTGGGGACTGTTCCCCGCCTACTTCGGTCTGCTCGAACCCGCCGGCGCCGTCGAGATCCTCGCGCACCGCGTGCTGTGGACCCTCGTGCTCATGCTGATCGTACTGGGCGTCATGGGACGCCTCCGCACCCTGCGCGGCCTGTCGGCCCGCACCTGGGGCCTGGTCGCCGCGGCGTCCACCGCGATCGCGGTCAACTGGGGCGTCTACATCTACGGCGTCGTCTCGGGCCGGGTCGTGGAGACCGCACTCGGCTACTTCATCAACCCGCTCGTCAGCGTGGTGTTCGGTGTCCTGTTCTTCCGGGAACGATTGCGGCCGGCGCAGATCGCGGCGCTGGTGCTCGCGGTGTGCGCGGTGGTGGTCATCACCGTCGACTACGGCAGACCGCCGATCATCGCCCTGACCCTGGCGCTGTCCTTCGCGTCCTACGGGGTGATCAAGAAGATCGTGCCGCTCGATCCGCGCACGTCCCTGACAGGGGAGGGGATCGTCGCGGCCCCGTTCGCGCTCGGGTACGTGATCTTCCTCGCGGTGACCGGCACCGGCACCTTCCTCGGGCACGGCGTGGATCACACGGCCCTGCTCGTATCGGCGGGGCTGGTGACCGCAGTGCCGCTGCTGCTCTTCGGCGCGGCCGCACAACGGGTCCCGCTCGCGACACTCGGCATGCTGCAGTACCTCACGCCGAGCCTGCAGATGACATGGGGTGTGGTGGTGCTCGGGGAGGACATGCCCGCCTCGCGGTGGATCGGTTTCGTCCTGATCTGGATCGCCCTGGCGGTGTACAGCACGGACGCGCTCGTGCGGGCCCGTCGTCAGCGTGCCGTGGTCACTGCGGAGCCTCGCGCGGCTTAGACTCGTCTCTGCCCACAGACATCCCGGGAGAGGCACGCGTGGCTGACTCGTTCGTTCATCTGCACACCCACACCGAGTACTCGATGCTCGACGGTGCCGCGAAGGTCGGACCGTTGTTCAAGGAGGCCGAACGGCTGGGGATGCCGGCCGTGGGCATGACCGACCACGGAAACATGTACGGCGCCAGCGAGTTCTACAACGTCGCCAAGAAGTTCGGCATCAAGCCGATCATCGGCATCGAGGCGTACGTCGCGCCGGAGTCGCGCTTCTCCACCAAGCGTGTGCAGTGGGGTGATCCCGGCCAGAAGTCCGACGACGTCTCCGGCTCGGGTGCCTACACCCACATGACGATGGTCGCCGAGAACTCGACGGGCCTGCGGAACCTGTTCAAGCTGTCCTCCCTCGCATCGATCGAGGGTCAGCTCGGCAAGTGGGCCCGTATGGACGAAGAGCTCATCGCCCACCATCACGAGGGCATCATCGCCACGACCGGCTGCCCGTCGGGCGAGATCCAGACGCGCCTGCGCCTCGGCCACGAGCGCGAAGCGCTCGAAGCCGCCGCGAAGTGGCAGGAGATCTGGGGCAAGGACAACTTCTTCCTCGAGCTGATGGACCACGGCCTGTCCATCGAGCGTCGTGTGCGCGAGGGTCTGATCGAGATCGGCCGCAAGCTCGACATCCCGCCGCTGGTGACCAACGACTGCCACTACGTCACCAAGGATGCGGCCGCGAACCACGAGGCGCTGCTGTGCATCCAGACCGGTAAGACCCTCTCCGATCCCACCCGGTTCAAGTTCGACGGCGACGGCTATTACCTCAAGTCGGCGCAGGAGATGCGCGAGCAGTGGGACCGCGAAGTGCCGGGTGCGTGCGACAACACGCTGCTCATCGCCGAGCGCGTGCAGTCCTACGAGGACGTGTGGACCCACCGCGACCGGATGCCGATCTTCCCGGTGCCGGAAGGGGAGACGCAGGCGAGCTGGTTGCACAAGGAGGTCATGCGCGGCCTCGACCGTCGCTTCCCCGCCGGCCCGCCCCGCGAGTACGTCGAGCGCGCCGAGTACGAGATCAACGTCATCAATCAGATGGGCTTCCCCGCCTACTTCCTCGTCGTCGGCGACCTCATCAACCACGCCCGCGAGGTCGGCATCCGCGTCGGCCCCGGCCGTGGTTCGGCCGCCGGTTCGCTCGTCGCCTACGCGATGGGCATCACCAACATCGACCCGATCCCGCACGGTCTGCTGTTCGAGCGGTTTCTCAACCCCGAGCGCGTGTCGATGCCCGATATCGATATCGACTTCGACGATCGTCGCCGCGGTGAGATGGTGCGCTACGCCACCGAGCGGTGGGGCAACGACAAGGTCGCCCAGGTCATCACGTTCGGCACCATCAAGACGAAGGCCGCGATCAAGGACTCCGCGCGAGTGCAGTTCGGCCAGCCCGGATTCGCGATCGCCGACCAGATCACCAAGGCACTTCCGCCGCCGATCATGGCGAAGGACATCCCGGTCTCGGGTATCACCGATCCGAGTCACGAGCGGTACAAGGAAGCTGCCGAGGT
Organism: Rhodococcus sp. Chr-9; assembly: GCF_000801125.1. NCBI lineage: Bacteria > Bacillati > Actinomycetota > Actinomycetes > Mycobacteriales > Nocardiaceae > Rhodococcus > Rhodococcus sp. Chr-9. Next base: position 240,689 of record NZ_JTIZ01000076.1, read on the forward strand.
TCGTCAGCTGATCGAGTCCAACCCGGACATCAAGAAGATCTACGACACTGCGCTCGGGCTCGAGGGCCTGATCCGCAACGCCGGCGTCCACGCCTGCGCGGTGATCATGTCGTCCGAGCCGCTCATGGACGCGATCCCGCTGTGGAAGCGCGCGCAGGACGGCGCGATCATCACCGGCTGGGATTATCCGTCCTGCGAGGCCATCGGCCTGCTGAAGATGGACTTCCTCGGTCTGCGCAACCTCACCGTCATCGGCGACGCGATCGAGAACATCAAGGTCAACCGCGGGATCGATCTCGACCTCGACACCCTCCCGCTGGAGGACCCGGCGACCTACGAACTGCTCGCACGTGGCGACACGCTCGGCGTGTTCCAGCTCGACGGCAGCGCCATGCGCGACCTGCTGCGCCGCATGCAGCCCACCGGCTTCGAGGACATCGTCGCGGTGCTCGCGCTGTACCGCCCCGGCCCGATGGGCATGAACGCGCACAACGACTACGCCGACCGCAAGAACGGGCGGCAAGAGGTCAAGCCGATCCACCCCGAGCTCGAGGAACCGCTGAAGGAGATCCTCGCCGACACCTACGGCCTGATCGTCTACCAGGAGCAGATCATGCAGATCGCTCAGAAGGTGGCCGGTTACTCGCTCGGACAGGCAGACCTGCTGCGTCGCGCGATGGGTAAGAAGAAGAAGGAGATCCTCGACGAGGCCTACGACGGCTTCGCGCAGGGCATGAAGGACAACGGCTTCTCGCAGGCGGCGATCACCGCGCTGTGGGACACCGTTCTGCCCTTCGCCGGTTACGCGTTCAACAAGTCGCACGCCGCCGGCTACGGCCTGGTCTCGTTCTGGACCGCCTACCTCAAGGCGAACTACCCGGCCGAGTACATGGCCGGTCTGCTCACCTCCGTCGGCGACGACAAGGACAAGGCCGCGGTCTATCTGTCCGACTGCCGCAAGATGGGCATCACGGTGCTGCCGCCGGACGTCAACGAGTCGCACACCAACTTCATGTCGGTGGGTGAGGACATCCGGTTCGGCCTCGGCGCCGTCCGCAACGTCGGCACGAACGTGGTCGCCTCGATCATCAAGGGGCGGGAGGAGAAGGGCCGCTACACCGACTTCTCCGACTATCTCAACAAGATCGACACCGTCGCGTGTTCGAAGAAGGTCACCGAATCCCTCATCAAGGCAGGTGCATTCGACTCGCTCGGACACCCGCGCAAGGGATTGATGCTCGTCCACGCCGACGCGATCGACGCGGTGATGAGCACGAAGAAGGCCGAGGCCATCGGCCAGTTCGACCTGTTCGGCGGCGACGACGCCGACGAGTCCGTCGCCGCGGTGTTCAACGTCCGCATCCCCGAGGAGGAATGGGACACCAAGCACCGCCTCGCCCTCGAACGGGAGATGCTCGGCCTGTACGTCTCCGGGCACCCGCTCAACGGCGTCGAGCACGTCCTCGCGTCCCAGGCCGACACCCAGATCCCCGCGATCCTCGAAGGCGCGCTCAAGGACGGCAGCCAGGTCACCGTCGGCGGCATCCTCGCCTCGGTGAACCGGCGCATCAACAAGAACGGTCTCGCCTGGGCGTCCGCGCAGCTCGAGGACCTCACCGGTGGCATCGAGGTGCTGTTCTTCCCGCAGTCCTACGCCGTCTACGGCATGGACGTCGTGGAGGACTCGGTGGTGCTGGTCAAGGCCCGGGTGTCGATCCGTGACGACCGGATCTCCCTGATCGCCAACGATCTCGCCGTCCCCGACCTGTCGCAGATCGGGGTCGCGAAGCCGGTCTCGGTGTCGATGCCCACCCGGTTGTGCACCCCCGACAAGGTCGGTGCCCTCAAGAATGTGCTCACGCGCCATCCCGGTTCGTCCGACGTGCACGTGCGGCTCATCACCGGCAGCAAGGTCACCGTCCTCAAGCTCGACGACAGCCTGCGGGTCGAAGCGTCGTCGGCGCTCATGGGCGACCTCAAGGCCCTGCTCGGGCCGGGCTGCCTGGCCACCTAGCGGTCCGCCGCGCGGCGCGAGCACTTCGGTGAGCGCCGCGCGGGAAGCCGGGGTCGGCCGGTGCGTCTAGGAACGGAGTGCGTGCTGCTGGATCCTGCGGACCCACCACACGACGACGGTGACCGCAGCGGCACCGATGACGGCGCTCTGGGCGCTGGTGGTGACGACGAGGACCACGAGCAGGGTCAGGAGACCGGCCGCGAGTGCTTCGAGCTTGTACAGGGGCCAGATCGTGCCGGCGATGTCCACACCGTCGGTGCGCTCACGGTGTATCCGGGGGTCGAGCACGGACATCGCGGTGCACCTCCTGTAGGCCGAGCGACTGTAGGCCGGGCGGAATTCTTTCTTCAGGATAGGCGCAGGGAAGAGTTCGGGCCACCGAACTCGACGATCGGGCGGCGACTGCTACAACGATTGTGTTGACTGGTCGGTATGCCACTGCACGGAGAATACGAACCGAGTCCCGTCGAATGGAGCGCCAAGCAGGTCGAGGAGTACGAGTCGTCGGGCGGAACCCGCGGCACCACCCTCCAGGGTCGACCGGTCATCATTCTGACCACGGTCGGCGCCAAGTCCGGCAAGCTCCGCAAGATCCCTCTCATGCGGGTCGAGCACGAGGGTAGGTACGCCGCTGTCGCCTCGCTCGGCGGTGCACCGAAGCATCCCGTTTGGTACCACAACATCGTCGCGAACCCGCACGTCGAGGTCAGGGACCGCACCGAGGTGTGGGACATGACCGCCCGCGAGGTCCACGGCGAGGAGAAGGCGCAGTGGTGGGAACGTGCCGTCGAGGCGTTCCCGCCCTACGCGGAGTACCAGGAGAAGACCGACCGCGAGATCCCCGTCTTCGTTCTCGAACCGGTCGAAGGCCCGTAGACCGAGCACGCTCGGACGGACTGTGCTGCTACCCCCTCGATGCGGATCCCGCCGTGGTGGTCGAATCGGGGGAGTGGCAGCATTGACGGGTGACCTCCACTTCGCGAACAGCAGAACCGATGACTCTGACCGCCGTGCCCTGCGCGGCCGACATCGATGCGGCTGCCGAGCGAATTTCGGAGGCGGTCGACCCAACGCCGCTCGAGCGCAGCCCTCGACTCTCGGCGCTCGTAGGCGCCAACGTCTACCTCAAGCGGGAGGACCTCACCCGGGTGCGGTCCTTCAAGCTCCGTGGGGCGTACAACGCCATGGCGCAGCTCGACGCGGCCGAGCGCGCCGCGGGCGTCGTCACGGCCAGCGCCGGTAATCACGCGCAGGGTGTCGCCTACGCGTGCCGGGTGATGGGAATCCAGGGCCGGATCTACGTGCCCACCCGCACTCCCAAGCAGAAGCGCGATCGGATCCGTGTCCACGGCGGCGACAGCGTCGAACTCATCGGTGTCGGCGACACCTTCGACGCCGCGGCCGCAGCGGCAGCCGACGATGCGATCCGCACCGGTGCGACGATGATCCCGCCCTTCGACGACGCCCGCACCGCTGCCGGGCAGGGCACCATCGCGCGCGAGGTCCTCGAACAGCTCGACGGCGATCTCGACGTCGTGCTCGTCCCCGTGGGCGGGGGCGGCCTCATCGCCGGTGTCGCCGCCTATCTGCGCGAGCGGTCCCCACGCACGTCGATCGTCGGCGTCGAGCCGGCGGGTGCAGCGTCGATGACCGCCGCGCTGGTCGCGAGCGGTCCCGTCACGCTGCCGGAGGTCGAGCCGTTCGTCGACGGCGCTGCGGTCAAGCGGATCGGCGACGTCCCCTACGCCGTGGTCTCCGAACTCGGTGCCGAGGTCGTGTCCCATTCGAGCCTGCCGCTCGTGGCTACGCTGCGCCGGGAGGGGCTCGGCCGGGCCCCGTTCGGGATGACCCAGATCGACGAGGGTGCGCTGTGCACCACGATGCTCGATCTGTACCAGAACGAGGGCATCATCGCCGAGCCCGCCGGCGCCCTGTCGGTCGCTGCCCTCGAGTCGATCTCGGTGCAGCCCGGAGCGAACGTGGTGTGCCTGGTGTCGGGCGGCAACAATGACGTCTCACGCTACGGCGAGATCATCGAGCGGTCGCTCGTCCACCGCGGGCTCAAACACTATTTCCTCGTGGACTTCCCCCAGGAGCCCGGCGCACTGCGGCGGTTCCTGGACGAAGTCCTCGGGCCGGACGACGACATCACCCTGTTCGAGTACGTCAAGCGCAACAACCGGGAGACCGGCGCTGCCCTCGTCGGTATCGAACTGGGTGCCGCAGAAGACCTTTCGGCTCTGCTCAATCGCATGGACGCGTCGCCGATCGACGCGCAGCGACTCGAGCCGGGGTCGCCGGCCTACCGTTATCTGACGTAACCGGGTGGCCCGGTCACGTCACGGTTGGTGTGCGGTCACCAGCGATTGCACACCAGCCATGGGCCCCACCAATAGCAGTCGGGCCGCCAGTAGTGGTTCCGGTGATGGTCGCGGTCGTACTTCTTGTCGTGATGGTTGTAGTTCTTGTCGTGATCGTGGTGGTCGTACTTTCCGTGGTCGTCGTGTCCTCCGCTGACATTCACGATCCCGGGTGCTGTGTCGACGGTGGGGGTCGCCGATGCGACTCCGGCGGGAGCGAGGACGAGGGCGGTGCTGAGGAATACACTCGCCAGAATCTTCTTGGGTTGCATGGTGATTCACCTCGAGAATTCGACGGTACTTGAGACGGTACTCGCCCACTCGTGGCATAATCAACGACTTTTTTCGCCTGACGAACGTTATCGGCGGGGCATCTCGGGAGCCTCCAGGATCGCGAAGGACCAGCCCGGGATCAACACTGCGGACTCGGTACGGTTGACCACCGGTTCGTCCCACCAGAGCAGTGGTTTCCCGCCGACCGGCACGGTGACGGGGTCGGGTCCGAGATTGCACGCCACGCGCAGCGCCCCGCGGTGCACGACGAGCCATTTCTCGTCCTCGTCGTACGTCACGTGCACGTGCTCGAGCCAGGGATCGGTGAGCTCGGCACGGTCCCGCCGGAGCGCGATGAGCGCGCGGTAGCACTCCAGCAACCGGGCGTGCCCGCCCTCGTCGCGTTCGTCCCAGCGCAGCTTCGAGCCGATGAAGGTCTCCGGAGCCTGCGGGTCGGGTACGTCGGCGGCGTCCCAGCCGTGTTCGGCGAACTCGCGCCGGCGACCCTCGACCACGGCCGCGGCGAGTTCCGGTTCGGGATGCGACGTGAAGTACCGGAAGGGTGTGCTCGCACCCCACTCCTCGCCCATGAACAACATCGGCGTGAACGGGGACGTGAGCACGAGCGCCGCCTTGAGGGCGAGCTGACCGGGCTCGAGATAGGCACCCGGCCGGTCGCCGAGCGCCCGGTTGCCGACCTGATCGTGCGTGCAGGTGTAGGCGACCAGACCGCTCGCCGGCGTGCGCCGGGTGTCGAGCGGGCGCCCGTGGACCCGGCCGCGGAAGCTCGAATACGTCCCGGCGTGAAAGAAGCCGTGCCCGAGCGTGTACGCGAGGCAGTCCAGCGAACCGAAGTCGCCGTAGTAGCCCTGCCGTTCACCGGACACCGCCGCGTGGATCGCGTGGTGGACGTCGTCGGCCCACTGCGCGTGCAGTCCGTATCCACCGCCGGGCCGGGGAGTGATCAGCTTCGGATCGTTGAGGTCCGATTCGGCGATCAACGACAGGGGGCGGCCGAGATGGGCGGACAGGCGGAACGTCTCGACCGACAGTTCCTCGAGGAGGTGTGTGGCGGTGTGGTCGATCAGCGCGTGCACGGCGTCGAGCCGGAGGGCGTCGATGTGGAAGTCGCGGAACCAGCGCAGCGCATTGTCGAGGATGTACCGGCGCACCTCCCCGGATCCGGGACCGTCGAGGTTGATGTTGTCGCCCCAGATTCCCGGGGCCGCGGAGAGATAGGGACCGAAGCGGCCCAGATAGTTCCCCGACGGACCGAGATGGTTGTAGACGACGTCGAGTGCCACCGCCAGTCCGCGCGCGTGGGCGGCGTCGACGAAACGCTGCAGGGCATCGGGGCCACCGTAGGGTTCGTGCACCGCGTACCAGAGCACGCCGTCGTAGCCCCATCCGTGGGTGCCGTTGAACGCGTTGAGCGGCATGAGTTCGACGAACTCGACACCGAGGTCCACGAGTTCGTCGAGACGGTCGATCGCCGAGTCGAGTGTGCCCTCGGGGGTGAAGGTCCCCACGTGCATCTCGTAGACGATGCTTCCTGTCAGTTGCCGGCCGGTCCAGCCGTGGTCGGTCCACTTCGTCTCGTCGAGCACGTGGAGCTGCGACGGCTCGTGCACGCCCTCCGGCTGCCGCGGAGATCGCGGGTCGGGAAGGACCGTCCCGGTGTCGTCGTCGAGCACGAAACCGTATCGGGTGTCGGGAGCGACGCCGACGGTGGTGCGCCACCAGCCGTCGTCGCCGCGTTGCATGTCGTGGAACCGTCCGTCGGCGAACAGTCGGACGGACGACGGGATCGGAGCCCAGACCTCGAAGGTGTGCACTCGACCAGCATGCCGTGTCGGAGGCGTCGGTGCAGGGGATGGCGCCACCGGCGTACCACCCTGCCGCGCGTCAATTTTGTTGCAGCTGCAATGCACTCGATACTGGGGGAGTGAACCCGAATCCCGAGCGAGCCCGCCGACGGTACACCTCGCCGTTGCGGGAGGAAGCGGCCCGCCGAACCCGCGAGACGATCCGCGACGCCGCGGCGCGGCTGTTCGTTCGCGACGGCTACGTCAGCACCACCGTCAAGAACATCGCGGACGAAGCGGGTGTGGCGGTGCGGACGGTGTTCACCGCCTTCCCCGGCGGCAAGGCGGAGATCTTCCGCGAGGCGCTCGATCACGCGGTGGCCGGCGACGGCGATCCGCGCGCGAGCGAGGCGACAGATCCGGAACCGTCCCATGCCGGCGGCGTGGTCTCGCACGTCGACCTCGTGGTCGAGCAGGTGGTCCGCTACGGCACCGCGATGCTCGAACGCGCGGGCGGGCTGCTCATGACCTCCGTGGAATCATCGGGGGCGGACCCCGACATGCGTCGTTTCGCCGCGGACGACGCGAAGGCGACGGCCGAGAACGCCCGCACCCTCGCGGAAGGACTCGAACATGCCGGCTGGCTGCGCGAGGACGTCACCGTCGAGCACGCGGCCGATGTCCTGTTCACCCTGAGTTCCCCACAGGTGCACGCGCTGCTGAGGCGAGACCGCGGATGGGACGTCGACCAGTACCGTCAGTGGCTCTCGGGAACGCTGCGCGCGACGCTGTTGCGACGAACGGCGCCGTGACGGAGTCGGTTCAGTCGTCGCCGCAGTCGTCGAGGTAGAGCCACTCGCCGTCCTCCCGCACGAACCGGCTGTGCTCGCGCATCGAGTCGGGCACCCCGTCCGCCGTCCAGTGCGCGCGGAAGTCCACCGTGCCGGTCGTATGCAGGAATCCGCCTCCGGTGATGTGCAGGACCTCGAGCCCGGTCCAGCGCTGACCGGGGTCGAACTCGATCGAGCGCGGACGTGTGGACGGGTGCCAGGTGCGCAGCAGGTGCGCCGCGTCGCGCGTCGCGAATGCCGTGTACCGCGAACGCATCAGCCGTTCGGCGGTGGGCGCGCTCGCACCGGCCAGCAGCGGCCCGCAGCATTCGGACAGGGGAACGCCGCGACCGCACGGGCACGGGGAATCCGGCCGGGTGTCGGTGCTGCGGTCGGCTCTGCTCATGGCCACAGTCTCCCCCGATGGGCTCGATCGCCCGGCCTCGGGGCGGTCAGAGCGGGAGCGGACGATGCCGGGCGTGAATGATGTTCTCGGACCGCGCGCTCCGGAGCGCTCCGTGATGCAGAATGCCGGACATGAATGCGCAGCGCTATGTCGGGGTCGTGGGGCCGGGTGAAGCCACGCCCGAACAGCGACGCCTCGCCCGCCAGGTCGGGGGACTCCTCGCCGGACGCCGGGCCGTCGTGGTCACCGGCGGTCTCGGTGGGGTGATGGCGGCAGCCTGCCGTGGCGCTGTGGAAGCCGGTGGGACGACCCTCGGCCTGCTGCCCGGAGACGACCGTGCCGAGGGCAATCCCTATCTGACGGTGGCCGTTCCCACGGGCCTCGGAGAGATGCGCAACGCGCTGCTCGTGCGCAGCAGCGACGCGTTGATCGCGGTGGGTGGAAGCTGGGGCACCATGAGCGAGATCGCGCTCGCGGTCCGCATCGGTGTTCCGGTCATCGCGATCGGCGGTTGGCGGATGCCCGCCGCCGGAGTGCTCGATGTCGAATCGCCCGCCGAGGCCGTCGAGTGCCTGCACGCACTGTTGTGGCGCAAGGACCCGATGTGAGCCGACCGTGACGACGCAGTAGGCACGACACCGTAGACGCGACGCAGTAGGCACGACNGAGCAGGAATCTACGAGCCGGAGTTGGTGAGCTCGTAACGGCGGCGGTACTCCTCCTGGGACGTCTCGCTGATGTCGACGTCGGTGGCGCGGGCGCGCAGGGCGTCGACGGTGGCCTCCTCACGCGGGATGTGCTCGAAGGGATCCCAGTCGAAGAACTTCGCGGTGTTGGCGAAGGTGATCTTGTCGATCTCCTCGTCGGTGCACTCGCATGCGTCGAGTTCCTCCTCGAGCATCTCGGGGGAGTTCGGCCACGTCGAGTCGGAGTGCGGGTAGTCGCATTCCCACGCGATGGTGTCGACGCCGAGCCGGTGACGGTTGTTCAGTCCGCTCGGTTCGGTGATGTAGCAGGCGAGGAAGTTCTTGCGCCACACGTCCGTCGGGCTCATGCCGGCCGGCAGGAAGCTGGTGCCGGTCCGAGACTGGTTGACGACGTGGTCGTCGATGCTGATCATCACCATGTCTTCGGCCTTCATCGAAACCTCTCCCTGACTGCGCAAAGTCCTGCCGGCGACGGCGCTCGCGATGAGGACTAGATTTTCCGTGCTCGAGAACGTAAACCAAGGACCTTCGACCGTGAGAATGTAATTCTCCATTTCGTGATCGACTACGCCGAGGGGTGATTGCATGTCCGGCCCGACGGGTGTGCCGGGGTGGTTCGGCAATCGAAAATGACAAGAATGCTTGACATGGAATGACAAGCATAGTTTACTTTTGGTGTGACCGACACACCGAGGAGCAACCGGGTCCGCGAATTCCGCAAGAAAGCGGGACTCACCCAGGCCGCGCTCGGCGACGCGGTCGGCGTCAGCAGACAGAGCATCGTCTCGACGGAGAAGGGTGACTACGCGCCCAGCGTGTACCTCGCCCTGCGTCTCGCCCTCACACTCGACAGCACGGTCGAGGAACTGTTCCCGCTCACCACCTAGGAGCCCTCATGACGGTCTTCGTGAAAACCGCGCGCTTCATCGGCGATCTGGACGACGAATTCTACCGCGACGAACGTCAGCGAGACGTCTGGAACGAAGCATCGGCGGTGGGATTCCAGTTGTCCCTGTGGATCGCGCTGGTGGCGGCGGCGCTGCTCCCGTGGCTCGCCGGCCGGCCCGGGGCGTGGACGGCACTGGGCATCCTCGTGGCCTGGTTCGTCGTGTCGATCGTGACCCAGTTGTACGCGCGGCAACGCGACGTCGACCTGTACGCCACCGCGAAACTGTGGCGACCCCGCAGTGCCGCCGCCGCCGCGCTCTATCTCGTCGGCGTCGCCGGCATCTTCCTCCGCCTGCGTTACGAGAGCCATCCTTTCGAGAACGACGCCGCGACCTGGGCGGGGCGGGTCGTCGGCGCGGCGGTCGTCATCGTCCTCGCAGGACTGGTTCTCGCCTGGAGTCGGCGACGCACCCAGCGCCGGCTCGACGCGGAGGAAGCGCTCGACGCGCTCGAGGACTAACGCGCGCGGACGAGTGCTGCGACCGGCTGGGAGTCGAGCAGATCGGCGACCCGCACCCGACCGGTGAAGGAGCGTCCGGTCAGGGCATCCGACCAGTCGCCGTCCGGCAGGTCGACGGTCGTGTCCTTCCACCCCGAACGCGACAGCGCCACGGTGCGGCGGGAGGCCACCGCGAGGACATCGAGGTCGTCTGGCGCCGGACCGCGGCCGAACGCGAGCAGGTGCTCGGCGGCCGGGCCGGTGGCGAGGACCGGAACGTACGCCCCGCCGACGAAGCTCGCGGGTCGTTCGCGGCGCAACCGGAGCGCGGTGCGCACGATCGTGAACTTCGCCGGCGCCGAATCAGGGGCGTCGAGCAGCCGCCGTCGGACGTCGAACTCCACCGGCCGCCGGTTGTCCGGATCGACGAGCGAGTCGTCCCACAGTTCGGTGCCCTGATAGACGTCGGGGACGCCGGGGCCGAGCAGTTGCAACAGTTTCTGGCCGCACGAGACGGCCGCGACGTGCGGTTCGACCTCGGTCACGAAAGCGGTGAGCTCACCCGCGACCGGTCCGTCGATCACCGCGTCCAGCCAGTTGCCCACCGCGGTCTCGAATTCCTCGTCGACCTCGGTCCACGTGGTGCGGGTTCCGTTCTCGCGCAGCGCCTTCTGCGCGTACGCATGTACCCGTTCGCGCAGCTCGTCGGTCACCACTCCGTCGAGCGGCCAGACTCCGAACAGGGTCTGCCACAGGAACAGTCCGATCGCCGGATCCGGTGCGGGCGCCGACTCGTTCCACTGCCCGAGCCGACGGGACCACACGTCGGCGACCTGCGAGAGCACACCGATCCGCGCCCGGACGTCCTCGCTGCGTTTGGTGTCGTGGGTCGACAGGGTGGTCATCGCCCGCGGCCAGTGCCGTGCCCGCTGGGTCCACGCGAGGTGGAACTCGGCCGGGGTGGCCGAGAAACGGCCGGGTTGCCCGCCCACCTCCTGCAGCGAGATCAGCCGCGCCGCCCGATAGAACAGGCAGTCCTCGACCGCCTTGGCCGTCGCGGCACCGCACACCTGGCCGAAGCGGGACGCGGCCTCACCGCCGAGGGCCATCGCCCGGGCGAACACCGCGAGCGCAGGATCGAGCACGGGTTGCGTCCGCGCGAGGTCGCCGACGATGCGCGGCACCAGGGTCGCGAGCGGCGCGTAGTCGGCGCGGTAGACGGGAAGCTGTGCGGCGACTGCCATCACGGCCTCGCGCAGGGACGCGTCGTCGCAGCCGGTGTCGCCGGTCTCGCGTCGGATCGCCCGCACGAGGCGGCGCACCTCCGGCGCGAGCCCGCTGCCTAGCACCGATCGTTTGAGGTCGTGTTCGCGGGCGTGCAGCCACGGCGCGTCGCCTTCGGCGCCGGTGAACCTGCGCGACAGGGCGTTCAACTCCGACTCGCCGGACGGATCGACGAACACCGTCGACAGTTCGCCGAGTGCGTCGTAGCCGGTGGTGCCGTCCACCGGCAGCGTCGCATCCAGCGGTTCGGCATCGCCGAGGATCTTCTCGATCACGAGCCACCGCTCGGGGCCGATCACCTCGCGTAAGCGCGCGAGATAACCGGACGGATCGGCGAGACCGTCCGGATGGTCGACGCGGATCCCGTCGACCAGATCGTCGGCGATCCACGACGCGACCTGCTCGTGCGTCGCGTCGAACACCGCGGGATCCTCCACCCGCACCGCGGCGAGATCGTCGACGGTGAAGAAGCGGCGGTATCCGATCAACCCCGAGTTCCACGCCACGAGCCGGTAGGCCTGCCGCGCGTGGACCTCCTCACCGGTGCCCTCGTCGGTCCCGGGAGCGATCGGGAATCGCTTGTCGTAGTAGGCGAGCATCGGCTCGTCGCCGGAGCGGTCGACGGTCAGCTCCTGCACCGCGTCGTCCGATCCGAGCACCGGCAGAGCGATCCGACCGTCCACACCGTTGTCACCAGCGAGGTCGAGATCGAAGAACGACGCGTAGCGCGATCCGGAGCCGTGCTTCAGGACGTCCCACCACCACGCGTTCTGACGTGGGTCGGCCACCCCGACATGGTTGGGGACGATGTCGACGACCAGCCGCATGCCCCGTGCGCGTGCCTCCCGCGACAACCGTTCCAGGCCCTCGCGTCCCCCGAGCGACTCGGAGACCGTGCCGGGATCGACCACGTCGTATCCGTGGGTGGACCCGATCGTCGCGCTGAGGACGGGGGAGAGGTAGACGTGCGAGACACCCAGGGCGTCGAGGTAGTCGAGCAGGGCGACGGCGTCGGCGAAGGTGCACTCGTCGCCGCGCATCTGGAGTCGGTAGGTGGACAACACCGGCGCAGTATTCCCCGCGCCGGCGCCGTTCACACCTGCCGACTCCGTACCGCCGGTGGTCACCGGGTCTTCCGGAGCACCAGAACCGAGCGTGCCTGCACCCGGACCGGCTTACCGGCGACGACCGTCTCCTCGCGCAGACCGTCGGGAACGTCGGTGTCGAGCGCGACCGTCCATTCCTCGGCGTGCGGGCCGTCGGGGGTGACGAACTCGATCGGTTCGTGATGGGCGTTGAAGCACATCAGGAACGAGTCGTCGACGACGCGCTGCCCCCGCTGATCGGGTTCGGGGATGCCCTCGCCGTTGAGGAAGACCGCGAGCGACTTGCCGAAACCGCTGTCCCAGTCCTCGGGCATCATCTCGTCGCCGGCCGGTGTGCGCCACGCGATGTCGCGGGACTGATCACCGCTGCGGATGGGCCGGCCCTCGAAGAACCTGCGACGCCGGAAGACAGGGTGGTCGGTGCGCAGCGCGATCACGTTGCGGGTGAACGCGACCAGGTCGGCGTTGGACTCGGCGAGCGACCAGTCCACCCACGAGAGTTCGTTGTCCTGGCAGTACACGTTGTTGTTGCCCTGCTGGGTGCGACCGAACTCGTCGCCGTGGGCGAGCATCGGCGTGCCCTGCGACAGGATCAGCGTCGCGAGCATGTTGCGCTGCTGGCGCCCGCGCAGCGCAAGGACCTCGGGATCGTCCGTGGGGCCTTCCACACCGCAGTTCCACGACCGGTTGTGCGACTCACCGTCGCGATTGTCCTCGCCGTTGGCATCATTGTGTTTCTCGTTGTACGACACCAGATCCGCGAGGGTGAACCCGTCGTGGGCGGTGACGAAGTTGACCGACGCGCCGGGACGGCGGCCGGTGTCCTCGTACAGATCCGACGAGCCGGTCAGGCGCGACGCGAACTCGCCGAGGGTGGCCGGTTCGCCGCGCCAGTAGTCGCGGACCGTGTCGCGGTACTTGCCGTTCCACTCCGTCCACTGACCGGGGAAGTTGCCCACCTGGTAACCGCCCTCACCGATATCCCACGGCTCGGCGATGAGCTTGACCTGCGAGACCACCGGATCCTGCTGGACGAGATCGAAGAAGGCCGACAGCCGGTCGACGTCGTGCAGCTCGCGCGCCAGGGTCGACGCGAGATCGAACCGGAAGCCGTCGACGTGCATCTCGGTCACCCAGTAGCGCAGCGAGTCCATGATCAGCTGCAGGGTGTGCGGGTGACGGGCGTTGAGGCTGTTGCCCGTTCCCGTGTAGTCCATGTAGTAGGCCTTGTCGTCGTCGACGAGGCGGTAGTAGGCGGCGTTGTCGATGCCGCGGAAGCAGATGGTGGGACCGAGATGGTTCCCCTCGGCGGTGTGGTTGTAGACCACGTCGAGGATCACCTCGATGCCCGCCTCGTGGAAGGCCCGCACCATCGCCTTGAACTCGGCGACCACGGCGCTCGGCTTGGTCGACGACGAGTACTCGGCGTGCGGCGCGAAGAACCCGAAGGTGTTGTACCCCCAGTAGTTCCGCAGCCCCTGGTCGAGCAGCACCTGGTCGTGCATGAACTGGTGCACGGGCATCAGTTCGATCGCGGTGACGCCGAGATCGAGGAGATGGTCGATGATCGCCGGGTGCGCGAGACCGGCGTAGGTGCCCCGCATGTGTTCGGGGACGTCCGGATGCGTGGCCGTCATGCCTTTGACGTGGGCCTCGTAGATGACCGTCTCGTTGTAGGGGCGGCGGGGATGACGATCCGTCGCCCAATCGAAGAACGGGTTGATCACCACGGTCGTCATGGTGTGGCCCAGCGAATCCAGGCGGGGAAGCTCTGCGGCGGCGTCGGAGGTCTGCCCCGTCGCGATCGCCTCGGGCTCGGCGTCGTCGGTGGACACGGCGTCGCCGGTGTCGGTGTCCTCGGTGTCCTCGGTGTCGGTGTCCTCGGTGTCGTCCGTGCTCTCGTCCGAGGCGCTGTCGGCCACGGGCTCGGCACCGGGCAGCGGGTACGAGAACAGCGACGGGTCGCCGTCGAACGACCCGTCGAACGCCTTCCCGTACGGGTCGAGGAGCAGCTTGCTCGGATCGCACCGGTGACCGTTCTCCGGATCGAACGGACCGTGCACGCGGTAGCCGTAACGCTGGCCGGGGGAGACCGTCGGAAGGTAGGCGTGCCAGACGTAACCGTCCACCTCCTCGAGCGGGATGCGGGTCTCGGTCCCGTCACGGGAGATCAGGCACAGCTCGACCTTCTCGGCGATCTCGGAGAACAGTGCAAAGTTCGTGCCCGCCCCGTCGTAGGTCGCGCCGAGGGGATAAGGGGATCCCGGCCACACTTCCAGGCGCTCGGGCATCTCGTCGCTGGCGCTCGCTTCGGTGGTCTCCATGCCCGCCAACAGTAGTCTTCCGGCGGTCCCGGCACCGGGTGAGCGCGTCACCACCAGCCGGTGGCGGGACCGAGTTGTCGGCCGAGCTCGGGCGTCAGCGTCCGGACGTAGGTCGTGGTGAGGTGGTTCTCGTCACGATAGATGAGGATGTTTCCCTCCACCGCCCGGCACAGATCCTGCCGGCAGAACTTGTCGGACAGGTCGAGCAGCGACACGGTGGGCAGGTGCGCGGATGCGGCGACGGCCGGGTCGATCGGGTCCAGCGCCTCCTCGCGCGGCACCCCGCACGTCTCCGCGGTGCCGCCTCCCGCAAGGCAGTCGGCGGCCCGATAGGCGAGATCGCCGCGGAACAGCCACGGGTTGTCGCGGATCGCCACCACCGGGATGCCGTAGTCGGCGAGCGTCTCCCACAGATCGACGTACCAGAACGGAACGAAGTCGCCCGGCCCTTCGCCCTGGGCCTTGGTGCGCGTCGACGTGGTGAACACGTAGTCGGGCGGATCCGCGCGCAGTTCGGCGAGCACGGCGGTCGACCATGTGTCGCACTCGACCGTCGGGGACTCCTCGACGAGCGGGGCGAGGGGATCGGAGAGCGGGCACCCGACCTTGAGATAGGTGTCGAGGCGGAAACCGTGTTCGATGCCGAGCGCGTCGAGCGCAGCGAGCCAGTGCTCCGAGTGCGACCCCCCGACGATCACCATGCGTCGCGTCGCGAGCGGGTCGCCGTAGGTACAGGTCAACGGTGTGCGATTGGTGTGCTGGGCGATGCAGTTGTCGAGCGTCGCGGGAGGCAGGTCGCGATGGGCGACGAGCAGCGGCGGTTGCACCGGTTGCGGCTCGGTGGAGACTGCGGGATCGAACACCGCAGCGCCGGGATACAGCTCCGTCGGTAGGGCAGTGACGCCTTCGAGGGTCTCCGTCGAACGGTCGACGTGGGTGTGCCAGAGGTTCGCGGCCCCGACGAGAGCGACGGCCAGGACCGTCACGAGACCCACGAGCGCGGTGCGGGACGGCCGAGGGGGTTCGACGCGGCGGATGGGGTCCTCGAACCACCGGGTCGACGCCTCGGCGAGCAGCAGCGACAGGGCGATCACGACGAGTCCGCCCACCAGGCCGACGGACGGGTGCCCGCGCACGATCAGGTAACCGATGAGGATCGGCCAGTGCCAGAGGTACAGCGCGTAGGCGATCGCCCCGAGGCGCACCATGGGCGCGGATGCCAGCAGTCGCGCCGACGGCGTGTCGTGCTCGGCGCCGGAGTCCGAACCAGGGCCGGAGCCGGAGCGGATGCCCGCGACGACGAGCGCCATCGCCGCCCCGACGGGGACGAGTGCCCACGGCCCGGGGAAGAGGGCGTTGCCGTCGAGGACGAAGCCGCACGCGAGCAGCACCGCGAGTCCGAGCGCACCGAGCACGATCCGCAGCGCGCGCGGAACCCGCAACCACGGCGACAGGCACATCAGCAGTCCGCCGAGGGTCAGCTCCCAGGCACGGGCGGCACTGTCGTAGTACAGCCACGACTGTGGCCGGTCGGCGAGCACCGCGTACGCCAGCGACGCCGCGGTGAGGACGGCCAGCAGCACCGTCAGGGGCAGGCGGACCGGCACCGACATCCGGCGCAGCAGCCACGCGGAGCCGAACACCACCACGAGCGCTGCGATGTAGAACTGGCCCTGCACGGCGATCGACCACAGGTGCTGGAGCGGGC
The DNA here is from genome assembly GCF_000801125.1 of Rhodococcus sp. Chr-9. NCBI lineage: Bacteria > Bacillati > Actinomycetota > Actinomycetes > Mycobacteriales > Nocardiaceae > Rhodococcus > Rhodococcus sp. Chr-9. Next base: position 256,893 of record NZ_JTIZ01000076.1, read on the forward strand.
TGACCATCGGATCCGCGGCCAGATAGTCGCTCGCCGTGCGGGCGAGGTACCAGTTCTGGAAGAAGAGCAGTGACGCCCCGGTCTGGTCGGCCACGTCGAGCCACCGCGTGAACGGCCGCAGCACCACCGTGGCGGCCGCGACGGCGGTGAGCACGACGACGAGCGGAGGCAGCAGACGACGGCCGATCCGCCGCAGGACGGGACGCGGATCGAGCGGGGCCGAGGAGTCGGCCGTCCTCAGGAGCGTGCCCACGAAGAAGAAGCCGGAGAGCGCCAGGAAGACGTCGACACCACCGGAGACGCGACCGAACCAGACGTGGAAGATCACCACGAGCGCGATCGCGAGACCGCGCAGTCCGTCGATGTCGGCACGGCGCGCGGGGCGCGTGCCTGTCGTCCGCGCACCACTCTCGAGTTCCGGTCCCGAGGTGTGGACGGACATGTGACGGATACCCCCGGTGTCTAACGTGTGCGGCTGTGCTGCGAACCGGGCGACGAGCGCACCGGCCGATTGCCGTGAGCGTCGTTCACGGCAACTCGGGCAGACTACGCGGCTGCGGGCGGCGACTTCCAACCGCCTACAGTCTGGGCGTGGGCAATTCTCCTCTCCCGGTCGAGCGGATCCGCACCCTCGACGCTCGGCACCTCTGGCACCCCTACGGCGCGTTTCCGGCGACCACCGAATCGTTGGTGGTCGACCGTGCCCACGGTACCCGGATCGTCCTCGCCGACGGTCGTGAGCTGGTCGACGGCATGAGTTCGTGGTGGGCCGCGGTGCACGGATACGGGCATCCCGTCCTCGACGCGGCGGTCCGCGATCAGTTGGACCGGATGAGCCACGTGATGTTCGGAGGCCTCACGCACGAGCCGGCCGCGCGTCTCGCGGAACTGCTCGTCGACATCACCCCCGACGGTCTCGACACGGTCTTCCTCGCCGACTCGGGTTCGGTGTCGGTGGAGGTGGCCGTGAAGATGGCGGTGCAGTACCAGCGTGCCGTCGGTAGACCGGGACGGCGTCGCCTGCTCACCTGGCGCGGCGGCTACCACGGCGACACCTTCGCCCCGATGAGCGTGTGCGATCCGGAGGGCGGCATGCACGCACTGTGGACCGACATGCTCGCGCGGCAGGTCTTCGCCCCCGCCCCACCGGCCCGTTTCGATCCCGACTACGTCGCGCACTTCGAGGCGATCCTGCTCGAGCACGTCGACGAGCTCGCCGCGATCGTGGTCGAGCCGGTCGTCCAGGGCGCCGGCGGCATGCGCTTCCACGACCCGCGGTATCTGCGCGAGCTGCGCAGGATGTGCGACGAGCACGGACTGGTACTGATCTTCGACGAGATCGCGACCGGTTTCGGGCGCACAGGCGAACTCTTCGCCGCCGACCACGCGCAAGTGAGCCCGGACGTGATGTGCGTGGGTAAGGCACTCACCGGCGGATACATGACCCTCGCGGCGACATTGTGCACGCGGGCCGTCGCCGAAGCGATCAGCGCGGGGGAGGGTGGCGGTGTGATGCACGGCCCGACCTTCATGGGCAACCCGCTCGCGTGCGCCGTCGCCGTCGCGGCGGTCGAACTGCTGCTCTCCCGCGACTGGCGGGCCGAGGTGGCGGCGGTGAACGCGGGACTGACGGAGGGACTCGCGCCGGCACGCGAGTTGCCGGGGGTCGCGGACGTCCGCGTCCTCGGAGGCATCGGCGTGATCGAACTCACCGATCCGGTGGACATGCGCGCGACGACCGACGCCGCCGTGGCGGCCGGGGTGTGGCTGCGGCCGTTCCGCAATCTCGTCTACACGATGCCGCCCTACATCTGCTCGGCCGACGATCTCGCGGCGATCACCTCGGGGATGATCGCCGCCGTCGGCGCGAATGCTCGGTGACCGAAGGGGTCAGCGGACGGCGGTGAGGAACCCCGCGATCGCGCCGGTCCACGAGATGGACGGTGAAGCGGTCCGCCAGGGCGGATGCCATACGCGACCATTCGTCCCCGGTCGCGATGCTGCTGTGCACGACGACGAGACCCGGACCCTGCCCGAGCTTGCGGAATCCGATCGTCGTTCCGTCCCGGGATTTGATGTGGACGACCACCTCCCATGCCGTTCGTCGGGGTCTGCCGAACCGTCCGAGCCTACGACCCGAGCCGACCGACGTGACGACTTGAACGGTGTTCAAGTATGGTCACCGCTCATGACCGCACATCCCGCCCTGGCGTGGCTCGACGACACCGCAGCGGCGCGACGCGCAGCGGGCCTGCACCGCGACCCCGTCGTCCGAACCCCCGGCACGACCGTCGTCGACCTCGCCTCCAACGACTATCTCGGCCTGACCCGCCATCCCGAGGTCCTCGCGGGAGCGACCGCTGCCCTGCGGCGATGGGGAGCCGGCGCCACCGGATCGCGGCTGGTCACCGGCACCACCGCCGAACACGAACTCCTCGAACGCGAACTCGCCGACTTCGTCGGGGCCGACAGCGGCCTGGTGTTCTCGAGCGGATACGCCGCGAACCTCGGTGCCGTAGCCGCCCTCGGTGGCAAGGACGCACTGATCGTCTCCGACGCCGGTGGTCACGCCTCGCTCGTCGATGCGTGCCGGCTGTCCCGCTCGAGGATCGTCGTCACCCCGCACAACGACGTCGACGCGGTCGCGCACGCCCTCGCGACCCGCACCGAGGCCCGCGCGCTCGTCCTGACCGACTCGGTGTTCAGCACCGACGGCGACCTCGCGCCGCTGCGGGAACTGCATCGCGTCTGCCGAGCGCACGGCGCGTTGCTCCTCGTCGACGAGGCCCACGGGGTAGGAGTCCGCGGCGCGGGGGGCCGCGGACTCGTCCACGAAGTGGGCCTCGCCGGCGAGCCCGATGTGGTCGTCACCGCGACGCTGTCGAAATCCCTTGCCTCCCAGGGCGGAGCCGTCCTCGCCGACGGGCGTGTGCGGGAACATCTCGTGGACACCGCGCGCACCTTCATCTTCGACACCGGACTCGCCCCGGCCGCCGTCGGTGCCGCCCGGGGTGCGCTGAAGGTGCTGCGCGCCGAACCCGCACGTGCCGCTGCCGTGCTCGAGCAGGCCGGGTGCTTGGCTCGTCTCACGGGCGTCGAGGCGCCGCCGTCCGCCGTGGTGTCGGTGATCCTCGGCGACCCGCGCGTCGCCGCCGACGCCGCGGCGCGGTGTCGCGACCGCGGCGTGCACGTCGGCTGCTTCCGGCCGCCCTCGGTTCCGGCCGGTACCTCGCGGCTGCGCCTGACGGCACGCGCGAACCTCACCGACGACGAACGCGCCCTCGTCGACGAGGTGCTCACCGACGTCCTCGCGGGAGCCCGGGCGTGAGCATCCTCGTCGTCACCGGCACGTCGACCGATGTGGGCAAGACCGTCGCGACCGCGGCACTCGCCGCGAACGCCGTGGCCGCGGGACTGCGGGTCGCGGTGTGCAAACCCGCCCAGACGGGCGTGACGGACGACGGGCCGGGCGACCTGCAGGAGATCCGGCGACTGGCCGGGGACCGTGTCCGGCTCGTCGAACTCGCGCGGTATCCCGATCCGCTCGCACCGGATACCGCCGCGCGGCGCAGCGGACGCCCGATGCTCACCCTCGAGGAGATCGTCGACACCGTCCGGATTCTCGACACCGAGTACGACCTCACCCTGGTCGAGGGGGCGGGAGGTCTGCTCGTCCGGCTCGGCGCGGGCGGTTTCACCCTCGCCGACGTCGCGGCCGCGCTCGGAGCGCCGGCGGTGATCGTCGCCGCCGCGGGACTGGGCACGCTCAACCACACCGCGCTCACCGTGGCCGCGCTCCGCTCGGCGGGGATCGAATGTCCGGGGGTCATCGTCGGATCCTGGCCTGCTGCACCGGATCTGGCGGAGCAGTGCAACCTCGACGACCTCCCCGACGTCACCGGCGTCCCCATCGTGGGCAGGATCCCGGCCGGCAGCGGCGCTCTCGACGCCCGCGTCTTCGCCACCCGTGCCTCTCGGTGGTCGGATCTGCCGCTCCCGACGAAACGGCGTGCGGGCGGATCTTCCGCTGTACTGTGATGGATGCCACATTGCAACTGGCCTGTTCCCATCGTGTCGGCCGGCGCGACATGCCGATACCCGCTACGGAAGGGACATGTCGACCGCTCGGCCCGGAGGTACGGATGTCCATCAGCGAATTGCAGGAACTTCAGCGCACCGCCGCCCACCTGCGCCAATGCCTCGGATCCCTACGATCGCGCTACGGGGACGCAGCCCCGGTGAAGAGGCTGTCGAACGACGTCGAACGTCTCGACATCGACATACGCGACTTCGCCGAACATCCTCCGCGCGAGGTCGTCAACGGCCTCGGTCAACGCATCCCGATTCCCGATACGCCGTACGACGACTCGTTGTTCCGCGGAACGGATACGGACGACGAAGGTCTCGGCGGGCTGCACGGCTCGCGGTGAGCACCTCCGAGGCGACGCCGGCGGCGCGCGGTGAGCCGGCCACCGGCGTCCGATCCGAGGGCCGCGCACGGATCACCGCGCGGACGCTGCGGACCGACCGCTGGTGGCAGACACCCGCACTCACCGTCCTCGGTCTCGGTGTGTTCGTGGTGTACGCGACGATCCGTTCGTTCGTGCGCAGCGCCTACTACGTCGAGGACTACCACTACCTCACGCCGTTCTATTCGCCGTGCGTGAGCGCGTCCTGCGTGGACGGCGCCCGCCATTTCGGCACGTGGGTCGGCGAACTCCCGATGTGGATCCCGCTCGCCTTCCTGTCGTTGCCGTTCCTCCTCGGCTTCCGGCTGACCTGCTACTACTACCGCAAGGCCTACTACCGATCGTTCTGGTTGTCGCCGCCCGCGTGTGCGGTCGCCGAACCGCACCGGCACTACACCGGGGAGACGCGGTTCCCGCTGATCCTGCAGAACTCGCACCGCTACTTCTTCTACGCCGGCTTCGTGGTGTCGCTGATCAACACCTACGACGTCGTCCTGTCCTTCCGCGGTCCGAGCGGGTTCGGCATCGGACTCGGCAACCTGATCCTGCTGATCAACGTCGTGCTGCTCTGGGGCTACACGTTGTCATGCCACTCTTGCCGGCACGTCACCGGAGGCAGGCTGCGGCACTTCTCGAAACACCCCGTGCGCTACCGGATCTGGACGTTCGTCTCGAAACTCAACACCAGGCACATGCAGTTCGCGTGGATCACGCTGGGAACCCTGATCCTCACGGACTTCTACATCATGCTCGTGGCGAGCGACACCATCGCCGATCTGCGGTTCATCGGCTGACGCGCACGGCACGACACCGGCCGCACCGGAGGAGGGGGAACACGGATGGTGGATGTCGAACGGCACAAGGTCGACGTCGTCGTGATCGGAGCAGGCGGCGCCGGGCTACGCGCGGTGATCGAGGCGCGGCAACGCGGCTTCTCCGTCGCCGTGGTGTGCAAGTCGCTGTTCGGCAAGGCCCACACCGTGATGGCCGAGGGCGGATGTGCCGCCGCGATGGGCAATGCCAACCCCCGCGACTCCTGGCAGGTGCACTTCCAGGACACGATGCGCGGCGGCAAGTTCCTCAACAACTGGCGGATGGCCGAACTGCACGCCCGCGAGGCCCCCGACCGCGTGTGGGAGCTGGAGACCTACGGAGCGCTGTTCGACCGCACCCCCGACGGACGGATCAGCCAGCGCAACTTCGGCGGCCACACCTATCCGCGACTCGCCCACGTCGGCGACCGCACCGGACTCGAACTCATCCGCACGATGCAGCAGAAGATCGTGTCGCTGCAGCAGGAGGACCACGCCGAGCACGGCGACTACGAGGCCCGGGTGCGGGTCTTCGCCGAATGCACCATCACCGAACTGCTGAAGGACGACGAGGGACGCATCGCCGGTGCGTTCGGATACTGGCGCGAGACCGGGCGTTTCGTGTTGTTCGAGGCGCCCGCGGTCGTCATCGCCACCGGTGGTATCGGCAAGTCGTGGAAGGTCACGTCGAACTCGTGGGAGTACACGGGCGACGGTCACGCCCTCGCCCTGCGTGCCGGCGCCACCCTGATCAACATGGAGTTCGTCCAGTTCCACCCGACAGGGATGATCTGGCCGCCGAGCGTGAAGGGCATCCTCGTCACCGAGGGTGTGCGAGGCGACGGCGGAGTGCTGAAGAACTCCGAGGGGGAGCGGTTCATGTTCTCCTATATCCCGCCGGTGTTCAAAGGCCAGTACGCGGAGACAGAGGAGGAGGCCGACCGCTGGTACGAGGACCAGGAGAACAATCGCCGCACGCCCGACCTGCTCCCGCGCGACGAGGTCGCCCGCGCCATCAACTCCGAGGTCAAGGACGGCCGGGGGACTCCGCACGGCGGAGTCTTCCTCGACATCGCCTCGCGGATGCCGGCCGACGAGATCATGCGCCGCCTGCCGTCGATGCATCACCAGTTCAAGGAACTCGCCGACGTCGACATCACCGCCGAAGCCATGGAGGTCGGCCCGACCTGCCACTACGTGATGGGCGGCATCGAGGTCGACCCCGACACCGCCGCTGCGGCAGTCCCGGGGCTGTTCGCCGCCGGGGAATGTTCCGGTGGCATGCACGGATCGAACCGGCTGGGCGGGAATTCGCTGTCCGATCTGCTGGTCTTCGGTCGCCGGGCAGGTCTCGGCGCCGCAGACTACGTGCAGAGCCTCACCTCGCGGCCGATCGTCGGCGACGCCGACATCGACGCCGCCGCCCGTGCGGCGCTCTCGCCCTTCGATCCGGCCGACACCGATCGCGCCGAGAACCCGTACACCCTGCACACCGACCTGCAGCAGGTCATGCAGGATCTCGTGGGCATCATCCGGCGCGCGGACGAGATCGAACGTGCCCTGCGCGAACTCGACACCCTGCGCACACGGATCCGCAACGTCGCGGTGGAGGGCCACCGCCAGTTCAACCCGGGCTGGCATCTCGCCCTGGACCTGCGGAACATGCTCCTCGTATGCGAGTGCGTCGCGCGGGCCGCGTTGCAGCGCACCGAGAGCCGCGGGGGACATACCCGCGACGACCACCCGTCGATGGACTCCGAATGGCGTCGCACTCTGCTCGCCTGTCGCCTGGACGGCGGCCACCCGTTCGTCCCCGACGTGACGGTCACCGCCGAACGGCAGCAACCGATGCGTCCCGACCTGCTGGAGCTGTTCGACATCGACGAACTCGGGAAGTACTACACCGACGAGGAACTCGCGGATCATCCCGGAGGGAGGGGTTGAGATGGGATACCAGGCGGCGTTCAGGATCTGGCGGGGCGACGCCGACGGCGGGGAACTGCGGGACTACACCGTCGAGGTCAACGAAGGGGAGGTCGTCCTCGACATCCTGCACCGTCTGCAGGCCACCCAGGCACCGGATCTCGCCGTGCGCTGGAACTGCAAGGCGGGCAAGTGCGGATCGTGTTCGGCGGAAGTCGACGGTCGCCCGCGCCTGACGTGCATGACCCGCATGTCGCTGTTCGATCCCGACGCGACGATCACCGTGACCCCGATGCGCACCTTCCCGATCATCCGAGATCTCGTCACCGATGTCTCGTTCAACTACCGCAAGGCACGCGAGATACCGGCTTTCGCGCCGCCTCCTGATCTGGCGCCGGGGGAGTACCGGATGCAGCAGGTCGACGTGCAGCGCTCCCAGGAGTTCCGCAAGTGCATCGAATGCTATCTGTGCCAGAACGTCTGCCATGTGGTGCGCGACCACGAGGAGAACAAGGAGGTCTTCGCCGGTCCCCGCTATCTCATGCGCATCGCGGAACTCGAGATGCACCCGCTCGACGTCGCCGACCGGCGCGACGTCGCGCAGGACGAGCACGGCCTGGGTATGTGCAACATCACCAAGTGCTGCACCGAGGTGTGCCCGGAGAACATCCACATCACCGACAACGCGCTGATCCCGATGAAGGAACGCGTCGCCGGCCGCCGCTACGACCCGATCGTGTGGCTCGGCAACAAGCTGTTCCGGCGCTGAGCAGGGAGCAGGGACCGGGCCGGACGCAGGGACCGGCTCAGTTCACGCGTTCGGCGACCAGCGGAACCAGCTCGTCGAGCGCGAACGGCACCGACAGCACCGAGTTCGTCGAGAACGCCGCGGAGATGTCGGAATCGCTGTCGAGCACGAGGAACCGGCCGTCGCGCACCGCCGGGATCTGCTGGAAGACCGGATTGTCGGTCACCTCGGCGGCCGGCACGTAGATCGGCAGCACGATCAGCAGGTCGGAGTCGAGCATGCCCAGGTTCTCGTCGGAGACGGTGATGAAGAAATCGTCCGTCGCCGCGGCCTGCACCTGCGGATTGTTCACGAAGCCGAGCTCGGTCATGAAGTCGACGCGCGAGTCGCCGACGACGTAGGCGCCCCACCCCTCCGACGTGTAGGAGGCGACGGTGACGGTCTTGCCCGCGAACTCGGGATTGTCGGCGGCGGCCTGCGCGAAATCCGCGTCGATCTGCGACAGCAGTTCGGCACCCTTGTCCGGGACACCGAGCGCCGCTGCCACGGTGGCCACCTGGTCGTCGAGCGACGTGAGGTAGGCGTCGCTGCCTTCCGGGCCGCCGACGGTCGGGGCGATCCCCGACAGCGTCTCGTAGCGGGCCGGCTCACCGGAACTCTTGGTGTCGAGGATCAGATCGGGCTCCTGCGCCGCGAGCATCTCGAAGGACGGCTCGATCGTGCCGATGAGCTCCGGCGGCGAGTCGTACAGCCCCTGCGCCCACGGCCCCACGCCGTCGCCGCCGAAGGCGAGCCAGTCACTCGCCGCCACCGGCTGAACGCCGAGTGCCAGTGCAGTTTCGGCGTCGCCCCAGCCCAGAGCCGCGACGCGTTCGGGGGCGGACTCGATGGTGACCTCCCCGAACTTCGTGTCGACCGTGACGGGGAAGGCGCCGTCGGCCGGTGCCGAACCGGAGTCGGACTCCGTGTCGGACGATCCGCACGCGGTCAGCACGATCGCGGTGGCCGTGAACAGAGCGGCGGAACGGAGCAACGCAGCGGATCGGCGTGTCATGACGGGCCTCGAGTCTGTCGAACAACAAGTGAGGCGATCCTAACCCGGCGGGGTGACCGAAGGTGAAAACCCGCCGGAAACCGCGCAGGGCAGCCGCTCGAGCGCGCACTATGTGTCCGTGACCCGACCTGACGACGGTCGGCCGGCACGGGCGAAACCGGTGCTGGCCTCCTTGATCCTCGTCGCCGCCGTGGCGAATTCGAACCTCGCCGTCGCGAACGTGGCACTGCCCGACATCGGGAAGGCGTTCGACGCGAGCCAGACCCAGCTCAACCTCGTCGCAGTCGGCTATTCCGTCGGTCTCGCCGCGTCCGTGCTCTACCTCGGTGCCGTCGGCGACCGTTACGGACGCAAGACGATGCTGCTGCTCGGCATGGCGTTGTCGGTTCCCGCCTCGGCGGTCGCCGGGTTCGCGCCGAGCACCGAGGTGCTGTTCGCGGCGCGGGTGCTCGGCGGTCTCTCCGCCGGTCTGGCGTTCCCCACCACCTTGGCCCTGATCACTGCACTGTGGTCGGGCGCAGCCCGCACGCGCGCGATCGCGTTGTGGTCGTCGATCGGTGGTGGCCTGACCGCGCTCGGCCCGCTCGTCGCCGGCACCCTGCTCGAACAGTTCTTCTGGGGTTCGGTTTTCCTGGTGACGATTCCGCTCGCGCTGATCGCTTTCGCCCTGACCTGGATATTCGTGCCCAGTCACGTCAACGAATCGACCGATCCGGTCGATCATCTCGGCGGTGTGGTCTCGATCGTGTTGGTCGGCTCGCTCGTCCTCGGCATCAACTTCGTGCCCGTCGACGGGATGGAGACCATCGCGGTGTCCGCTCTCGTGATCGCTCTCGTCGCGGTGATCCTCTTCGTCATGCGCCAGCTGCGAGCGGCGAACCCCCTGTTCGACCTGCGGGTCGCCCGGCGTCGCGTGTTCTGGGTCGCGGCCGTGGCGGGCATCATCGTGTTCGGCACCCTCATGGGCACGATGTACATCAGCCAGCAGTACCTGCAGAACGTGCTCGGATACTCCACGCTCGCGGCCGGATCGGCGGCGCTGCCCGCCGCTTTCGTGATGGTGCTGGTGGCACCGCAGTCGGCGAAACTGGTCGGGTCGCGCGGCTCCCGCTTCACCCTGCTGTCGGGTTACGTCGCGATCGTGGCCGGACTCGTCGTCGCACTGATGCTGTGGGACGAGGACGCGCACTACTGGGTGATCGCCCTCGGATACATGTGCCTGGGAGCCGGTGTCGGTCTCGCCGGTACCCCGGCCTCGCATTCGCTCACGGGGTCGGTGCCGGTCTCCCGCGCCGGAATGGCCTCCGGCACGGCCGATCTGCAACGTGATCTCGGCGGCGCGATCGTCCAGTCGATCCTCGGTGCCCTGCTCACGGCCGGGTACTCGGCCTCCCTCGCCGCGACGATCGCGGCGAGTCCGCAGGCCGCGGCCGTCGACGAGCAGACCGAGACCGCATTGGAGAAGTCGTTCGCGGGTGCCGTCGGGATCGCCGAACACTATCCGCAGTACGCGCCGCAGATCGTCGAGGCCGCCCGGTCGGCCTTCCTCGACGGCGACACCCGCGCCTACACGGCCGCGATCGCGATCGTGCTGGTCGGAGCGGCGTTGGTGGCCTTCGCGTTCCCCTCACGCACGGGCGAGATCGCGCTGCTCGAGCGGTACGCCGAGGAGGACGGTGACGCGGCGGTCGACTTCCCCGGGGAACCGGCCCACTGAACCCCGATCTTCACGCCGTTCGGGATCGGTCGGCCCTCATCCGGTCTGCGACCAGCGTCCGATGTCACCTCGCTCGAGCGCGACGGCGAGCAGTTCCGGGAAACGGTCGGGCGTGCACGCGAAGGCGGGAACTCCGAGTTCGGCGAGTGCCGCCGCGTTGTCGCGGTCGAAGGACGGCGCCCCGTCGTCGGACAGAGCCAGCAACACCACGACCTGCACACCCGCGGCGAGCATCTCCCGGATGCGCGAGAGCATCTCGGCGCGGATGCCGCCCTCGTACAGATCCGAGATGAGCACGAACAGCGAATCGGCCGGGCGCGTGATCAGCGACCTGCTGTAGGCGATCGCCCGATTGATGTCGGTGCCGCCGCCGAGCTGGGTGCCGAACAGCACGTCCACCGGGTCGGCGAGCTTATCGGTCAGGTCCACCACCGCGGTGTCGAAGACGACCAACGAGGTGCGCAGTGCCCGCATCGACGCCAGGACCGCCGCGAACACCGACGCGTACACCACGCTCGACGCCATCGACCCGGACTGGTCCACCGCGAGCACCACGTCGCGTTTCACCGCCTGGGAGCGGCGCCCGTAGCCCACCAGCTTCTCGGGCACCACCGTGCGATGCTCCGGCAGGTAGTGGGCCAGGTTCGCGCGGATCGTGCGATCCCAGTCGATGTCGCGGAGTTTCGGGTTCGACGTCCGCGACGACCGGTCGAGCGCACCCGTGACGGCGGCACGGGTGTGCTGCGCGATGCGAGCCTCGATCTCGCGCACGACCTTCTCGACGACCGTCCGTGCCGTCGCCTTGGTGGTCTCCGGCATCACGCGGTTCAGGCTCAGCAACGTGCCCACGAGATGCACGTCCGGTTCGACGGCTTCGAGCATCTCGGGTTCGAGGAGCAGCCGGGTCAACCCGAGCCGATCCACCGCGTCGCGCTGCATCACCTGGACGACGGATGTCGGGAAGTAGGTGCGGATGTCGCCGAGCCAGCGCGCCACCCGGGGCGCGGACGCGCCGAGACCTGCGGTGCGCGGTGCGGTGCCGTCGCCGGGCGCGGTGTCGTACAGCGCGGCGAGCGCGGCGTCCATGGCGCTGTCGTCGGCCGAGGACAGGGAGCCCGTCGAGTCCTCGGCGGCCTCGCCGAGTGCGAGCCGCCAGCGGCGCAAACGTTCGGTGTCTCCGGATTCGGTTGTCATGCCGACACTCCCAGGATCGACGCGGTGGCGGTCAGGGCGATCCGGCCGCGATCCACGGCGGGCGGTGCCTCCGTGCGGCGGGTGCGTTCGCCCCGCACCGTCTGCCCGAGCAGGCGTCGCTCACCGAAGGCGAACGACCCGAAGGTGCGCCGGAGGACGGGCAGGACGTCGACGAAATCGTCGTCGGTGAGACCGCTGATCCACTCGTCGACGAGATCGAACAGTGCGCTGTCGTGGACGAGCAGGAGTCCGCCCCCGCCGAGGAACCCGTCGATCCAGCGCGCCTTCGCGGGTGCCGATGACCCCACCGACAACGCTCGCGCGACCCGCACGGACGCCTCGTACTCGCCGAGTCGGCCGGTGTCGCGCAGCATCCGGGTGGTGCGGCCGACGAGCAGACCGTCGATGTCGTCACGCTCGCTCACCGACGTCAGTGTGTCGAGCCATCGGACGGTCGCGGTCGGGTCCTCACGCAGCGCGAGAGCGAGATGCACGTCGTCGATCGCGGTGCGCAGTGCATCGGCGGCGTCGTGGTCGAGACCGGTGACCGCCGCCGGGAGACCGGCGCACACACGCGCGAGCAGGGCGTCGCAGACATGTTCCAGGGAGGACAGATCGGTGCCCCGCACATCGCCGTAACGGACGGTGCGCACGAGGGTCGGCAGGGCGCTCATCAGGTGCAGCACATCGTGATCGAGTGCAGCCGCCGCGTCGATCGCCGTCACCAGCGACGGGATCGTGGTCCGCAGGTCGGCGAGCAACGCCCGTTCGAGCAGTTCGGTGAGGTCGGCGAGCGCGATCCCGGAACGAGTGGCACGGTCGGCCACTGTGGCGCCCGCTGCGGATTCCACCGTCGTGCCCCACCGCGACGCCTCGACGATCGCCACCGACAACTCCGGTTCCCACCGCAGCGTCCAGGTCTCGCGGAAGGTGCCGGTCGAGCGCACCTCGCTCTCCGCCGGTCTACCCCAGTCGATACCGAGCAGCGCCAGGCGGTGCAGCAGTCGCGACCGGGCGACGTCGATCTCCCGGCGCAGGTCCAGATCGAGATGCCTGGCTTCGGCGGACCGCTTGAGACGCAACGACTTCGCATTCCGCTGCAGGTCGGTGTCGAGCGGGACGGTGGGGGTGTCCTCGGAGACGGAACCGAGTGCCTCACCGACGACGAGCCGGCGGGAGACGAGACCGAGCAGGACGTCGTCGCCGTCGCACAGCACCGACCGCGTCGCCTCGACGACCTCGTCGAGTCCGGCCACCGCGCGACCGCGCAACGCCGCGAGCGTGTCGGCGAGACGTGTCGCCTCGATGATGTGGGCGCTCGAGACGGGTAGATCCTCCTCGCGCAGGACACGGGCCACGCGGGTGAACCAGCGTGCGGTCGTGTCCGCGGGCTGTGTGAACAGGTGGTGGTACCAGCCGGGTGAGGTGATGCCGGCGCCGTAGCCCGACGACAGCGACAACCGGGAGTGGCTCCACGGCACCCACGTGAGGGTGGTCTTGACCTTGGGCATGCCCTTGAGCAGGCGCGCGTCGGGCGCTGCCGGTCCGAGCCGGCCGGTCAGTGCGGGTGCGTGCATCGCTCCGCACACCACGGCGATCGCGCGGGCCCCGGCCTTGACCGTCGCGCGCAGCACCTGCCGCATGTGCGCCTCGCGTCGCGCGGTGTGGTCGTCGATCCCGACGTCCTCGCGCAGCGCGCGCATCGCGTCCGTGATCTCGTCGAAGGCCTGTGCGGTGCCGTGCTCTACCACCGCGTCCCACCACTGCTCGAAGTCGGAGTATCCGCCGGCGCGGGCGAGTATGCCGAGCAGGTTGTCGGTCGCGCGGTCGCCGACCTCGCGCTCCGCGCCGAGCGACATCGACGCCGGAAGGTCGCAGAACCGCACGTCGGCATCGTGCAGGTACGCCCAGCGCAGGGCCTGCCATTCGGGGGAGAAGGCCGCGAACGGCCAGAACGCCGCCCGCGCCGGTTCGTCGCGTGCGTAGGCCAGCAATGCCACCGGCGGCACCATGTCGTCGGCCACGGTGAGCGGGAGCACCGGATCGGCGTCCGACGGACCCTCGATGAGGACGGTGTCGGGTTCGAACTCCGCGAGTGCCTGCAGGACCGCACGCGCCGAACCCGGCCCGTGGTGCCGGATCCCGAAGACCCGGATCTCCGCGGGCGCATCCGCGCGGTCGAAGAGAGCGTCGGTCACCCGGTGATCTCCCGGCACGCCCGGTAGAAGTCGGTCCAGTCGCCGCGTTCTCGGACGACGGCCTCGAGATATTCGTTCCAGACCACCCGATCGGAGACAGGGTCCTTGACCACCGACCCCAGGATTCCGGCCGCAACGTCGGAGGGCCGAAGCACCCCGTCACCGAAGTGCGCCGACAACGCCAGGCCGCCCGTGACCACCGAGATCGCCTCGGCGGTGGACAGCGTGCCCGACGGGGACTTCAGCTTGGTCCGGCCGTCGGTGGTGACGCCGCTGCGCAACTCCCGGAACACCGTGACGACGCGGCGGATCTCCTCCGCGGCCGCAGGCACGGTGGGAAGTTCGAGTGCGGTGCCGAGCTGTTCGACGCGGCGGGTGACGATCGCGACCTCGTCCTCCTCGCTCGCCGGCAACGGCAACACGACGGTGTTGAACCGTCGACGCAGCGCGGACGACAGGTCGTTGACCCCGCGGTCGCGATCGTTGGCGGTGGCGATGACGTTGAACCCCTTCGTCGCCTGCACCTCGATGCCGAGTTCGGGGACGGGAAGCGTCTTCTCCGACAGGACGGTGATCAGCGCATCCTGCACGTCGGCGGGGATGCGGGTGAGTTCCTCGATCCGTGCCACGGCGCCGTCGCGCATCGCGGTCATGACCGGGGAGGCGACCAGCGCGTCGGCGCTCGGCCCTTCGGCGAGCAACCGCGCGTAGTTCCAGCCGTACCGCACCGACTCCTCGGTCGTACCCGCCGTTCCCTGCACGAGCCGGGTCGACGAACCGCTGATCGCGGCGGCGAGATGCTCCGACACCCAGGTCTTCGCGGTACCCGGCACACCGAGCAGCAACAGTGCCCGGTCGGTCGCCAGGGTCGCCACGGCAACCTCGATCAACCGGCGTGGACCGACGTACTTCGGGGTGATCACGGTGCCGTCGGGCAGTTCGCCGCCGAGCAGATAGGTCACCACCGCCCACGGGGACAGTTGCCACGACGGCGGGCGCAGCCGGTCGTCGAGTCGCGCGAGCGCCGCGAGTTCGTGCGCGTACTGCTGCTCGGCGTGTGGGCGCAGCAGGTCGGTGCCGGACCCGGCGGTCTCGGACGTGCCCGTCTCGGGCATCGCGGCCTCGTCGGTGCCGACAACTGCAGGGGTCGACTCGAAGTCGGTCAACTCAGCTCCTCGTGGATCGTCTTGCGGAGGGTCAGGGTGTCGGCTGCGCTCGCGAACAGGTGCAGGCGACCGAGATCGTCGGTGCGGTTCGCGGCGTCGGCCAGCAGATCGGCCAGCTCGAACGGTGCCCGGTGGGCGAGCAGCGTCAGGACGTCGCGCACCAGACGGGTGGTCGTCAGCTTCGTGTACAGCGCGGTGAGCACCTTCTCGGCGACATCGCGCGGCCACGGCGCCGGGAGCGCGGCGAGCAACGCGTCGTCGAGAACCGCGGGCGGCGACGCCTCGCGCAGGTGCGTGAGCAGGATGTCGCGAGGTACGACCCGGGCGACCGATGTGTCGCCGGTGCCGTCGCGTCGCAGCAACGCCGCGGCCCATCCGCTGTCGCGTTGCCGGACCGCCGCGCGGCCCCACGCGTCCGTCAGTGCCGTGCGGAGGGCGTCGTCGACGTCGAACTCCGGCAGCACCCCGTCTCCGACGTGCTCGCGCCACACCGACAGCGGAGCGGCCGCGACTGCCGCCACCAGCAGATCGCGGGCCGGACCGTCGGAGAGACCGTCGCGGAGTGCGCTCTCGTCCGGCCGTTCGGGGACGGCGAGGGTGACGGTCGAGCCGTCGACGAGCAGCCATTGCCGCACTCGTTCGGTCATGCGTCGCGCGAACGCGGAGTCGGGGAGGCGGGGAAGAAGGTCGAGCGCGACGGCGCGAACCTTGCGGCTACGGTCGTCGAGGGCGCGCTCGAGCAGGTCCTCGTCGTGCGGGCCGAGACCGACCGCGAGCAGGGCGACGAGCTCGGCCCGCTGGGCGGCGGTCTGCGCACCCCATGACGCCGAGAGCGTGGCTGTCGCCGCGGCCGGATCGTGCGCGCGGAGCACCTCGAACCATCGGCGTCGCCGGGCGGGCGGACCGACGTGCCAGGGCGTGTCGTCGAGCGGGTCGGGTGGCAGCAGATCGGCCCATTCCGGGTGGCGCGCGGCCACCCAGCGCCCGCGGGCGCCGGTGAGAGCGATCAGCCGGTCGCGGTGCACCGCGTCGGTGGTCGCGACGATCAGCAGGTCGACCACGATGTCGTGCGACGCGCGGAGCCGGGCCGCCACCTCGAACCATTCGTCGAGTAGCGGGGAGCGGACGGCGAGCAGCGCGCGCAGGCGTTCGGCAGCCGCGCCGGGCAGGACGGGACGGTCGTCGTCCGGGGCCGGCGACGGCAGCTCGCGGATCACCGGCACGGTCGCGGCGGTGAGGAAGGTCGCCTCCAGGGCGGCAGCGGCGAGCAGTGTCGCGGCGGGGTCTCCGGCGAGTTCGCCCGCGGCACCGGCCGTGTGCAGCGCGCCGAACTCCGGAGCGGAGCGTGCCGTTCCGAGAAGTGCTGCGGCCGTCAGCGATTCGGGCAAGGCGGTCACCAGGTCATCACCTGTCCTCCGGTGAACAGTGAGACGGGAGTGAGAGCGGTTCCGTCCCAGTCGCCGCAGACCGTCACGGGACGGCCTCCCGCGACGGCGTGCAGCCGCCAGCGGCTGTCGTCGTCACCGGCCAGCGGCAGTGCCCGTCCGGACGGGTCGACGACGTACCAGCCGTCCTCGCTGTCGGTGGGAGTGACCGCGTCGAGCAGGACGGGCCAGGTGCGCAACCACGGATCTGCTCCGCGCATGCGGGCGTACTCGTCCAGCGCAGCGTCGAGTCCGGTGGCGGGCAGGGTCGTGAACGGCTCCGTCTCCCCGTGCTGCCGGCCGAGTACGGCTCGCAGTGGGGCCGCGCCGGGGTAGAAGTGCAGATCGGCGTCGACCAGCGAACCGGGGAAGGGGAGGGGCGTGGCGAAACGCGCTGTGCCGTGAGCGAAGTCGAGCAGGATCGCCCAGCGTCCGCTCGACCTCCCCCGAAGCCACGTCTTGCGGTTGAACATCCGGCTCTCCTCGGTGACGCGCACGGCGAGGACCTGCCAGCGGTCGCGCACAGCCGGTTCGGCGCGGACCTCCTCGCTGCGGGTGCCGAAACCGAGATGGGTCTGCAGCGCACGCAGGAGCGGCCTCGGCAGCTCGTCGCGCTGCCGGTACGCCACGGCCATGAGGTGCAGGCGCGCATACTCTTCGAGCAGCCTGGCGGGCCAATCGGTTTCGTCGTTCACGACGGCGGCCAGAGCGCGCAGTGCCGACGCCGCGCCGGGAGCCTGGGCATCCACCATGCGGGCAGCGATCGCCTCGTAGATGTCGTAGCCGTGATCCACCGCCCCGAGGCCGTGCCGGATGCGGTCGGTGAGCCAGCGGTCGAGGTCGTCGAGTCCTGCCGCGACCCGCTCGGCGCGACGCCGGGCGGTCGCAGGGTCGGGCGCCTTGACCGGCTCGTCCGCCGGTGCGGGAAGTGTGGTGGACGCGATGCGGGCGGCGAGCCATCCGGTCACGAAGTCGGGCGCCTGCGCGGCCGGCACGGCACCCTCGGACCAGCGCACGAGCAGTGACAGGGCGTGCTTGCAGGGCAGCTTCCGGCTCGGGCACGTGCACGTGTAGGCGGGAGCGCTCGGGTCGATCGCCGTGCGGTACGGCGTGGTGCCGCGTCCGCGGCACAGTCCCCACAGGGCGGTGGTGTCGTGACCGGTCTCGAGCCATGCGGCGGCGACGCCGCGCGCAGCCGTCATCGAGGACGGATCGGGCGCGACGGCGTTGATCTGCTGGAGGGTCCAGGGGGCGGTCACGAGCGTCGAAGGTAGGAGACGGGTCCGACAGGAACGGCGGGATCAGGATGTCGCACGGGTCTCCAGACGTGCGCGGATGCCGTCGACGAACAACCGCAGACCGAATTCGAACCGGACGGCGGGGTCGCCGTCGAGCAGGTCGTCGTCGGCCTCGGCCGGCTGTTCGGTCGCGACATCGGGGGAGAGAGGTGCGCGCGTGAGCGCACCGAGTTGCTCGAGTTGCGCGCGGGACTGCTCGTCGACGGTGTGGCCGAGCACGTAGTGCAGCAGCGCGTAGCCGGTCAGTTCGGCGTACGCCCGGGGCAGACCCGCACGTTCGGCGGTGGCCACGAAGGCGTCGCGGGCCCGGGAAGTGGTCAGCCGGGAGGCGTAGCTCGAGGCGACGAGTTCGGCGCCGTCGCGATGGGCGAGCAGCGCGGCGCGGAAACGGTGCGCCAGCTCGGAGAGGGCGTCGTCCCAGGCATCGCTCGCGGGCGGCTCGTCGACACCATCGAGGATGCGGTCCGCCATGGCGCCGAGCAGGGTCTGCTTGTTCGGGAAGTGCCAGTACAACGCGCCGGGCTGGACGCCGAGCGACGACGCGAGCTTGCGCATCGTCAGGTCGCCGAGCCCGTACTCGTCGAGGATCGCCATGGCGCCGTCGAGGACGTCGCCGCGTCGCAACTGCACTGCTCTTCTGCTCCCGCTTCTCCTGCTGCCCGCGGCGGTACCGCGCCACCGGGGATCCGAACCGAAGGATTCGTGCCTTTGACACTATCGGACGCTTCGCCCTAACCTGAACGCTGTTCAATTGAACGATGTTCAAGTTCTCGCCACCCCAGGAGACGGCAGTGACCCAGGCGCCCGCCCGCACCGACATCCTCGACATCGCTCGCGACCAGGTGCTCCGTCGCGGCATCGGTTTCGACCGCGACCAGACCCTCGAGGTCCTGCAGCTGCCGGACGATCGCATCGACGACCTGCTGGCGGTCGCCCACGACGTGCGCATGGCGTGGTGCGGACCGGAGGTGGAGGTCGAGGGGATCATCAGCCTCAAGACCGGTGGCTGCCCAGAGGACTGCCACTTCTGCTCGCAGTCCGGCCTGTTCGCCTCCCCGGTGCGGGCCGCCCGGCTCGACATCCCGTCGCTCGTCGAGGCCGCGAAGCAGACCGCCAAGACCGGGGCGACCGAGTTCTGCATCGTCGCGGCCGTACGCGGACCCGACGAACGCCTCCTCGCGCAGGTCGCGGCCGGTATCGAGGCGATCCGCAACGAGGTCGACATCCAGATCGCGTGCTCGCTCGGCATGCTCACCCAGGAACAGGTCGACCGACTCGTCGCGATGGGTGTGCACCGCTACAACCACAACCTCGAGACCGCCCGCTCGCACTTCCCGAATGTCGTCACCACCCACACCTGGGAGGAGCGCTTCGAGACGCTGCGCATGGTCCGCGAGGCGGGTATGGAGGTGTGCTGCGGAGGCATCCTCGGAATGGGTGAAACCGTCGAGCAGCGAGCCGAATTCGCAGCCGACCTCGCGGCGCTCGAACCCGACGAGGTACCGCTGAACTTCCTCAATCCGCGCCCCGGCACCCCTTTCGGCGATCTCGAGGTGCTGCCCGCCACCGAGGCGCTCAAGGCGGTGGCGGCCTTCCGATTGGCGTTGCCGCGCACCATCCTCCGGTTCGCCGGTGGCCGCGAGATCACGCTCGGCGACCTCGGCGCGCAGAAGGGGATCCTCGGCGGGATCAACGCCGTCATCGTCGGCAACTACCTCACCACGCTCGGCCGACCGGCAGAGACCGACCTCGATCTGCTCGGCGAACTCAAGATGCCGATCAAGGCCCTCGGCGAGACGATCTGATGTTCGATCCGTTCACCGGCGAAGCGATCGTCGACGGGACGATCCGAACCCGTTCCACAGCAGTGCAACTCGGGCTCGAACCGCCGCGCTTCTGCGCGCAGTGCGGTCGCCGGATGATCGTCCAGATCGCGCCGGACGGGTGGTGGGCACGGTGCTCGCGCCACGGGACCGTCGACTCGGTGATGAGCGAACAACGCTGACCTACCGTGGCGCGTCTCGGATCGTGCCGGGCCGACTGTGCGACCGATTCGCGAAAGTTACGGCGACCGAACGATGTAACTTCGTGTGCATGCTGAATACTCGACTGCTGCCGTTACGCAACGACCGAGCACAGCTGCGGGCGATGATCGGCGACGACGCGGCCGCCTACGCCGCCGGGACGGCAGATCCACTCGTGCGCCGGTACGCGCACCTGCCCGAACCGGCGTATACGGAAGCGTCCGTCGCAGCGTTGATAGACGGCGAGATTCGGCACGGGCTGGAGCGCGGAGATCTGGCCGTACTGACGATCGCCGATCCGGAGACCGATCGCTTTGCCGGCAGCCTGGTGTTGTTCGACATCGCCGACGAGGAGGCAGAAGTCGGATTCTGGTTGCATCCGCACGGTCGTGGGAAAGGGCTCGCTGCCGATGCACTCGAACTTGCGGCCGAGCTCGCGCGGCGCAGCGGATTACTTCGCCTGACCGCGCGCACCCTCCCCGAGAACGAAGCATCACAGCGCGTGCTCGAGCGGTGTGGTTACATCCGCGGTGACCGAACCCGGACCGTCACTCCGTCGGGGGCGGAAGCCCTCGCCGTGCACTACTCACGGGATCTCGGATGATGCGTGTTGTCGCTGTCTCCCGGGCGGGGCGAGCACGCGGGCCTCTGCGAGGCTCGGAACGCTACGGGAGCTCACGTTCTTCGGCAGGATAGGTCACGATCCCGTCGGAACCCACCGACGGCGTCGCGCCCCACTGTCCCAGTTCGTGCTGTCGCGGCTTCGCGTTGTTGACGAGATGCACGACGGTCCATCCCCGTGCGGCGAGGGTGTTCGCGATCAACAGTCGGTGACAGCGCCACGGCATCGGCTCGCCGCACATGATCGCGACGTGCCGATGCTCGGCCAGTTCGGTAAGGCGCTCCAATCCGGCCTCGAAGTCGTCGGTGAGGGTGTAATCGGCGTAGTTCTTGAAACTCGCGTTCTTCCAGCCCGCGTTGACGGCCGGATCGATGCCCTTCTGCTTCGGCCGCCTGCCACCGAGTTCGGTGAGGTGCAGATAGCCGATCCCGGCGCTGTCGAGCCAGGAGGGCATCTCGTCGGCGTCGAACTGCGGGCTGCGGCGCGAACCGGGCATCTTCCGCACGTCGACGACGAGTTCGATGTCGGCCGAGGTCAGCGTGTCGAGCAGGACGGACTGCGGACACGTCCAGTGGCCGATGGTCCACAGGACGCGGGTGTCGGCACTCATGCCTCCATCGTGCCATCACGCGTGCGCCAGCCGGCGGCGCAGTTCCCCGGCGCCGTCGCCCTCCAATCGGGACAACCCCGCGCGACGGCCCGAGAGCAGCAGCAGGATCGCGGAGATCGGTCCCCGCACCTCGGGTCCGGAACCGGAGGACCACTCGGCATCGGTTGCGGTGAGACGGAATCCGTCGAGCGGGAGGTCGGCGAAGACACGGGCCTTCCCGGTGCCGCGGGTGGACCACAACCGAGTGGCGCCCGCTGTTGCGGCGTCCGGCGGCATCGGCAGGTCGCGCTGCAGGGGTATCGCGATGTCCTGGCCGTGGACGAGCAGATCGACCATCGTCTCGAGCGGGGTGATGCCCACATTGTGCCGGCGGGAGCCGATCATTCCCCGGAGATCGGCGATCAACTCGGCCGTCGGCTGTCGGGCGCGGTGCCGGGAGGACTCACGGATGATCGTGTTCACGCCACCGGGATGACGCAGCGCCATCCGAACGAGGTCGACCACGGTGAGCTGCTGTAGCGTGAGGTGGGCCGCGACGTCGCGCACGGTCCAGCCCTCGCACAGCGACGGCCGGCTCCACTCGTCGTCGGTCAGTTGCTCCAGCAGATCGGCGGTGCGTACGCGCTGCTCGTCGATCGCGTTCCAGATGTCGTCGACGTTCATGGGATCACCCGACCTGTGCTCCGCCCGACACACGATCCACCCATTCTAGATCGCGGATCGTGCCCCACCCGAGGATTCCGGTGCCGGTACGGCGTCCTCCGCGGCACGGCTCACCGACTCCCACTCGAGCCAGGTGGCAATCTTCTCCCGGGTGGCGGCCACGGCCGCATCCAGGACGGCGCTGCCCAGGACGATGCGTCGCGGCGGTCGGTCGGCATCGACGACCTCGAGCAGTGCCCGCGCGGCCAGGGCGGGGTGGCTGTCGATGCTCGTGGACGCGCTCTGCTTTTCGATCTCGGCTCGCAGCGAGTCGTAGTCCGATCGCGGAGCGCTCACCGTCATGGTGGTATAGAGGTCGGTCCAGTAGCCGCCCGGCTCGACGATCGTGACGTCGATGCCGAAATGCGCGGCCTCGAGAGCCAGGGCTTCACTGAGTCCTTCGAGGGCGAACTTGCTCGCGCTGTACAGCCCTGTGCCGGGCCCGCTCAGTACGCCCCCGATGCTCGAGATCTGCACGAGATGCCCGCGCCCTCGGCTCCGGAAGGCCGCCATGGCGGCCTGGCTGACCCACATCGCTCCGAAGAAGTTCGTCTCGAACTGTGCACGCGCCTGCTCCTCGGTGAACTCCTCGACGAATCCGTAGGCCATGGTGCCCGCGTTGTCGACGACGATGTCGAGGCCTCCGAAATGCTCGCGGGCGGTGTCGAAAGCGGCGAACACCGCCGTGCGGTCGGTGACGTCGGCCGGGAGTCGGAGGAGACGTTCCGGATCCCGGGGGAGATCGGCCGATTCGATCGATCGGGAGACGGCCACGACGTTGTCGCCTCTCGACAGCGCCGCACGGGCGAACTCCCTGCCCAGGCCGCGGCTCGCGCCGGTGATCAACCAGGTGCGGGGACGGACGCCGGGGGTGGTGGGGGACGCGGTCGTCGGTTGGGCCTTCAATGCATATCTCCTGAGTGAGACGAGACGGTCCGTCTCGTTCATTCGAGGATGACCCTCCGGAGGGCGCCTGTCAAGACGCAACGTCTCGTCTCGATGAGATATCGTCGTCCCATGCCCCCACGCCCCGAAACCGGACACTCCCGGCGGAACCCCGCCTCGCGGAAAGCGATCCTCGATGCCGCTTTCGGCCTGGTCGCCGAGGTCGGCTACTCGAAACTCGGTATCGAGGCGATCGCCGCCCGGGCCGGCGTGGGAAAGCAGACGATCTATCGCTGGTGGCCGTCGAAGGGAGCCGTGCTCCTCGACGCGTATCTGGCACACACGCAGGGCGATGCCGGAGACGAGGCCGCGCTGCCCGACACCGGCGACCTCCGCGCGGACCTCGTCGCGGTGCTGCAGGCCACCGTGGCGGAGCTGCGTGATCCGACGTTCGCCGTCCCCCTGCGAGCGTTGACCGTGGCGGTACTCGAAGACCCCGAACTCGCAGCGGAATACGAACACCGCCTCGACGCGCCGATGCGGGAGATGAAGAAGGCCAGGCTCCGGGCCGCGCAGAGTGCGGGGCAACTGCCGGACGACCTCGATCTCGATGTCGCCGTGGACATGTTGTTCGCGCCTGTCGCCCAGAAGTGGTCGACCGCCGGCGAGCCCCCGTCGGACGGCTATGTCCGCACTCTGGTCGAGACCGTTCTCTCCGGCCTGACGCGTCCGTCCGAGGGCGACCGGTCCGCCGATCTGTAACGTACGACTCCTCTTGTCCGACACACACGTCGGAATCACATGACGATCAGGGGAGGGGCAGCATGGGTTCGGTCGATGTTCTGGAATGGATCCGCGAAGGTTATCTGGCGGGCGACCCGCTGCGCTCGGCGCTGTTCGTCGGGTCGGCCTTCCTGACGATGCCGCTGCAGTTGCTCGAGGTCATCATGGGACGGCCTTTCTGATCTCCTCCGGGAGGTTCACACCGGCGGTCGCAGGGCGGCGAATTCGTCCGTCACGCGCAGCCTGGAATCGGTGAAGCGGTAGAGCGCCGGGGGGCGACCTCCCGCTTTGCCGGACGGTGCGGTGTTGCCGGTGCGGGTGAGCACGTTCCGGCGCGCCAGCACCTGTTGGAGATTGGTGGCATCCACCTCGTAACCCAATGCAGCGCAATAGATGTCGCGCAGCGTGGACATCGAGAACTCCGCCGGTGCGAGGCCGAATGCGATGTTCGTGTACGACAGCTTCGCGGCAAGGCGCGCATGGGCGTTCGCCACCATCACCCCGTGGTCGAAGGACATCGCGGGAAGGTCCGAGACCGGATGCCAGGCCGTATCGGACGGCAGCTGGGGATCCGAGGTGAGGGGGATCAGACCGAGATAGGTCGACGCGATCGTGCGCGGTCCCGGCACCCGATCCGGGTCGGAGAAGACCGACAGCTGTTCGAGGTGCGCGACCTTGCGGACGTCGACCTTCTCCGCCAGTTGCCGCCTCGCCGACGTCGTGAGGTCCTCGTCGTTGCGTAGTTGGCCGCCGGGGAGCGACCACGTGCCGGCCTGCGGATCGAGGGCCCGCTGCCACAGCAGCACCCCGAGTTCGGGCTCCTCGCGGAGGGCTCCCGAGGCGTCCGGGAAGCGGCGAACCTGGAACACGGCGATGAGCACTTCGTGGCGGGTGTTACCATGTGTCATGTTTTCGATCCTAAGTCGAAAACCTCGAATACGGCAATTCCGGTAGAACCCGCCGGGATGACACCCTCGAAGGAGCTAGGCCATGACCACGACCGAGTGGGCGGGAGCCGCCACCATCGTCGACGGCCCCGGCGGATACACGGGCGTCGAGGCGACGCCGGAGTGGGCCGAGGAGGTCCGCCGGTTGGCCCGTGAGCGCAACGCCACGCTGCTCGCGCACAACTACCAGCTTCCCGCGATCCAGGACGTCGCCGACCACGTCGGCGACTCGCTCGCGCTCTCGCGTATCGCCGCCGAGGCCGAGGAGGACACCATCGTCTTCTGCGGCGTGCACTTCATGGCCGAGACCGCGAAGATCCTCAGCCCGAACAAGACGGTGCTCATCCCCGACGAGCGCGCCGGCTGCTCGCTCGCCGACTCGATCACCGCCGACCAGCTGCGCGAGTGGAAGGCCGACCACCCCGACGCCGTGGTGGTCTCGTACGTCAACACCACCGCCGAGGTCAAAGGCCTGACCGACATCTGCTGCACGTCCTCGAACGCCGTCGACGTCGTCGCGTCCATCGACCCCGACCGCGAGGTGCTGTTCCTGCCCGACCAGTTCCTCGGCGCCCATGTCAAGCGCGTCACCGGTCGCGAGAACATGCACATCTGGGCCGGGGAGTGCCACGTGCACGCCGGCATCAACGGCGACGAGCTCGCCGCGCAGGCCAAGGCGCACCCCGACGCCGACCTGTTCGTCCACCCCGAGTGCGGCTGCGCCACCTCGGCGCTCTACCTCGCCGGGGAGGGCTTCGTGCCCGACGACAAGGTCAGGATCCTGTCCACCGGCGGCATGATCGACGCCGCGCAGGAGACCGGCGCGAAGCAGGTCCTCGTCGCCACCGAGGTCGGCATGCTGCACCAGCTCCGCAAGGCCGCGCCCGGCATCGACTTCCAGGCGGTCAACGACCGCGCATCGTGCCCCTACATGAAGATGATCACCCCCGCCGCCCTGCTCCGCTGCCTGCAGGAGGGACGCGACGAGGTCCACGTCGCCGCCGACGTCGCCGAGCGGGCCCGCCTGTCGGTGCAGCGCATGATCGCCATCGGCAACCCGGGCAGCGGCGAGTGACCACCGCCATCACGGTCGCGTGGGAGGACCACGCCGACCTGGTGGTCGTCGGGGGTGGCGTCGCCGGTCTCACGGCCGCGCGCGCCGCCTCCCGGCGCGGCGCGCGGGTGCTCACGGTGAGCAAAGGGGGCCCCACCGACACGGCCACCCAGTACGCCCAGGGCGGTATCGCCGTGGTGGCGCCGGTGGGCGACAGCGTCGACGCCCACGTCGCCGACACACTTGCCGCAGGCGGGGGATTGTGCGACGAGGACGCGGTGCGCTCGATCGTCACCGCCGGCCCCGATGCCGTCACCGCCCTGCGCGATCTCGGCGCGGTGTTCGACACCGCCGGAGACGGCGACATCGCCCGCACCCGCGAGGGTGGGCACAGCACCCGCCGCATCATTCACGCCGGTGGCGACGCGACCGGCGCCGAAGTTCAGCGCGCCCTCGGCGAGGCGGGCTTGCCCGTCCTGTTCGGCGCCGCTGCCGCCCGGGTCCTCACCGACGCGCGGGGTGTCACCGGACTGCTCGTCCTCGACGAGCGCGGGTACGGCGTCGTCCACGCCCCGGCCGTGTTGCTCGCGACCGGTGGCCTCGGGCAGCTGTACGCGTGCAGCACGAATCCGCCCGGCGCCACGGCCGACGGCATCGCGCTGGCCCTGGCCGCCGGCGCCGGTGTCGCCGACCTCGAATTCGTCCAGTTCCACCCGACCGTGCTGTTCGCGGAAGGCGGCACCGGACGTCGGCCGCTCATCAGCGAAGCAGTGCGCGGGGAGGGAGCACGATTGGTCGACTCCCGCGGCCGATCGATCACCGAGGGTGTGCATCCGCTCGGCGACCTCGCACCCCGCGACGTCGTCTCGCGGGCCATCGCCGAGCGACTCACTGCACTCGGTGAGGATCACGTGTACCTCGACGCCCGTCACCTCGACGGCTTTGCCACGCGTTTTCCGACCATCACGGCGATGTGTGCCGACGCCGGTCTCGATCCGGCCCGTGATCTGCTGCCGGTCGCTCCCGCCGCGCACTATTCGTGCGGCGGTGTCGTCACCGATGTGCACGGCCGCACCCGCATTCCCGGTCTGTACGCGGCCGGTGAGGTGGCACGTACCGGCCTGCACGGCGCGAACCGGCTCGCCTCCAACAGCCTTCTCGAAGGGCTCGTCCTCGGCGAGCGCGCGGGGATGGCCGCGGCGATCGAACGGGCCGGAACGCGTGTCGAGACCGACGGCATTCCCGCCGTCGCCCCGCCCGTCTGTGATCGGACGGTGCTGCAGCAGCTCATGACCCGGCACGCGCTGGTCGTGCGCGACGCGAACGGACTGGCCGCTGCCGCAGTCGAACTCGACAGGATGAGCGTCGCTGCAAGCTGTACCGACGCCGATCGGCTCGAGGACTCGGCCCTCACCGTCACCGCGCGGGCCCTGCTGCTCGCGGCGCAGCGCCGCACCGAATCGCGGGGATGCCACACCCGCAGCGACCGTCCGGACACCGACCCGACGCAGGCACGCAGCCTCGAACTGCGCATCGACGATGACGGCGAGTTGTCCTTCACCACACCGGAACTGACAGGAGTCAACTGAGATGACCACCGCCCTGCCCGACGGACTCGACCTCGCCGAGACCCGCGAGCTGGTCCGGAAGGCGCTCGACGAGGACCTGCGCTACGGACCGGACGTCACCACCGACGCCACCGTGCCCGCCGACGCTGTCGCCACCGCCTCGGTGGTCGCGCGGCAGGCCGGCACCCTCGCCGGTCTGGACGTCGGTCTGCTCGTCCTCGACGAGGTCATCGGTGCCGATCATTACGGCGTGCTCGATCGCAGGTCCGACGGGGAGCGGGTGCTGCCCGGCGATTCGGTCCTGACCGTCGAGGCGCCGACCCGCGGCCTGCTCACCGCCGAGCGCACGATGCTCAATCTCCTGTGTCACCTGTCGGGCATCGCGACGGCGACCTCGCACTGGGTCGATGCGGTGACGGGCACCGAGGCGAAGATCCGCGACAGCCGCAAGACACTGCCGGGAATGCGCGCGCTGCAGAAGTACGCCGTGCGGAGGGGTGGCGGCGTCAACCACCGCATGGGGCTCGGCGACGAGGCGCTGATCAAGGACAACCATGTCGCGGCGGCCGGTTCGGTGGTCGCGGCGCTGCGAGCCGTCCGCGAGCATGCCCCCGACATCGCGTGCGAGGTGGAGGTCGACACCCTCGAACAGTTCGACGAGGTGCTCGCCGAGAACGTCGAGTTGATCCTGCTCGACAACTTCCCGCTGTGGCAGACGCAGATCGCGGTGCAGCGGCGCAACACCCACGCGCCGCAGACACGACTCGAATCCTCCGGCGGCCTGTCCCTCGACGTCGCCGCGGACTACGCGCGCACGGGCGTCGACTTCCTCGCGGTGGGTGCGCTCACCCACTCTGTGACCGTCCTGGACTTCGGCCTCGACATGTGAGCGTGCAGGTCGCAGGTCGCGGCACGGATGAATCGGATGCGCCACCGGAACATCCGTCGGTGAGACGGTCCCCGCACGTGCGCTTTCTGGGGTAGAACTGACAGCACATCGACGTGCCGGTACCGGTCACGTAGGGGCGGTGCTCCGGTTGTCGCCGGTGCCGGGTGGGGGAGGAAGACAGAACACGATGCGGTTACCGATGTCACCGACCGACTCGATGTTCCTGCTCGGCGAGTCGCGCGACCACCCGATGCATGTCGGCGGTCTCCTGCTGTTCCAGCCGCCGGAGGGCAAGGACGCGAGTGACCTGAAGTCGATGTTCGCCGAGGCGCTCGCCCGGGAGGAACCCGCCGGGCCGCTGTGGCGCAAGCGGCCCACCCGCTCGCTGTTCACCCTCGGGCAATGGGCCTGGGAGGACGATCCGCGTTTCTCGATCGACTACCACGTCCGGTTCAACGCGCTGCCGTCCCCGGGCACGATGGACGATCTGTGGGAACTCGTCTCCCGTCTGCACGCCTCGCTGCTCGACCGCACGCGCCCACTGTGGGAGATGCATCTGATCGAAGGGCTGGCAGACGGTCGCTACGCCCTGTACGTGAAGATCCACCACGCGCTCGCCGACGGGGTGGGGGCCATGCGTCTGATGCGCCGCGCGCTCAGCACCGACCCGGAACGCACCGACATGCCGGCGCCGTGGGCGGTCGACGACGCCCGGTCGCCGAGCCGCTCGGCGATGGGCACCGCGATCGGGTTCCCCGGTGCGGTCGTCCGTGCGGCGACCGGCGTGGTGAACGACGCGGTGAACGTCGTGTCCGAGGCGGTCGCTCTGGTTCCGGCGCTCGTCGGCACCGTCGACCGGGCACTGCACAATCGCGGGGGTTCGTTGTCGCTGGGCGCTCCGAACACCATCCTCAACCGTCAGATCTCCGGATCGCGCAGGTTCGCGGCCCGGTCGTGGCCGATCGAACGCCTGCGCATGGTGGCCAAGGCGGCCGACGCGACACTCAACGACGTCGTCCTGGAACTGTCGGGTGGGGCTCTACGGGCGTTCCTCACCGAACACGATGCGCTGCCGGACGATTCGCTGGTTGCCATGGTTCCGGTGTCGTTGCGCCAGAGCACGAACTCGTCGGGCAACGAGATCGGCATCCTCATGTGCACGCTCGGCACGCAGTGCGCCGACCCGGTGGAACGGCTTGCGCGCGTGCGGGGTTCGATGATCGAGGGCAAGCATGCGATGAATTCGATGTCGAAGCTCGGTCGTCTCGCGACGAGCGCGGTGGGCGTGGCACCCCTTGCGGTGGGGGTGCTCACCGGTAACCGGGCGCTCCCACGGCCGCCGTTCAACGTGATCGTCTCGAACGTGCCGGGACCCGATTCGCCGCTGTACTGGAACGGTGCGCGCGTCGACGCGTTGTATCCGCTGTCGGTGCCCGTCGACGGACAGGCGCTGAACATCACGTGCACGAGTACCGACGACGAGATCGCCTTCGGGCTGACGGCGTGCGGCCGCACGGTGCCGGACCTTGCCCGGCTGCTCGATCACCTCGACGACGAACTCGGCGCCCTGGAATCCGCTCTCGGAGTCCGGGTGGAGGTCGACGACGAGGGGAGCGGGGAGGGAGACGCCGGGAACGACTGACCGTGCCGTTTCGAGAATCGGCGCGCCGCATCGCCGAACGGCCCGGGATGAGTCAGGACGTCGCCGCCACACGGCGGGCGTGCGGCGTCCACACTTCGGTGAGGGTGCGGCGGCCGATGAACAGCCCGATGTGACCGGCGTCGGCGACGGTGCTGGTGATCCTCTGCGGCGGGGTCGATACGTACTCCGCGAGCGTGGTGACCTGCCGGGGAGTCGCGATCGGGTCGGCGGAGCCGGCGATCAGATGGACCGGGCAGTCGACGGCCGCGAGATCGACGACGCGTCCTTCGGCCTTCAGGCTGCCGGCGACGAGTTCGTTGCCCACGAACAGGTGGCGCATTATCCACGCGCGGAAGGCCGAAGGGATCTCCTGCTTCCACGTGAACCAGTGCCGTTCGGCCTCCCAGCGCGCCACTTCGTCGGGATCGTGGAGCAGGGCGAGCAGCGTCATCGCTCGTTCGATCTCACCGATCGGATCGGTGGTCGGCACTCCGACGGTCCGAGCCGCCCCGTACCAGAAGTCGATCGTTGTGGCCGCGGCACCGTGGGGCGCGCGGGCCAGCACCGACAACGCCGGCTGGTCGACGTGGAAGTCGATGGGTGCTCCCGCCACGGTCAGCGAGTGCACGCGCTCGGGATGCAATGCCGCGTAGACCGTGCCGAGCCACCCGCCCTGACTGTCGCCGATCAGGTTCACCCGGTCACCGAGATGGTCGACGGCCTCGGCGACGACCGCCAGGTGCTCGTCGATCGAGCAGCCGTCCGTCGCGAGGGTCGCGGGCGCCCAGTCGAGACAGTGCAGGCGGGTCAGGCCACCGGCTCGGAGGGCTTCGACCTGACTGCGGTCGGCGGAATGGTCGACGATGCACGAATGGGTGCCCGCCTGCGGCGGCAACAGCAGCGTCGGGATCTCGTCGCGTGCGGGGTCGGAGGTGCTGCAATCACGCAGGCCTCCGAGGGGCCACCGGCGCACGACCGGCCAGTCCGTGGTCCAGCGCGGCGGCGTGGCCGATGTCAGGGCGCGGCTGTACCGGTTCGCGTCGGAGATCAGCGTGCACGGCGTGGCGCCGCGTCGTACGAGGCCGGCGAGATAGCCGCTCCAGCCGGCGATCGCCGCGGTCCCGAGACGAAACGGGGCCGCGGCGATCCGGGCTGGTGTCAGGGTCAGCATGCACTGCACCGGAGAACGTCCGCTGATGCGGTGTTCGGTATCGACTGCATCGAGTGAGTCGACGATTACTTCAGCAGGTCGCGAGCAGTGCTCGTGACGGTGGTGGTGAGCTCGCGAGCGAAGGAGACCTGCGCCTTGGCGAGATCGGCGACCCACTCGACGGGGGTGGCGTCGGCGACCTTCTCCTGCAGATCCAGGAGGCTCGAGACGGCCTTCTCGTAGGTGTCGACACCGAGGTTTCCGCTCTGCTTCGCGGCGTCGACGAACTTCGCGTTGAACTCCTGGAAGCGCTCGGTGGCCTCGTCGACGGTCTTGGTGAACTCGGTCGCGGCCTTGTCGGCAACCGCAGCGGCCGTCGAGGTCAGCTTCTCGGCCGACTGCTGGGCCGTTGCGGTGGCCTCGGCGGCGGCCTTCGTGGCGGCTTCGGTCGCCTTGGCCGTGGCATCGGTGGCCTTGGCGGCGGTGGTCTTGGTCGGTGCGGTCATGGTGTGTACCTTCCGTGGGCGCTCGTGACAGGAGCGGGGCTTCCCCTGTGGGGGTGCGCTCGGATCAGCGCTGTTAGCAGGTTAGCAATATGATAGCTAACGCGCAACGTCACTCGAAGACATAGGTTCCCGGGGCATCGCACCGCGGCGGATGCTGCGCGCTGCCCATCGCCGGGGGAGCGACCAGCTCACCGGCGCGCTTCGTCGACCATGCGGTCCAGTCCTCCCACCACGACCCGGCGGTGCGAGTGGCCTTCTCCGACCACGCCTTCGGGTCCTCGGGCAGCGTCGGCAGCTTCTCGCCGTCGGGCGCGCCGACGGCCTCGAACCAGGCCTTCGGGTTGGGGGGATTGACCGCGCCGGCCACATGGCCGCCGCTGGTCAGGACGTACCGGACCGACCCGCCGAGCAGGCCCGTGGCCTTATACGATGACGTCCACGGCACGATGTGGTCGTTGATCGCGCCCACCACATAGGTGTCGCACGTGATGTCCGACAGGTCGAGGACCTCGCCGTCGAGCTCGTACACGCCGCGCGCGAGCTCGTTGCGGCCGTACAGCGACCGCAGGTAGTGCGAGTGCATCTTCGCCGGCATGCGGGTGCTGTCCTCGTTCCACGCGAGGATGTCGAAGGCGGCGGGCTTCTCGCCCTTCATCCACCGCGACACCCAGTAGTTGAAGATCAGATCGCGCGCGCGGATCATGTCGAAGCTGCCGGCCATCTCGTTGCCGGAGAGGAAGCCCTGCTTGCTCATCCGGAACTCGACGCGGTCGAGTGTGGCCGGGTCGGTCAGCAGTGCCAGCTCGCCGACCTCGCTGTAGTCCAGGAGTGTGTTGAGCATCGTGAACGCGCTGATCCGCTTGTCGCCCAGCCTGCCCATGCGGGCCGCGGCCATCGCCGCCATCGCGCCGCCCAGGCAGATCGACAGCACCTCGATACGCGAGGATCCGGTGATCTCCTCGACGGCGTCGAGAGCCGCCGCGACACCCTGCCGGTAGTAGTCGTCCATCGTGATCTCGTGCATCGACTCGTCCGGGTTGCGGTACGAGATCGCGAACACGGTGCGGTTGTGCTGCACGGCCCACTCGATGAGGCTGCGCTGCGGCGCGAGATCGAGGATGTAGTACTTGTTGATCCACGGTGGCGCCGCCAGGATCGGGATCTCGTGCACCTCACCGGTCTGGGGGGCGTACTGGATGACCTCGATGAGGTCGTTGCGGAAGACGACCTTGCCGGGGGTCGCGGCCATGTTCTCGCCGAGGGTGAACGCCTCGCGGTCGACCTTGAGCGGCAGGCCCTTCCGGTGCACGACATCCTCGATGGCGTACTTCGCGCCGCGGAACAGGCTTGCGCCACCGGTGTCTAGCGCGCGCACGAGCACACCCGGGTTGATGAGGAAGTTCGAGGGGGCGAGTGCGTCGAACATCAAGTTCGCGAACTGGCGGGCCTTGCCGTCCTGCACGGGATCGCCCGAGCCGGCGTCGGCGAGATCCTCGACGTACTCGCGGGTGGCGAGATAGCTCTGCAGCAGCGAGAAGTAGGCCGGGTTCTCCTTCCAGGCGGCATCGGAGAACCGGCGGTCCTTCGAATCCAGCGGCATCGGGGGCTGCGGATCGGCGGCGTTCCACACGCGTGTCGCCGCTGCCGGGATGTTCGCCAGGCGGGTGGCGTACTCCGTGGTCGCGCCGGCCACGGCCCGCGGATTCTTCACTGCACGGCCGGCGACGGATGCGACGGCCGGTCCCCACCCGATCGGGTCGAGGGAGGAGGTGAGCTTCTTCTGCAGATGGTTGAGCACCGAGCAACTCCAGAACTGGGTGAATGGTCCGGAGCCGATGGTGACGTCGCCGAGAAAGGTGCGCATCTTACCCCCAGGTACGTGCTACCTGCATGTTCGTCGATGAGGCGACGAAATCGGGCTGACCTCGGACGCTGGGTGGCGCACGAACGCACTCGGTACCGATTGTGAGAATGCTCACTTCTCGTCGGGTTCGCGTCCTCCACCACGCCGACGGCGCGCGACGGTGACCTCGCGGAACGCCTCGTACATCTCCTCGAGCGAACGCCGTTGGGGATTGGTCAGGTCGGGATCCTCGCGGATCGCCCGCAGGACCGCGGACTCCGCTCCGTCGTCGGCCTGCGCGTGGGTCGCGAGGGTGTCCGCTGACAGGTGCAACTGTTCGGCGATCGCTTGCAGCACACGCTCGCTCGGCGCCCGCAGGTTCCGCTCGATCTGCGACAGGTACGGATTCGAAATGCCCACCATCGCCGCGAGTTGACGCATGGGCAGTTCTGCGAGCTCACGCTGGCGGCGGATCAATTCGCCCAACGTGCTCGGGCGCGACTCGTCCTCGTCCATGCCGTCAGCATAAGCACGGTGATCCGTGTCGAGAGCATCCTCACGCGGGCGCGACTTCGAACGTCACCACTCGATGCGAGATAGTAGAAGGTGACCCCTGTTCGACGAGAGAGGACACCTCATGCTTGCCCGCACCGACCTGCGCGGTCGTACTCCCACCACTGCGGAGCTCAGGGGCGCACTGCCCCGCGGCGGAGTGGATGTGGACGCGGTGCTCCATCAGGTCCGTCCCGTCGTCGACGACATACGCGATCGCGGCGCCGAGGCCGCGCTCGACTACTGCGAGAAGTTCGACGGGGTCCGCCCCGCCTCGGTACGTGTTCCCGCCGCGGAACTCGGCCGCGCGCTGGCCGAACTCGCCCCCGCCGTCCGTGCCGCTCTCGAGGAGGCCATCGCGCGCACGCGCGTCGTGCACGCGGCCCAGCGCCGCACCGACGTCACCACCGAGGTCGTCCCCGGCGGTACCGTCACCGAACGCTGGGTGCCGGTCGAACGCGTCGGCCTCTACGTGCCGGGTGGCAACGCGGTCTACCCGTCGTCGGTCGTGATGAACGTCGTGCCGGCGCAGGCCGCCGGCGTCGAATCGCTCGTCATCGCCTCGCCGCCGCAGAAGAACTTCGGCGGACTGCCGCACCCGACGATCCTCGCCGCCGCGGCCCTGCTCGGCGTCGAGGAGGTGTGGGCCGTCGGCGGCGCACAGGGTGTCGCACTACTGTCCTACGGCGGCACCGACACCGACGGCGCCGAACTCGCCCCGGTCGACATGATCACCGGCCCCGGCAACATCTACGTCACCGCCGCCAAGCGGCTGTGCCGCGCGGTCGTCGGCATCG
Source organism: Rhodococcus sp. Chr-9 (assembly GCF_000801125.1). Taxonomy (NCBI): domain Bacteria; kingdom Bacillati; phylum Actinomycetota; class Actinomycetes; order Mycobacteriales; family Nocardiaceae; genus Rhodococcus; species Rhodococcus sp. Chr-9. Next base: position 291,470 of record NZ_JTIZ01000076.1, read on the forward strand.
ACGCCGAGGCCGGTCCCACCGAGATCGCGATCCTCGCCGACCACACCGCCGACGCGGTGCACGTCGCCGCCGACCTGATCAGTCAGGCCGAGCACGACGTCATGGCCGCCTCGGTGCTCGTCACCACCAGCACCGACCTCGCCGACGCCGTCGATACCGCGCTCGCCGCGCAGCTCGAGCTCACCGAGCACCGCGAGCGCGTCACCACCGCGCTGTCCGGCAGCCAGTCCGGCATCGTCCTCGTCGACGACATCGAGCAGGGCCTGAAGGTCGTCAACGCCTACGCCGCCGAGCACCTCGAGATCCAGACCGAGAACGCCTCCGAGGTCGCCGCGCGTGTCCGGTCGGCGGGCGCGATCTTCGTCGGGCCGTGGGCGCCGGTCTCCCTCGGCGACTACTGCGCCGGATCGAACCACGTGCTGCCCACCGCCGGCTGCGCCCGGCACTCGTCGGGCCTGAGCGTGCAGACCTTCCTGCGCGGCATCCACGTCGTCGAGTACACCGAGGCGGCCCTGAAGGACGTCTCCGGTCACGTCATCACCCTCGCGAACGCCGAGGACCTGCCCGCCCACGGTGAAGCCGTCCGTCTGCGATTCGAGGCGCTGAAGTGACCCAGATCCCCGGCTCCCGCATCACCCTCGCCGACCTGCCGTTGCGCGAGAACCTGCGGGGCAAGTCGCCCTACGGTGCACCGCAGCTGACGGTGCCCGTCCAGCTCAACACCAACGAGAACCCGCACCCGCCCACGCAGGCGCTCGTCGACGACGTCGCCGAGGCCGTGCGTGAGGCGGCGACGCAGCTGCACCGCTATCCCGACCGCGACGCGGTCGCGCTGCGCACCGACCTCGCCGCTTATCTGACGAAGGCGTCCGGTGTTCCCCTCGGCGTCGAGAACGTCTGGGCCGCGAACGGTTCCAACGAGATCCTGCAGCAGCTCCTGCAGGCCTTCGGTGGCCCCGGGCGCACGTCGATGGGCTTCGTGCCGTCGTACTCGATGCACCCGATCATCGCCGACGGCACCCAGACCGAGTGGCTGGCCACCTACCGGCGCGACGACTTCACCCTCGACGTCGACGCATCCGCCGCCGCCGTGCGCGAGCGGCGGCCCGACGTCGTCTTCGTCACCAGCCCCAACAACCCGACGGGACACAGCATCCCGCTCGACCAGTTGCGGGTGATCCTCGACGCCGCCCCCGGCATCGTGATCGTCGACGAGGCGTACGTCGAGTTCTCCTCGCAGCCGAGCGCTCTGTCGCTGATCGACGAGTACCCGACGAAGATCGTCGTCTCGCGGACGATGAGCAAGGCGTTCGCCTTCGCCGGTGGACGGCTCGGCTATCTCGCCGCAGCCCCCGCGATGATCGACGCGCTGCTGCTCGTGCGCCTGCCCTACCACCTGTCGGTCATCACCCAGGCCGCCGCGCGTGCGGCCCTGCGGCACGCCGCCGAAACTCTCGCGTCGGTTGCGGAACTGGCCGCCCAGCGCGACCGCGTCGCCGCCGAACTCGCCCGGTTCGGCTACGACGTGATCCCCTCCGACGCCAACTTCATCCTGTTCGGCCGCTTCGCGGACGCCCCTGCCACCTGGCAGCGGTATCTCGACGAGGGTGTACTCATCCGCGACGTCGGGATCCCCGGCTACCTGCGCACCACGATCGGCCTGACCCACGAGAACGACGAGTTGCTGCGAGTGAGCGAGAAGCTCGCGGCCACGGAAATCGAGGAAACCCGATGAGCGACCGCATCGCGCGCGTCGAACGCACCACCAAGGAATCGAGCATCACCGTCGAGATCGACCTCGACGGGACCGGCCGCACCGAGATCTCCACGGGGATCCCGTTCTACGACCACATGCTCACCGCGCTCGGCCAGCACGGTTCGTTCGATCTCACCGTGCAGGCGCAGGGCGACATCGAGATCGAGGCCCACCACACCGTCGAGGACACCGCCATCGTCCTCGGCCAGGCCTTCGGTCAGGCCCTCGGCGACAAGCGCGGCATCCGGCGCTTCGGCGACTGCTTCATCCCGATGGACGAGACCCTCGCGCACGCGTCGGTCGACGTCTCCGGCCGTCCCTACTGCGTGTTCACCGGTGAACCCGACTACATGGTGCACTCGGTGATCGGGGGATATCCCGGCGTGCCCTACTCGACGGTGATCAACCGGCACGTGTTCGAGTCGTTCGCCTTCCACGCCCGCATCGCCCTGCACGTGCGGGTGCTCTACGGGCGCGACCCGCACCACATCACCGAGGCCGAGTTCAAAGCGGTCGCCCGCGCGCTGCGCGAGGCCGTCGAACCCGACCCGCGTGTGACCGGCATCCCGTCGACGAAGGGCAGTCTCTGACATATGGATGTCGTCCTCACCTACCTGTGCTTCATCGTGGCCGGATTCGCGGCAGGCGGAACGTGGTCGATGTGGAAGGCGCGCAACACGTTGTTCGCGGGTGTGCTGCTGGCTCTGACCGTGCTGGCCGCCGCCGCGGGCGTCTTCCGGCTGCTCTGACGTGGCGGAACAACAAGGACTGTTCACCGTTCGTGGTCTGATCCCGGCGTGGTCGACGTCCGCTGCGGCCTTCGGCGGCTTCTCGCTGCTGCTGCCGGTCGTGCCGTGGGCGATCGCCGAGGCCGGCGGCAGCGACATGCTCGCCGGGTCGGTGACGGCGGTGTTCATGTTCACCACCGTCTTCACCCAGCTCGCGATGCCGCGACTGTTGCGCGCGTTCGGTCACCGCGCGACGCTCGTGGCCGGCTGCCTGTTCCTCGGGCCGCCGTCGCTGCTGTTCCTCGTGTCGATGGCCCCGGCGGCCGTGCTCGGGATCTCCGCGCTGCGCGGTATCGGCTTCGGCATGATCACCGTGGCGGCGGCCGCCCTCGTCGGCGAACTCGCGCCGCCGCGATTGCTCGGCCGGGCCACCGGCATGCTCGGCATCGCCATCGCCGCGTCCCAGACGATCGGTCTGCCCGCCGGGCTGGCGATCGCCGAGCGGTTCTCCACCACGCCGATGTTCGTGCTCGGCGCGATCATCTCGTCCACCGGTCTGTTCGCCGCGAGCCGTCTGCCACGGCTGGCCGCGAAACAGTCGCGGACGGCACGACGGGTGCCGCCGGTCGTGCTCCTGTTCCCGCTGGTCGCGGTGGGTGCGGGTGCGATCGCCTACGGCGGTCTCACCTCGCTGTTGCGCATCGCGGTCGCTGGCCTGCCCGTCGCGGCAGCGTTGGCCGTACTCAGCGCGTCCTCGCTGATCGGGCGGTACGCGGCAGGTTCCGTCGCGGACCGGGTCGGCGCCGGCAAGTTGCTGCCCGTCGGTCTCGGCCTGGCGGGCCTGGCGATGATTCCCTTCGCGCTCGTCGCCGACGACCGCGGGGGAGCGGTGCTGCTGATCGTCGCCGCGATCGCCTTCGGATTCGGCTTCGGTGTCGTGCAGAACGAGGCGCTGCTCGTCGCGTTCCGTCGCGCCGGGGCCGGTAACACCGGCTCGGCGAGCGCCGCCTGGAACATCGGCTTCGACGCCGGCACCGGCGCCGGTTCGTTCGCCCTCGGCGCGGTGGCAGCCGCGGCCGGATATCCCGCGGCGTTCGCCGCGGCCGCGGTCCTGGTCCCGGCCCTGCCGCTGCTGGCCCGACTGGCCGGGCCGTCGGAACGTCCCCGTCCCACCACCTAGAATCGACATCATGAGCGCAACCACGGTCGCCGTCCTCGACTACGGCTCGGGCAATCTCCACTCCGCCACGCGGGCAGTCGCCCGTACCGGCGTGCATGTGGAGGTCACCGCCGACCCGAAGATCGCGCTCGCCGCCGACGGCCTCGTCGTCCCCGGCGTCGGTGCCTTCGACGCGTGCATGAAGGGCCTGCGCAGCGTCGGTGGAGACAAGATCATCGGCACCCGCCTCGCCGGCGGACGCCCCGTGCTCGGCATCTGCGTCGGCATGCAGATCCTGTTCGAACGCGGCGTCGAGCACGGCATCGAGACCGAGGGCTGCGGCGAGTGGCCCGGTACGGTCGAGCGCTTGGACGCACCGGTGCTGCCGCACATGGGCTGGAACACCGTCGAGGCTCCCGCCGACTCGGTGCTCTTCGCCGGCATGGACGCCGACACCCGCTTCTACTTCGTCCACACCTACGCCGCCCGCAAGTGGGAACTCGACACTCCCGAGCGTCTCGCCCCGCCGAAGGTGACCTGGGCCGAGCACGGCAGCCGGTTCGTCGCCGCCGTCGAGAACGGTCCGCTCTCGGCCACCCAGTTCCACCCGGAGAAGTCCGGCGACGCCGGCGCACAGTTGCTGCAGAACTGGGTCAGCTCGTTGTGACCGGGCCGCGGCGCGGTCGGCCGGGCGGAGAGTTCTCCTTCGGCCGTCACGCCCTGATGTCCGTCGGCACGGCGACCGTCGTGCTGCTCGTCACCGCGATCGTCGTCGTGGCGGTCCGTCCCACGCCGGTCGTCGGGCTGGTCGTCGCACTCGTCGGCATCGTGGCGGCCGTCGTGGCGATGGGTGTCGTGTCGACGCGGTCGGCCCGCCGCGCCTTCGGTCCCGCCGAGGACGACCGCCCCGGAAGCTGACGCGCCGAACCGGATTTCGCCCGGCGTGTTGCGGTAGCGAACCCCGGTCGGGCGCGCGAGGAGCTTCGTAACGCAGCTGTGCGGAACTCGAAATCGATCTGCCGCGCCCAGATTCACCTCGCGCCGTCCTCGGAGGGGACGACGGCGTCCTGCGCCGCCGCGCGCAGACGATCGGCGAACACCGCGCAGGCCCGGACGATCTCCGGGTCCGCGCGCATCCGGACGTCGGCGTCGAGGGTGGCGAGCGCGAGGACGAGCCACTGCCACGACTCGACCGCGAGGTGCACCTCGGTCCGGTCGTCACCCGTCGGCCGGATCTCGGCGTCTTGGTACTTCAGCGCGTCGGCGACGTGCGTGGCCGAGGCCGCCACGTCCAGGTGCACCGGTGTCCGCCCCTGCCGGAGTCCTTGCCGCAGGTATTCCGTGGCGGACCCGGCGGGAAGTCGGCGGGGTGCGAACCGTCGGCCGGTGCGGAGCAGGTCGCGCACACGATCGAGGCGGAAGACCCGCCAGTCCTCGCGATCGACGTCCCATCCGAGGAGGTACCACCGCAGCAGGTGGTGGACCTGCCGGTACGGCTCGACCCNGCCCTGCGCGTCGACGTAGTCGAAGGTGAGCGTGTCACACCGTGCGATCGCCTCCGCCACGGAGCCGAGCAGCTCCGCCGACACGCTGGGCGCCTGCAGCGCACTCGTCTCCACCGCGCTGCGGACGGCCGCGACCCGCGGGCGCAGCCGCGCGGGCAGGAACTGGTCGAGCTTGCCGTAGGCGCGGGTGGCAGCATCGTCGAGTCCGCCTTCGGCCGGCCCGGTCGCGGCGAGAGCGCCGAGCCCCAGAAGCACCGCGACGGCCTCGTCGTCGTCGAGCACCAGCGGCGGCATCGAACGTCCCGACGCGAGACGGTAGAAACCGCCGGGCCCGGAGCGGGTTTCGACGGGATATCCGTAGCCGCGCAGCCGGTCGACGTCGCGGCGGAGCGTCCGGCGGCTCACCTGCTGCCGCCGGGCCAGCTCGTCCCCGCCGATCGCGCGTCCGGTCTGCAGGATCGACAACAACGCGAGCATCCGCTCGGTGACGTCCGCCATGCCGTCATCCTCCCACCGGTTGCGGTCAGGATCCGGCCGCAACCGGTCGTAGCGTCGAATCCATGACCACCACCGTCACGACCACCGAGGCGGCAGTGCGAGGCCGCGCCATCACGATCCGTCGCGTCCGCACCCACAACCTGGCCGACGTCGATCTGACCGTTCCGCGCAACCGGCTCGTGGTGATCGTCGGGGTGTCCGGCTCCGGGAAGTCGTCGCTCGTCTTCGACACGATCGCCGCGGAGGCCGGCTACCAGCTCAACGAGACGTACCCGCCGTTCACGCGCAATCGGTTGCCGAAGTGGACACGACCCGACGTCGACCACATCGACGGTCTGACGCCGGTGATCGTCGTCGACCAGCGCCGCCTCGGCGGCAACGCCCGCTCGACGGTCGGCACCATCACCGACACCTGGACCTATCTGCGGCTGCTGTATTCCCGTGTGGGCACACCCGTCCTCGGGGAGTCGAACCGCTTCTCGTTCAACGACCCCACCGGGATGTGCCCGACCTGCTCCGGGCTCGGCGAGATCGTCGTCAGTGCCGTCGAGCGGTTCCTCGATCTCGACAGGTCCCTCGCCGAGGGCGCGATCCTGGTGCCCGGCTTCGGCAACGGTGGGTACTGGTACTCCCAGTACGCCGACATCGGTTCCTTCGACGCGGACACACCCCTGCGCGAGTGGAAGCCCGCCGAGCGGGAGGCACTGCTCTACGGCGGCGAGGCCGCAGCGGCGCTGGGCCACAAACCGCCGGACGGATACGAGGGCGTCGTCGAGAGGTTCGAGCGCATCCACCTGCACACCTCCGACAACCTCTCCGAACGCAAACAGGACGTCATCCGACGTTTCACCCGCGCCGAGACGTGCCCGGACTGCGCCGGAGAACGGCTGAACGCGGCCGCGCGGGCGGTCACCCTTCGCGGCCGCACGATCGGGGAGCTGTCCCGCCTCGAGATCATCGAGCTGCTCGAATTCGTGCGCACGATCGACGACTCGCGCGCCGCACCTGTGGTGTCCGCACTGGTGGGCCGTCTCGAGGCGATGGTGACGATCGGCCTCGGCTATCTCGCGCTCGCCCGGGCGACCACCACGCTCTCGGGCGGCGAATCGCAACGGATCAAGTTGGTCCGGCACCTCGGGTCGAGCCTGACGGAGATGACCTATGTCGTCGACGAACCAACGGTCGGTCTGCATCCCGCCGACGTGGAGACGATGATCGACCTCCTCGAACGGCTCCGCGACAGCGGCAACACCGTCCTCGTCGTCGAACACGACCCGAGCGTGATGGCCCGGGCCGACCAGGTGATCGAGATCGGTCCCGGTGCGGGCTCGTCCGGTGGTCGCCTCGTCTTCCAGGGCACTTTCGACCGGCTCCGAACGGCCGACACTCCCACCGGCCGATCGCTGCGGCGCGACATCGGCCGCGGTCACCCCGCCCGCGAGGCGACCGGTCGTCTCACGATCGCCGATGCGTGTCGCAACAACCTCCGCGACCTGACGGTGCGGATCCCCACCGGCGTGCTCACCGTGTTCACCGGGGTCGCTGGTTCGGGAAAGTCCAGTCTCGCAGCCGAACTCGTCGATCAGTACGACGCCACGGTGGTCGACCAGCGGCCGGTGAGCACCAATCGCCGCTCCACCCCGATCACCTACGCCGGCATCGCACCCACCCTGCGGCGGATGTTCGCCGAACACAACGGTGTGCCGGCGAGCCTGTTCAGCGCGAACTCGGCGGGTGCGTGCCCGACCTGCACGGGGGCCGGTGTCGTGTACATCGACCTCGCCTTCATGGACGGACGCGAGGTCGTCTGCGACACCTGCCACGGCCGCCGGTTCACCGCCGAGGTGCTCGGGCACACCGTGAACGGCCTGTCGATCGCCGATGTCGACGACCTCACCGTCGGTCGCGCCATCGAGGAACTGCCGCACGCGGAGATCGCGCACCGACTGAGTGCGCTCGCCGGGGTGGGCCTCGACTACCTCCGCCTCGGACAGTCGCTCGACACGCTCTCCGGTGGCGAGTGTCAACGGGTGAAGATCGCCAAGGAACTCGGACGAGCGAAGACGCCGACCCTCTACGTCCTCGACGAGCCGACCACCGGCCTGCACGCCGAGGACGTCGGCACCCTCCTGTGCGTCTTCGACGACCTCGTCGACCGAGGGCACACCGTCGTCGTCATCGAACACCACCTCGACGTGATCCGGCACGCCGACCACATCGTCGACCTCGGGCCGGGACCTGGACGGCACGGCGGAACCGTGCTGTACGAGGGGTCCGTCGACGAGTACACCGGCCGTCCGACCCCGACCTGCCGGGCCCTCGACGCAGCACGGTCGGCATGACGCACGGCGCTTTCCCGGCGCCCCGGCCACGCGTTTGGCGATGTCACAGGTACAGGCACTAATGTGTACGCAGTGAGCCTGGTCCTTTTGCCCGCAGTCGACGTCGTCAACGGTGAAGCAGTTCGCCTCGTTCAGGGAGAGGCGGGCAGCGAGACCGGCTACGGTTCGCCCCGCGACGCCGCCCTCGAATGGCAGAACGCCGGCGCCGAATGGGTGCACATGGTCGACCTCGACGCGGCGTTCGGTCGCGGCGACAACCGCGCCCTCCTCGCCGAGGTCATCGGCGAACTCGACGTGAAGGTCGAGCTGTCGGGCGGCATCCGCGACGACGAGACCCTCGCCGCCGCCCTCGCGACCGGCTGCGCCCGCGTCAACCTCGGCACCGCCGCGATCGAGAATCCCGAGTGGTGCTCGCGCGTCATCGGCGAGTTCGGCGACCGCATCGCCGTGGGCCTCGACGTCAAGCTCCTCGACGGCCAGTGGCGGCTGCGCGGCCGCGGCTGGGTCTCCGACGGCGGCGACCTGTGGGAGGTGCTCGAACGCCTCGAACGCGACGGCTGCTCGCGCTACGTCGTCACCGACGTCACCAAGGACGGCACCCTCTCCGGCCCCAATCTCGACCTGCTCCGCGAGGTGTGCGCGGCCACCGAATCGCCGGTCGTCGCCTCCGGGGGCGTCTCGACCGTCGACGACCTGCGTGCCATCGCGACGCTCGTCGACGAGGGTGTCGAAGGTGCCATCATCGGAAAGGCGCTGTACGCGGGCCGATTCACGCTGACCGAGGCGCTCGACGCCGTCTCGCGCTGACCCATGGCCGATCCCGCAGACCTGAACCGGCTGCTCGCCGTCGCGAGCGGTGTACTCGACGAGGTCGCGGAACGATTCGTCGCCGGGCACGGTGCGCCGCGTTCCGTCGACAAGGGGCCGAACGACTTCGCGACCGACCTCGATCTCGAACTCGAGCGGCGGATCTCCGGTGCCCTCGCCGAGCGCACCGGTATCCCCGTGCACGGTGAGGAGTTCGGCGGCCCGTCCGCGGGGGAGGGCACCGTCTGGTTGCTCGACCCGATCGACGGCACCATCAACTACTCCGCCGGGCTGCCGATGGCCGGGATCCTCCTCGCTCTCGTCGAGGACGGCGAACCGGTCCTCGGCCTCACGTGGCTGCCGCTGACGAATCAGCGCTTCGCGGGAATCGCCGACGGGCCGCTGCTCGTGAACGGCGAGCCCACCGAACCGCTGCAACCGGCGCGGCTCGAGGACGTGATGATCGCGGTCGGCAGTTTCGACATCGACAGTCGCGGTCGGGTGCCCGGCACCCGGCGTCTCGCCGTCATCACCGAGCTGAGCCGGCGCGTCGCCCGGCTGCGGATGCACGGCTCCACCGGTGCCGACCTCGCGTTCACCGCGGGAGGCGCGATCGGCGGTGCCGTCGTGTTCGGCCACCACCCCTGGGACAACGCCGCTGGTGTCGCACTCGTGCGGGCCGCCGGTGGCATCGCCACCGACTTCGCGGGCCGGCCCTGGCGGATCGGGTCCGGATCGGTGGTCGCTGCAGCGCCCGGAGTGCACGGCGAGATACTGAAGATTGTGCAGTCGGCGACGGAACGGTCCGTGGCCGAGCAGTCGGGTTCCGAAGGAGATCGAACATGACACTGGCCGTGCGGGTCATCCCGTGCCTCGACGTGGACGCGGGGCGGGTGGTCAAGGGTGTCAACTTCGAGAACCTGCGCGATGCGGGTGACCCGGTCGAACTCGCCGCGCTCTACAACGAGCAGGGTGCCGACGAACTGACCTTCCTCGACGTCACCGCGTCGAGCGGCGACCGCGGCACCATGCTCGACGTCGTCACGCGCACCGCCGAGCAGGTGTTCATCCCGCTCACGGTCGGAGGCGGCGTCCGCACCGTCGAGGACGTCGACCGGCTGCTGCGTGCCGGCGCCGACAAGGTCTCGGTCAACACCGCGGCCATCGCCCGGCCCGAGGTGCTGCGCGAGATGTCCGAGCGCTTCGGCTCGCAGTGCATCGTGCTGTCGGTCGACGCGCGCACCGTGCCCGCCGGTCAGGAACCGACGCCGAGCGGCTGGGAGGTCACCACGCACGGCGGCCGCCGCGGTACGGGGATCGACGCGGTCGAGTGGGCCCGGCGCGGCGAGGAACTCGGCGTCGGCGAGATCCTGCTCAACTCGATGGACGCCGACGGCACGAAGAACGGATTCGACCTGAAGATGATCGAGGCCGTGCGCGGGGCCGTGCACGTGCCCGTCATAGCCTCCGGGGGCGCCGGAGCCGTCGAGCATTTCGCGCCCGCCGTGCAGGCCGGTGCCGACGCGGTGCTCGCCGCGAGCGTCTTCCACTTCCGGGAGCTGACGATCGGCGAGGTCAAGGACGCGATGCGTGCGGAAGGGATCACGGTTCGATGAGCAGCGACATCCTGAATCCGGCGATCGCCGCCCGGCTGAAGCGCAACGACGACGGTCTGTTCGCCGCCGTCGTGCAGGAGCGGGCCACCGGCGCCGTGCTGATGATGGCGTGGATGGACGACGAGGCGCTCGCCCGCACCCTCGCGACCCGCAAGGCCACCTACTACTCGCGGTCGCGGCAGCAGTACTGGGTCAAGGGCGAGACGTCCGGGCACACCCAGTACGTGCACGAGGTGCGTCTCGACTGCGACGGCGACACGGTGCTGCTCGTCGTCGACCAGGTCGGCGCCGCCTGCCACACCGGCACGCACACCTGCTTCGATACCGACGTCCTACTCGAGGCACCGCAGATCGCCGAGTAGCCGGTCGCCGAACTCCACCGGCAGGTCGTGCGGGCGCAGACGGAGTGCCCTGAGGCCGCGGTGCGCATCGTCGGTTTCTCGCAGGGCGCCGCTGTGGCCGGTGACGTCCTCGCCGACCTCGCGCACGCCTCCGACCGACCGGCCGATCTCTCCGGTCTGCTCATCGCCGATCCGCGGACGTCCGGGACCGGCGCGGAGGTCGTGGTGCCCGCCGCCCTGCCCGGTATCTCGCCGAGCGGGGCGCGAGCGGGCTTCGGGGACGTTCCGGTGGCCACCGTGTGCGCCGCCGGCGACGCCGTGTGCGACATGGTCGATCCGCTGTCGGATCCCACGGGCGCCGCGGGCCGCATCGAGGGCTATTGCGCTCTGCGCCAGCACTATTCGACGCCGGTGGTCGACGGTGTCCCGTTCGTCGATGCGATGGTTGCGCTCGTCGAGCATCCGCGGACGACGGAGGTCCGGATCGTACCGTGACGGACGCGGCGCAGGACCGATCAGCGGGTCGTGCGACGGGCTGCAACAATGCCCGCATGCCTCTCATCCAGATCAGCCAGACGCCGGGCCTGTCCGACGAGCAGAAGGCCGAGGTGATCTCCGCAGTGACCCGCGCGTACGCCGAGGCCTCGGGCAAGAATCCGTCGTCGGTGTGGGTGACGATCACCGAGGTGCCCCGCGAGAACTGGGGCGTGGGCGGAACTCCGCTCGGCTGAACCGACTCGGTCCACCCGAGTCCGTCCTCGCGTACCCGTTTCTTATCCGATGAGACTAGTGTTCTCTGTATTGAGAGTGCTGTCTTCTGGCGACGGGGTGAAGGGGCGTGCGGTCGCGACATCGAGCCCCGATGCGGACGAACTCTTCTGTGCCGCAAAGGCCTACATCGGGCAGTACGGCAGCGAGTTGGTGCAGGACTGCATCCGGATCCACGACGGGATCGGCGTGACCTACGAACACGCGCGGGAGGGTCGTCGAGCGGCGGCTCAGGCCTTGCCGATACCGCCGGCGATACCTTCGTCGATCTGCTCGACCAGGGCGGAGCCCAGGCGCGCGAGCGCGCGGACCTGGTTGTCGTCGAGGCCGTCGAACACGAGCCTGCGCACCGCCTTCACGTGGCTCGGTGCCGCTTCGACTACTGTGTCGTAGCCGGCATCGGTGAGCACTGCGTACGAACCGCGACTGCCCGGAACCGGTTCGCGTCGCACCCAGCCGCGCTTCTCGAGGCGGGTGACGACGTGCGAGAGCCGCGACAGCGACGCGTTGGCCTCGGCGGCGAGGGCGTTGAGACGGAGCCTGCGCTCGGGGTGCTCGGAGAGCAGCGCGAGGACGAAGTACTCGAAGTGCGTCATGTCGGAGTCGCGCTGCATCTGGGTGTCGAGCGCGGCCGGCAGTCGCGTGACGACGGAGACGAGCGCCCGCCAGGCGTTCTGCTGCGCCGGATCGAGCCACTGCGGGTCCTCGTTGCTCATGCCTGCTCCTCGCTCGTTCGGTTTCGCTGTCGCACCCGGTCGGGGAATGGGAATGGCCGCGCGACGGGTTCTCCTCTATGGTACTTGAAGCTTCAACTTGAGGGGATGTCATGACCATCGATTCCGCGACCACGCCCGCCCTGTTCCTCAGTCACGGCGCCCCGCCGCTCGTCGACAGCGAACTGTGGGTCTCGCAGCTGCAGCGTTGGGCGGCCGACCTGCCGCGACCCACAGCGATCCTCGTGGTCTCGGCGCACTGGGAATCCGCTCCGCTGACCATCGGGTCGACGATCACCGGCACCCCGCTCGTGTACGACTTCGGCGGCTTCCCGCGCCGCTTCTACGAGGTGACCTACACCAGCCCCGGCGCGCCCGAACTGGCCCGGCAGGTCGCGGCACTGATGCCCGACGACGAACCGGTGGTGCAGCAGCTGAACCGAGGACTCGACCACGGTGCCTACGTACCGCTGACCGTCATGTACCCGGACGCCGACATCCCGGTGCTGCAGATCTCCCTGCCCACCCTCGACCCGGAACGGCTGTTGCACCTCGGCGCCCGGCTGCGTCCGCTGCGTGAGCAGGGCGTACTCATCATCGGGTCCGGGTTCACCACGCACGGTCTGCCCTTCCTGCGCGACCCGCGGCCCGAGGCCGCCGCGCCGGGCTGGTCGTCGGAGTTCGACCACTGGACCGCCGAGCAACTCGCGCGCGGCGACGTCGACGCTCTGCTGGACTTCCGGCACCGCGCACCGGGCATGCCCTACGCGCATCCGACGGTCGAGCACTTCGCTCCGCTGTTCGTCACCCTCGGTGCCTCCGACGCCCCCGGCCACGGCATCGACCAGGTCGTCGACGGCTTCTGGATGGGCCTGGCCAAGCGCTCGTTCCAGGTCGCCTGACGGCGGCTGCAGAGCCGGACGAGGTCCCTGGGATGATGGGGCCCATGTCCGGCGAGCCCACCACCATTCCCGCAGCCACCACCGACTCTTCGGGTGGCGGCCGTTCCGATTCGACGACCACCCGCGAGCAGTTCCGCCAGCTGGCCGCCGAGCACCGCGTGGTCCCGGTGACCCGCAAGGTGCTCGCGGACGCGGAGACCCCGCTGTCGGCCTACCGCAAGCTCGCGGCCGACCGCCCCGGAACCTTCCTGCTCGAGTCGGCGGAGAACGGCCGGTCGTGGTCGCGGTGGTCGTTCATCGGCGCCGGGAGCCCGGCCGCGCTGACCGTCGTCGATGGCGACGCTGCCTGGTACGGCAACGTCCCGGCCGGCGCGCCCACGGGTGGCAACCCCGTCGACGTCCTCGGCGAGACCCTCCAGTTGCTCCACACCGACCGCATCCACGGACTGCCGCCCCTGACCAGCGGCATGGTCGGTTATCTCGGCTACGACGTCGTCCGCCATCTCGAGAAGCTGCCGACGCTCGCCGAGGACGATCTGCAGATCCCCGAAATGGTGATGCTGCTGGCCACCGACCTCGCGGCCGTCGACCACCACGAGGGCATGATCTGGCTCATCGCCAACGCCGTGAACTGGGACGGCTCCGACGAGCGCGTCGACGAAGCCTACGACGACGCCGTCGCCCGCCTCGACCGGATGACCGCGGCGCTCGCCGCGCCCGCACCGGCCACCGTCGCGACCTACTCGCGGCCCGAACCCGACTACCGCCGCCAGCGCACCACCGAGTCGTTCTGCACGGACGTCCGCAAACTGATCGGCGACATCGAGGCCGGTGAGGCCTTCCAGGTGGTGCTCTCGCAGCGCTTCGAGATCGACTGCGACGCAGAGCCGATCGACGTCTACCGGATGCTCCGCGCGTCCAACCCCAGCCCGTACATGTTTCTGCTCCACATCCCCGGCCCGGACGGTGAGACGGCCTTCTCGATCGTCGGATCGAGCCCGGAGGCGCTCGTGACGGTTTCGGACGGGGTGGCCACCACCCATCCCATCGCAGGGACCCGGTGGCGCGGCGCGAACGAGGAGGAGGACATCCTGCTCGAGAAGGACCTCGTCCACGACGAGAAGGAGAACGCCGAGCACCTCATGCTCGTCGATCTCGGCCGCAACGACCTCGGCCGGGTGTGCACGCCGGGCACCGTCGAGGTGCACGACTACCGCCACATCGAGCGGTACAGCCACGTGATGCACCTCGTCTCCACGGTCACCGGGCGACTCGCGGAGGGCAAGCACGCCCTCGACGCCGTCACGGCGTGTTTCCCCGCCGGGACCCTGTCGGGGGCGCCGAAGGTGCGCGCGATGGAACTGATCGAGGAACTCGAACCCACCCGCCGCGGCATCTACGGCGGCATCGTCGGCTATCTCGACTTCGCGGGCGACGCCGACACCGCCATCGCCATCCGCTCCGCGCTCGTCAAGGACGGCGTCGCCTACGTGCAGGCGGGTGCCGGCATCGTCGCCGACTCCGATCCGGAGGCCGAGGACACCGAGGCCCGCAACAAGGCCATGTCCGCCCTCGCCGCCGTCGCCGCCGCGTCCACCCTCACCACCTACGGCGGTGACGCACGGTGACCGCGGAGACGCCGGACGCCGGCCCCACTACCGGACGCCGGCGCCGGCCGACCGTCATCGCCGCCCTGCTGCTCGGGGTCGGTGCGGCCCTGTTGTGGGCATCGAGCCGGATGACGTGGGTCACCGCGGTCTCGTCCGACGGACTCGGGATCGACCGCGTCGACGACCTCGAGGGTGGCCGCTGGGCGGCGGCACTGACCCCGCTCGCTCTCGTGCTGCTCGCGGCGGTCGCCGCCGTCTTCGCGGTGCGCGGACTCGCGCTGCGTCTCGTCTCGCTCGTGGTCGCGGCCGTCGCCGTCGCCGCCGCGATCCCCGCCGTCCGGTTGCTCACCGGCGACGCAGACCCCGAGGCCGCGGCCGGTGTCGCCGCGCTGCCCGACCGCGCGACCGTGACCGCCGTCGAGACCTATCCGTTGCCCGCCGTCCTCGCGCTCGTCGGCGCCGTCGCGGCCCTCGCCGCGGCGGTGACGCTGTGGCGCACCCCGCGCGAGGCGGCCGGACTGTCGTCGAAGTACGACGCCCCGGCAGCACGTCGCGAGGCGGCCGCCCGGCGCGCCGAGAACGACGAACCCCTGTCCGAACGCGGTCTGTGGGACGCACTGGACGCAGGTGAGGATCCCACGGACGACGGTGGCGAGGGTGATACGGGCACCCGCCGGTGACCGCTGTAAACCACTTCACTACTCTTCTAGACAGATCCGATGAGCTTGATCACATCGGGATTGAGCAGGGTGGGAAAGGACTCGAGCCACGATGACAGTTCTCGATTCGATTCTCGAAGGAGTGCGAGCAGACGTCGCCGCCCGTGAGGCGGCCCTCGATCTCGCCTCCGTCAAGGCTGCCGCCGCAGCCGCGCCCCCACCGATCGACGCCAAGGCCGCGCTACGCGAACCGGGCATCGCGGTCATCGCCGAAGTGAAGCGTGCCAGCCCCTCGAAGGGTGCTCTCGCCGACATCGCCGATCCCGCCGAGCTCGCAGCAGCGTACGAGTCCGGAGGCGCTCGCGCCATCAGCGTTCTCACCGAGGAACGCCGATTCCACGGCAGCCTCGCCGACCTCGACGCCGTCCGTCGCGCTGTCCGTATTCCCGTACTGCGCAAGGATTTCGTGGTCGGTCCCTACCAGATCCACGAGGCGCGGGCACACGGCGCCGACATCGTGCTCCTCATCGTCGCGGCCCTCGAGCAGACCGTCCTGACGGCGCTGATCGACCGCGTCGAGTCGCTCGGCATGACCGCGCTGGTCGAGGCGCACACCGAGGAGGAGGCCGACCGTGCCCTCGAGGCCGGCGCCACCGTCATCGGCATCAACGCCCGCAACCTCAAGACCCTCGAGGTCGACAAGACGACCTTCTCGCGCATCGCGCCGGGCCTGCCCAGCAACGTGCTCAAGATCGCCGAATCCGGTGTCCGCGGCCCGGCCGATCTGCTCGCGTACGCGGGTGCCGGCGCCGACGCGGTGCTCGTCGGAGAGGGACTGGTGACCAGTGGGGATCCGCGCCAGGCAGTCGCCGAACTGGTGACGGTGGGCACGCATCCGTCGTGCCCCAAGCCCGCACGCTGACCGTCCCGGCCGGTCCGGACCCCCACGTGATCCGCGTCGCGTGGTGGGGCAGACTGGACGCGTGACTGCAGACGATTCCGCACTTTCCGCCAAGGGCCGAGGGCTTCCCTCGATGAGCGAAGCCCTCGCCACTCCGACCGCGCACGAACCCGACGTCCGCGGCCATTTCGGAGTCTTCGGTGGCCGCTATGTGCCCGAGGCGCTCATGGCGGTGATCGAGGAGGTCACCGCTGCCTACGAGAAGGAGCGCGTCGATCCCGGCTTCCTGGCCGAACTCGACCGCCTGCAGCGCGACTACACCGGCCGCCCGTCCCCGGTCTACGAGGCCACCCGCCTGAGCGAACACGCCGGCGGAGCGCGCATCTTCCTCAAGCGCGAGGATCTCAACCACACCGGCTCGCACAAGATCAACAACGTGCTCGGGCAGGTGCTGCTCGCCAAGCGCATGGGCAAGACGCGCGTGATCGCCGAGACCGGCGCCGGCCAGCACGGCGTCGCCACCGCCACCGCATGCGCGCTGCTCGGTCTCGAATGCCGCGTCTACATGGGCGAGGTCGACACCGAACGGCAGGCCCTCAACGTCGCGCGCATGCGTCTGCTCGGCTCCGAGGTCATCGCCGCCAAGACCGGCTCGCGCACCCTCAAGGACGCGATCAACGAGGCGATGCGCGACTGGGTCACCAACGCCGACAACACCTACTACTGCTTCGGCACCGCCGCCGGCCCGCACCCCTTCCCGGCGATGGTCCGCGACTTCCAGCGCATCATCGGCCTCGAGGCCCGCGCACAGATCCGCGAACTCACCGGTCGCCTGCCCGACGCCGTCGTCGCCTGCGTCGGCGGCGGATCGAACGCGATCGGCATCTTCCACCCGTTCATCGACGACCCGTCCGTCAAGCTCGTCGGCTGCGAGGCCGGGGGGGACGGGGTGGAGACCGGACGGCACGCCGCCACCATCGGCGGCGGCACTCACGGTGCCCTGCACGGCGCGTTCTCGTACCTGTTGCAGAACGAGGACGGCCAGACCATCGAATCGCATTCGATCTCCGCCGGTCTCGACTATCCCGGCGTCGGCCCCGAACACGCCTGGCTCGCCGACACCGGCCGGGCCGAGTACCGCGCCGTCACCGACAGTGAGGCCATGGAGGCCTTCGCGTTGCTGTGCCGCACCGAGGGCATCATCCCCGCTATCGAGTCGGCCCACGCCGTCGCCGGTGCCGTCGAGCTCGGCCCCGAACTCGGCAAGGGCGCCATCGTCCTGGTCAACCTCTCCGGCCGCGGGGACAAGGACGTCGACACCGCCGCCAAGTGGTTCGGTTACCTGCCGACCGACGAGTCCGCCGACCGGACCGGCCCCGAAGGAGCAGCCCAGTGAGCGCCCCGCACGAACGCCTGACCGAGATCTTCGCGACCTGCCGCGCCGAGAACCGCGCCGCACTGGTCGGTTACCTGCCGGTCGGCTATCCCACCGTCGAGCGCTCCGTCGAGGCGATGAAGACGCTCGTCGAGGGCGGCTGCGATCTCATCGAGGTCGGCATCCCCTACAGCGACCCGGTCATGGACGGCACCACCATCCAGAACGCGGCGTTCGAAGCGATCGCCAACGGCGTCCGGGTCCGCGACGTCTTCCCGGCCGTCGAGGCGATCACCGCCGCCGGCGGCGCCGCGGTCGTGATGACCTACTGGAACCTCGTGCTCAAGTACGGCGTCGAGAACTTCGCGCGCGACCTCGCGGCCGCGGGTGGACTCGGCATCATCACGCCCGACCTCGTCCCGGACGAGGCGGAAGAATGGATCGCCGCGGCCGACAAGTACGGACTCGGCAGGATCTTCCTGGTCGCACCGTCGTCGACCAACGAGCGCCTCGCGACCACCCTCGACAAGTGCCGCGGCTTCGTCTACGCCACCTCGACCATGGGTGTCACCGGCGCCCGCGACAGCGTCGACAACCGCGCGCCGGAGATCGTCGCCCGGGTGCGCACGCACTCCGACATCCCGGTCGGTGTCGGTCTCGGTGTGCGCAACGGTGCCCAGGCCGCGGAGATCGCGGGCTACGCCGACGGCGTGATCGTCGGTTCGGCGCTGGTCTCCGCCGTCGCCGAAGGGCCCGACGCGTTGCTCGCACTGACTCGGGATCTCGCGAAGGGCGTTCGCTCCGCTAACGTGCACTCGTGACATCCACTGCGTCTGTTCTGGCCTATCTGCCGAGTCCGCCGCAGGGCGTCTGGTATCTCGGACCGTTCGCCCTCCGCGCCTACGCCCTGTGCATCATCGTCGGGATCGTCGTGGCGATCTGGTGGGGCGACCGCCGCTGGGTCGCACGCGGCGGACAGGCCGGCACCGTCCTCGACATCGCCGTGTGGGCGGTGCCCTTCGGTCTGATCGGTGGGCGGCTCTACCACGTGGCCACCGACTGGCAGAAGTACTTCGGAGACGGCAACGACCCGGTCGACGCCCTGAAGATCTGGGAGGGCGGCCTCGGCATCTGGGGTGCGGTCGCTTTCGGTGCGCTCGGTGCGTGGATCGGGTGCCGTCGGCGGGGGATCCCGCTGCCGGCCTTCGGGGACGCCCTCGCCCCGGCGATCCTGCTGGCGCAGGCCATCGGACGCCTCGGCAACTGGTTCAACCAGGAACTCTACGGTCGCGAGACCACGGTGGCGTGGGGACTCGAGATCTACGAACGGCGCAACGACGCAGGGCAGGTCGCGCCCGGGCTGGTCGACGGCGTGTCCACCGGCGAGGTGGCCTTCGTCGTGCACCCGACCTTCCTCTACGAGCTGCTGTGGAACCTCGCCGTCGTGCTGCTGTTGGTGTTCGTCGACCGAAAGTTCACGATCGGTCACGGACGCCTGTTCGCCCTCTACGTCGCCGGGTACTGCGCGGGCCGGTTCTGGATCGAGCTGATGCGCACCGATGCGGCGACCCAGATCGCCGGTATCCGGATCAACTCGTTCACCTCGGGCATCGTATTCGTGCTCGCGGTCGCCTACTTCGTCCTCGCACGTAAGGGCCGCGAGGACCCTGCGACGCTGAATCCGGTCGCCGGGAACGCGGACGCAGAGCCGGCCGCACAGGACGAGGGCGGGGCGGCCGCAGACGAGGCCGCGCCCACTTCGGAGTCGGCGGATGCGGAGTCGGACAGCTCGTCGTCCGCCGCCGGTAGAGTCGACGAAGCGACGTCCGGAGACAGCAAAGGGGATCACTCGTGACCAGACAGGACCCGGAAGCTTCGGGAGCATCCGATTCGGAGCCTGCCAAGCCGGAGCCCGACAAGACGGAGCCTGCCCAGCCCGACCTGACGAAGCGGAGCGAGTCCGCCTCCGGCGCCGACACGCCGGAGCGGTCCTCGGAGAGCGAGCACACCCCGCCGCCCGATCTCGGACGCGCGTTCGACTACGACGCCACCGCGCAGGCCTCGTTGTCCGCTCAACCGCCCACACTCGACTCCCTCGGTGGCGCCACCGGCACTCCGGGACCGGGATGGGACACCTACTCGGGTGTCGGCAACGGACCGGGCTGGGGGACCACGCCCAGCTACCCGCCGCCGGCCGAGCACGAGTCCGACTATCCGTCCCCGGGCGACTACCCCTACGGCGAGCATCAGGGCCGGCCCGAGACCGGCACCGGACCGGTCTACGGGACACCCGACCCGCACTACCCGATCGGGTCCCCGCAGCAGGACCCGTCGCAGGGCCGGTACACCGGTCCGCAGGGAACGCAGCAGCCGGGTTACGGTCCGCCTCCGCAGGGCGGGCAGGGTTACGGTCCGCCTCCGCAGGGCGGGCAGGGTTACGGTCCGCCTCCGCAGAGCGGACAGGGATACGGTCCGCCGCCCGGCTACGGGGTGATGCCCGCCTACGGCTACCCCGACCCGTCGAACCCGTACGGTCACGACGCCGCAGCGCCCTTCGGACGCGATCCCTACACCGGCGAGCCGTACTCCGACAAGAGCAAGGTCACCGCAGGTGTGCTGGGGATCCTGCTCGGCGCCTTCGGTGCCGGACGCTTCTACCTCGACCAGCCGGGCACGGCGGTCGCGCAGATCGCCGTCACCTGGCTCACCTGCGGTATCGGGGGCATCTGGCCGCTGATCGACGGCATCCTCATGCTCACCGGCAAGGTCCGCGACAAGAACGGACGCCAGCTCCGTCCGTGACATCCCGACGACTCCGTCGCCTGTGACATCCCGACGTCTCCGTCGCCTGTGACATCCCGACGTCTCCGTCCCATCGGCACCCCGGCGACACGCACCGGGGTGCTGGGATGGAGGGTCGCAGGCTCGGAGGCTAGGCTCGAAGCGTGACCCGACGCACCAAGATCGTTTGCACTATGGGGCCGGCCACCGCCGACCCCGATGTCCTGCGGAATCTCGTCGACGCCGGAATGGACGTCGCCCGCCTGAATTTCAGCCACGGTGAACACGCCGACCACGAGGGCCACTACAACCGGGTCCGCGCTGCGTCGGAGGCCTCCGGGCACGCCGTCGGTATCCTCGCCGATCTCCAGGGGCCGAAGATCCGGCTCGGACGATTCGCCGAGGACCGCACCGTGTGGGAACACGGTGAAGTGGTCCGCATCACCGTCGACGACGTGGTCGGAGACCACGACCGCGTCTCGACCACCTACAAGGAACTCGCTCAGGACGCCGTCGCCGGCGACCGGTTGCTCGTCGACGACGGCAAGGTCGGTCTCGTCGTCGAGGCGGTCGAGGGCAACGACGTCGTCTGCCGCGTCATCGAGGGCGGACCCGTCAGCAACAACAAGGGTGTCTCCCTGCCGGGGATGAACGTCTCCGTTCCGGCCATGTCGGAGAAGGACATCGAGGATCTCGAGTTCGCACTGCGCCTCGGTGTCGACTTCATCGCCCTGTCGTTCGTGCGGTCGCCGGCCGACGTCGAACTCGTTCACGAGGTCATGGACCGCGTCGGGCGGCACGTGCCGGTGATCGCCAAGCTCGAGAAGCCCGAGGCCGTCGAGAATCTCGAGGCCGTGGTCCTCGCCTTCGACGCGGTCATGGTGGCGCGCGGCGACCTCGGCGTCGAACTTCCGCTCGAGCAAGTACCGCTCGTGCAGAAGCGCGCGATCCAGATAGCACGTGAGAACGCCAAGCCCGTCATCGTCGCGACGCAGATGCTCGAATCGATGATCGAGAACTCGCGTCCCACTCGCGCCGAGGCCTCCGACGTGGCCAACGCCGTGCTCGACGGCACCGACGCCGTGATGCTCTCGGGTGAGACCTCCGTCGGCAAGTTCCCCGTCGAAACGGTCCGCACGATGGCGCGCATTATTGCCGCCGTCGAGTCGGATTCGACGGAAGTGCCTGCGCTGACGCACGTTCCGCGCACCAAGCGCGGTGTCATCTCGTACGCCGCCCGCGACATCGGCGAGCGTCTCGACGCCAAGGCGCTCGTCGCGTTCACCCAGTCGGGCGACACCGTGCGACGACTCGCGCGGTTGCACACCCCGCTGCCGCTGCTCGCGTTCACGCCCGTCCCGCACATCCGCAACCAGCTGGCGCTGACGTGGGGCACCGAGACCTTCTCGGTCGAGCCGGTCGACACCACCGACCAGATGGTCGAACAGGTCGACGCGGCGTTGCTGTCGCTGGGCCGGTACCAGCGCGGCGACCTCGTGGTGATCGTCGCCGGAGCGCCTCCGGGACGCTCGGGTTCGACCAACCTCATCCACGTGCACCGGTTGGGTGAGAAAGACACCCGGTGACACTGTCGGACACAACGGATCTCGACGTTCTCCTCGGCCTCCTCGATCTGGAGCAGGTCGAGGAGAACGTCTTCCGTGGTGGTCATCCCGAGCAGGTCGGCAGCCGCACCTTCGGCGGTCAGCTCGTCGCGCAGGCGCTCATTGCGGCCGGACGCACCGTGGGTGATCGTCCTGTGCACGCGATCAACGCCCATTTCATCCGGGGCGGCGACGTCAAGCGGCCCATCGACTACCACGTCGTCACCCACCGGGACGGCCGCGACTTCGCGAACCGGATGGTCACCGCCTACCAGGACGACCAGGAACTGTTCGTCATGCTCGCCGCCTTCCAGCGGTGGGGCAAAGGCCTCGAACACTCGGTGACCGTTCCCGATGTTCCCCTGCCCGAAGCGCTTCCGCCGATCGGCGAACGCCTGCGCGGCTTCGAGGAGCAGTTGCCGCATTTCGTCGGCGCGCTCAAGCCGATCGACATGCGGTACGCCAACGACCCCGCCTGGGTGTTGCGGGGAACGGGGGAGAAGCTCGGCCACAACCGCGTGTGGATGCGCGCCGACGGGCAACTGCCCGACGATCCGCTGCTCCACGTCGCCACGCTGGCCTACGCGTCCGACACGACCGTCCTCGATTCGATCCTCACCACGCACGGCCTGTCGTGGGGACTCGACCGGATCGTGGCGGCGACGGTCAACCATTCGATCTGGTTCCACCGTCCGCTCCGCTTCGACGAATGGCACCTGTACGCCACGGAATCCCCGGTAGCGGCCGGTTCCCGTGGTATGGCGACGGGACGCTACTTCACCATCGAGGGCGAACTCGTCGCGACCGTCGTGCAGGAAGGGCTCATCCGTCACTTCCCGCCGCGTCGTCCGTCGGGGAGCTGATCGGCCGATCGGTCGAGGGCGGCCGACAGCGCGCGCATGCCCTCCACGATCCGCGCCAGGTTCTCGGATCCGGTCTCCTCGCACAGTGCCCGCGCGGCGTCGGCGTGAGCGGGGCCGATGGCACGGATCGCGTCGTGACCGGTCGGTGTCATCGCGACGAGCTTGGCGCGACGGTGCGCCGGATTGGGCCGGTACTCCGCCAGGCCCTTGTCGACGAGGAGATCGGCGATGCGCTGCACGCTCTGCCGGGTGATGCCCATCTCGCGGGCGATCGCGGACACCGGCAGCGGAGCGGAGGAGACCGCGCCGAGGACCTGCCACCAGGCCGCGGTCAGGCCCACCGGACGCGCCAGGGTCTCGGCCAGCGCGAAAAACTGGCCGTTGAGCCGGAAGGCCGTCAGTGCGGCCGCGCTGAGCAGTTCGGCCTCCGCCGGGTGCTGCTCGGCCGCGTTCTGCTCCGTCACGAGCCGGAGGACATGAGCTCGTAGTAGCCGCGCGGGTCGCGCTCGCCGTAGAGGGCGTACCAAGCGTCGAGGACGCGCGGTTCGTACATGTCGAGCCGGGTGAAGATCGCGCGGGCGAAGTCGACCGGGGCGATGCCGCTCGCGGTGATGAGATCGCCGTCCGTGACCGCGGGTTCGTCCCGGTACAGATCGGCGCCACCGTATCCGACGCTCTGCAGGAATTCTGGAGCGTTGCTCGTGTGCGGCCGCTCGTCGAGCAGGCCGGCAGCCGCGAGCGCTCCGGTCGCGCCACAGATCGCGGCCACCGGAACGCCGGCGTCGAGGAATTGCCGGGTCTTGTCGACGAACGGGGCGTAGGCGTCGGTCGGCCAGATGTCGTTGCCCGCGAGGATCAGCATCGCGCTGTCCTCCGGCGTGATGTCTGCGAGCACGGCGTCGGGAAGGATGCGGAGTCCGCCCTTGGTCGTGACCGGTTCCGTCGTGGCTCCGACGGTACGGACGCGGTACCGGCCGGGGCTGCGCTGCCATTCGGGATCTGCGATATGTGGCGTGACGTATCCGATCTCCCAGTCAGCCAGGGTGTCGTACACGGCGACGTGAACTGTTTCGGTCATGACAGTATGCTGACAAAACGACAGCCTACTGTCAATGGTGTCGCACTGCCGGTCGAGGATGATTTGCCGGGTGGTCCAGGCGGCGATTAGCCTTGATCAGGACCACGTCGTGGCGCCACTGTCGTCGAAGGTCGCACGCGACCTCATCGGAGGAGAACATGGGCAACACTCACGCGCAGACTGTGAGCACACGCGCTCGAAGCGCCGTGGCTCCTGCGTGTTGTCGTTGCCGCTGATCACCCCTGTCGGGGCTGCTCGCACTGCTCTCACGATTCCCCTGGGTCCGCTGTGACCGACGATCCGGCGGTGACCGGGAATTCCTCGCATCCGATGCGGTTCGAAAGGCACATCATGTCCGATTCGACAGTATTGCCCGTCATCGATCTGTCCGATCTCGACGGCGACGACACCACACGCAACGCCCTGCTCGATCGCCTCCGGGAGGCCACCCACGAGATCGGGTTCTTCCATCTCGCCGGTCACGGGATAGAGCCCGCGCTCGCCGACGGGCTCGTTGCGGCAGCACGCGAATTCTTCGCCCTCCCCGAGGCGGGCAAGCTCGCGATCGAGAACATCCGCTCGCCCCACTTCCGCGGCTACACCCGTGTCGGTGGCGAACGCACCCAGGGCTATGTCGACTGGCGCGAACAACTCGACATCGGCCCGGAACGCGATGCCGTCGCCGAGGTCGACCCCGACCGCCCCTGGGAGGTGCTGCACGGCCCCGATCTGTGGCCCGAGCAGGTCCCCCGACTACGCGAACTGGCCCTGCGGTGGATCGACGAGGCCGGCAACGTCGGACGCCGACTGCTCGGTGCATGGGCCGAATCCCTCGGTGCCCCCGCCGATCACTTCGAGGACGCCTTCGCCGATCCCGACCCGCTGCTGAAGATCGCGCGGTATCCCGGGCACGACCGCTCGGTCACCGATCAAGGGGTCGGCAGCCACAAGGACGTCGGCGCGCTGACGTTGCTGTATCCTGAACCCGGCAGCACCGGCTTCCAGGTCGAACGCGACGGACGTTGGGTCGACATCGACCCGCTCCCAGGGCATTTCATCGTCAACATCGGAGAACTCCTCGAGGTCGCCACCGGCGGTTACCTCCAGGCGACCGTCCATCGTGTGCTGCCGCCCCCGGCGGGTACCGACCGCGTGTCGCTGCCCTTCTTCCTCAATCCCGGTCTCGACCGCGAACTCCCGGCGGTGGAGTTGCCCGCAGATCTGGCCGCGGCCGCCCGCGGCGTCGGCCCCGACGCACACGGCGGCACGCTGCACGCCGTCTACGGCCTCAACGCACTCAAGTCCCGCCTGCGGGCACATCCGAACGTGGCGGAGCGTTTTCACGCGGATCTCCTCGCCCGCTTCGCCGCACCCCGATAATCGATCTGTCCGTCCCCGTATTTCCAACGTCCCCGTATTTCCAACGTCCCCGCATTCCCAACGGAAGGTATCCACCCGATGTCACTGCGTCGTATCGTCGTCGCGTCCGCCGCGCTCACCCTCGCTGCGGGTCTCGCGGCCTGCTCGTCGTCCGAAGGTGACGACACCACCCTCCGGATCTCGGCGTCGTCCACCCCGCACGTCGAGATCCTCGACCAGATCGTGAGCACCGGGGCGCTGGGCGACTACAAGCTCGACATCGTCGAGATCACCGGGGAGGTCGATCCCAACGAACTGCTCGAGGCCGGTGACGTCGACGCGAACTTCTTCCAGCACGAGCCCTACCTGGCGGACTGGCAGAAGCAGAAGGGTATCGACGACCTCGTCGCCGTCGCCGACGTGCACCTCGAGCCCATCGGCCTCTACTCGAACAAGATCGCCTCGCTCGACGAGCTGAAGGACGGCGACACTGTCGCCGTGCCGCGCGACACCACCAACTACGCCCGCGCGCTGTACCTGCTCGAATCGGCCGGTCTGCTCGAGATGGACGTGCCCTTCGAGGAGGCCGACCTGTCGGTGGTCACCGAATCGAACATCACCGCCAACCCGAAGAACCTGAACCTCGTCGGCATCGAGCGTCCGCAGCTCGCCCGTCAGCTCGACGACGCGCAGATCACCGCCGCCGTGATCAACTCCAATTACGCGCTCGAAGCCGGCCTGAACCCGGCCGAGGACGCCATCGTCACCGAAGAGGTCGAGAACAACCCCTTCTCCAACCTGCTCGTCGTGCGGGCCGAGAACGAGAACGACCCAGCAGTGACCGCGCTGGCCGAGGCCCTCGAGTCGCCCGAGACGGCTGCCTGGATCGAGGAGACCTACTCCGGCGCCGTGCTGCCGGTCCACTCGACGAACTGATGATCGTCGTCGAGAACCTCGTCAAGACCTTCCCCGGAGCCGGGCGCTCCGGGGAGGTCGCGGCGTTGCGAGGGGTGTCGCTCGAGATCCCCGACGGCGAGATCTACGGCATCGTCGGCCCGTCCGGATCCGGCAAGTCCACCCTTCTGCGCTGTCTGAACCTGCTCGAGCGGCCTACCTCGGGACGGATCCTGCTCGGCGGGGACGACCTGTCGACCCTGTCCGGCGCGGAACTGCGAGCGGCGCGTCGCCGGATCGGGACGGTCTTCCAGCAGTTCAACCTACTGCACTCGCGCACCGTGATCCGGAACGTCGAATTCCCGCTCGAAGTGGCGGGGATCGACAAGGAACAGCGCCGCAAGCGGGCGCTCGAGCTGCTCGATCTCGTCGGCCTGGCCGGCAAGGGGGAGAGCTATCCCTCGCAGCTGTCCGGTGGACAGCAGCAGCGCGTGGGCATCGCCCGCGCACTCGCCGTCGAACCCGAGGTACTGCTGTGCGACGAGGCAACGAGCGCCCTGGACCCGGACACCACCGATCAGGTCCTCGATCTCGTCGCCGAGGTGAACAGACGACTGGGCGTCACGGTCGTGGTGATCACCCACGAACTCGGGGTGCTGCGCCGGATCTGCAGCTCGGCAGCTCGGCTCGCCGCCGGGCAGGTGGTCGAGACGGGCCGGATCGTCGATCTCGTCGCCGATCCCGAGTCGGCGCTCGGGCATGCGCTCGTCCCGGTCGGCACCGACCCGTCGACGGGTTCGGGTGCCGACACGGCTCTGGTCACCGCGATCGGTGATGCCGCGCACGGACCGTGGCTCGCGGAGATGATCCGCGCGATCGACGCCGACATCGCTGTGGTCGGCGGCCGGGTCGAACAGGTCGGCAGCGTCACCGTGGGCCGGATGCGCCTTCGGTTCACGGCGGGTACCGATCGGGCACTCATCGAGGGGTTCGTGGCCGAACGCCCGTATCTGAGCCTGGCGTGGGGGACGGAAGCCGAATTGGAGGGACTCACGGAATGACGGTGCAGGCGCGATGAACAAACTGCAGTGGTACGACGCCTTCCCGGAGGTGTGGGAAGCCACCCTCGAGACGCTCTACATGGTTGCGGTGTCCTTCGTGCTCACCGTCGTCGGTGGTGTGCTGGTCGGAATCGTGTTGCAGTTGACGTCCCCGTCCGGACTGTGGCCGCGCAGGACGCTCAACACCGTCCTCGGCGTGATCGTCAACCTCTTCCGGTCGCTGCCCTTCCTCATCCTGCTGATCGCGCTGATCGGGTTCACCCGCTTCATCGTGGGTACCGCGATCGGGCCGACCGCGGCGATCGTGCCGTTGACCATCGGTGCCATCCCGTTCTTCGGCCGGATCGTCGAATCCGCTCTGCGGGAGGTGCCCCGGGGCCGGGTCGAGGCGGCCCAGGCGATGGGGGCCACCAACGGGCAGATCGTGCGCAAGGTGCTGCTGCCCGAAGCACTGTCCCCGCTGATCGCCGGTGCCACCCTCACCCTCGTGCTGCTGGTGGGATATTCGGCCATGGCCGGTGTCATCGGTGGTGGCGGTCTCGGCGACTTCGCGATCGTCTACGGCTACCAGCGGTTCAACACGCCGGTGCTGTTGCTCGCGGTGGTCGTCCTCATCGTGATGGTGCAGATCATGCAGTCGATCGGTGATCTCATGGTCCGCAGGCTCGCGCACCGGCGGTGACGCCCGAGAGCCGGGCGCACCACCGGTGCGTCCGGCTCAGCGGTCGAGCTTCGCGATCGCCTCGTCGACGAGCGGGACGTAGCGGTCGATCGACCACGGCACGGTGAGCGGATTGATCATCGACGATCCCGTGACGAACGGCTGTTCCTCCGGCGCGACGAGCGAGCCGCGCGCGATCGCCGGAATTTGCTGGTAGACGGCCTGCGATTCGATCTCCGCGCGGTTCGCCGGGTCGGAATAGAACGTGAAGATCAGATCCGAGTCCTTCAGCAGTCCTGCGTTCTCGAGCCCGATGACCGCCGAGTCGGTGCCCTCGGTCTCCTCGAGCGTCTCCGCGACCGGGTCGACCGTCAGCCCGAGTCCGCGGACCATCGCCACGCGCTGCTCGTCGGGCATGAACACGCCCAGCGTGCTGGGGCCGGTGTTGTAGATATACGAGAACGTCACCCCGGCGTATTCGGGATGCTCCGCCGCGGTGCGTTCGAAGGTGTCATCGATCCCCGTGATCAGATCCAGCGACTCGTCGTGCCTGCCGAGTGCGGTGCCGATGGTCTCGATCTGGTCCTGCCAGGTGATCGTCCAGGGCAGTTCGGGGTAGGCGACGGTCGGGGCGATCGCCGACAGCAGGTCGTACTGCTCCTGCGTGATGCCCGACCACGGCGCGAGGATGACGTCCGGGGCGAGTCGGGCGATCGCCTCGACGTCCACCTCGGCGCCACCGGTGAACTGCTCGGGCAGCGGCTCGCCGCGTTCGGTCAGTTCCTCGTGGATCCAGGGCAGATATCCGGTTTCGTCGCTGCCCCAGGGATATTCCTCCATCCCCACTGGGGTGACACCCAGTGCGATCGCCGTCTCGGCCGAACCCATCCCGAGCGTGACGACCCTTTCGGGCTGCGCGTCGATCTCGGCGGTGCCCAGTGCGTGCTCGATCGCGACGGGTTCGAAGTCGCCCGTCGGAGAACCGTTCGAGTTGTCGCCACTGCCGGACGAGCAGGCGGTGAGTGCGACGGCGGCGGCGAGCGCGACTACCGCGCGTGACCCGAGGCGGCGCGGGGACAGAAATTTCATGGATACCTCTCACTGATCGGACCGGTTCGAGAGGTGAGCCTAACCTTCTGAAGGGGATGACGGTTATCGGCAGATTTCCGGGCCGTCCGCAACTTCGTGATGTCCCACAAACAGATCACGAGACGGATGTCACATTTGATAGTATTCTGTTATCGAAACCGCTCACGTCCCGGGCGGGAAAGGGGACGGCCGCACTCGGCCACCGCGGGGGTTCGCTCATCACCGACGATTCGTCGACCGGGAACGATGAGTGGATGCGGGGGTACCGGATGCGTCGTTCCGGGGAGGAACGGAGATGCTCATGGTTGCATCCACGGATAAGAGGTCCGATTCGATGCCACGCTCGAACCGGCGGATTCTCGCGATCATCGCGCTCACGGGAATGCTCACGATCGGATTCCTGGCTGCGGTGTTCACCGCGTCGTATCTGATCGGTGCCGCATTCGCCATGCTCACCGGCGCATGCATCGTGCTGGCGCACCTGATGATCGCGCCCGCCTCGATCATCCACGACGACGAGACGGAGACGGCCATCCGTCCCGAGATCCGCGAGCGGTGGCATCCGCTCGGTAGCGAATCCTGAGCTCGTCCCGGCCCGCCGACGTCGCGGCGCCGCCGCGACACGCGGGTTCCCCGGACGGGCGGGTGTGCTCGGTTAGCATCTTGCCCGTGACCGACTCGCTGCGCATCCTCGTCTACAGCGACGATGCGACCGTGCGGCAACAGGTTCGTGATGCCCTCGGTGCCCGGCTGCACCCGGATCTGCCTCCACTCGACTACGTCGAGGTCGCGACACCGCCGGTCGTCGTCGAACGCATGCACGCCGGCGACATCGCCCTCGCCGTGCTC
This sequence comes from Rhodococcus sp. Chr-9, assembly GCF_000801125.1. Lineage (NCBI taxonomy): Bacteria > Bacillati > Actinomycetota > Actinomycetes > Mycobacteriales > Nocardiaceae > Rhodococcus > Rhodococcus sp. Chr-9. The sequence goes on from NZ_JTIZ01000076.1 coordinate 321,389, forward strand.
GACGGTGAGGCCGCCCCCGCGGGCGGCATGGGCCTCGCGAAGCAACTCGAGGACGAACTCGACTCGTGCCCGCCGATCATCGTGTTGATCGCCCGGGCCGACGACGAATGGCTCGCCCGCTGGTCGGGCGCCGAGGTGGCGCTGCGTCATCCCGTCGACCCGATTCGGCTCGGCCGGCAGGTCCTCGCGCTGCTCACCCCTCGCTCCCGCCCCTCCTGACCCTTCCGACGCGCGACCGCCCGGCCGCGAACTCGTATGTGGGGCCGGAAAATCTACCCTCCTTCCCGTTGTCGAGCAGCCCGACACGCCGCCCCGAATCGAGGGCGTGAAATCGCGACAAGTCCGACGCGAACAGCACTAGTGTGTGCCGTGACTCACAACCCTGGGCCGGGACGGAACCGCCCGGTGCACGGCGGGGGTGGGTTCGCGGGCGACGAGCAGACCCGCGGCCGGATTCGCGCAAGCAACCGGAGGTCGCATGAACGCTTACGTACCGATCCTGGTACTCGGTGGCATCGCGCTTGCCTTCGCGGTCTTCTCCGTCGCGGTGGCGAGCCTCGCGGGCCCGAGCCGATACAACCGCGCCAAGCTCGATGCGTACGAGTGCGGCATCGACCCCACACCCCAGCCGGTGGGAGGTGGCCGCTTCCCGGTGAAGTACTACCTCACCGCGATGCTGTTCATCATCTTCGACATCGAGATCGTCTTCCTGTACCCGTGGGCGGTCCATTTCGACGCGCTCGGCGTCTTCGGTCTGGCGGCGATGGCGCTGTTCATGTTCAACGTCTTCGTCGCCTACGCCTACGAGTGGAAACGAGGAGGCCTGACATGGGACTGACGACCCGCGTGTACGACGGGATGTCCTGCCAGCGAAGGGGTTACGAGAGCGGACGACAAACGACCGGGCGTCCGGTCCGATTCCGGGGAAGGTGACGGGCGATGGGCATCGAGGAGAAGGTCCCCAGCGGTTTTCTGCTCAGCACCGTCGAGACCCTGGCCGGTTTCGCGCGCAAGGGCTCCTTGTGGCCGGCGTCCTTCGGGCTCGCGTGCTGCGCCATCGAGATGATGGCCACCGCCGGTGGCCGCTACGACATCGCCCGCTTCGGTATGGAGGCCTTCCGGGCCTCCCCGCGACAGGCCGACGTCATGATCGTCGCCGGCCGAGTCAGCCAGAAGATGGCTCCCGCCCTGCGCCGCGTCTACGACCAGATGGTCGAACCGAAGTGGGTGCTCGCGATGGGCGTGTGCGCCTCGTCGGGCGGCATGTTCAACAACTACGCGATCGTTCAGGGGGTCGACCACGTCGTCCCCGTCGACATCTACCTTCCGGGCTGCCCGCCCCGGCCCGAGATGCTCCTGCACGCCATCCTCATGCTGCACGAGAAGATCGCGCAGATGCCACTGGGTGTGAACCGGGCCGAGGCGATCCGCGCCGCCGAGGAAGCGGCCCTGGCCCAACGTCCCCTCATCGAACTGACGGTGCCGCCGCGATGACCGATCTCGAACGGACAGGATCCGACCACGACGACCGCGCCGACGAGGTGATCGCCGTCCGACGCGGCATGTTCGGGGTGCGTGGATCCGGTGACACCAGCGGCTACGGCCGCCTCGTGCGCCGGGTGACGCTGCCCGGCAGCACCGAGCGACCCTACGGCGGGTACCTCGACGACCTCGTCGACACGCTCGAGGACGTCCTCGACGAGCGATCCGGCGACACCGGCGTCGGCTATGCCCAGGCGGTCGAGAAGGTCGTCGCGCACCGCCACCAGCTGACCGTCTTCGTCCGCCGCGAACATCTGCCGCTCGTGGCCCGCACCCTGCGCGACCATGCGGACCTCCGCTTCGAGCTGTGCCTCGGGGTCAGCGGGGTGCATTACCCGCAGGAGACGGGCCGCGAACTGCACGCGGTGTATCCGCTCGTCTCGATCACCCACAACCGCCGGATACGGCTCGAGGTCGCGATCCCCGACAGCGACCCGTACGTCCCCTCGCTCTACCGCACCTACCCGACGAACGACTGGCACGAGCGCGAGACCTACGACTTCTTCGGAATCGTCTTCGACGGGCACCCCGCGCTCACCCGCATCGAGATGCCCGACGACTGGCACGGACATCCCCAACGCAAGGACTACCCTCTCGGCGGCATCCCGGTGGAATACAAGGGCGCCCGGATCCCGCCACCCGACGAACGGAGGGCGTACACGTGACGAGCGAACCCGCGACCGAGACCGTCTTCGACGCCGTCGGACGCGACTGGGACGGCATCACCGCTGCCGTACGCGACAGCGGCGAGGACCACATCGTCGTCAACATGGGCCCCCAGCACCCATCCACCCACGGAGTGTTGCGCCTGATCCTCGAGATCGACGGCGAGACCGTCACGGAGGCCCGATGTGGAATCGGCTATCTGCACACCGGAATCGAGAAAAACCTCGAATTCCGCAACTGGACGCAGGGCGTCACCTTCGTCACTCGCATGGACTACCTCGCCCCGTTCCACAACGAGACGGCCTACTGCCTCGGCGTCGAGAAGCTGCTCGGCATCGAGGATCTCGTCCCCGAACGCGCGCAGGTCGTGCGGGTGATGCTCATGGAACTCAACCGCATCTCCTCGCACCTGGTGGCGCTGGCCACCGGTGGCATGGAACTCGGCGCGACCACCCCGATGCTGTTCGGTTTCCGCGAACGCGAACTGATCCTCGACGTCTTCGAGACGATCACCGGACTGCGGATGAACCACTCCTACATCCGGCCCGGCGGACTGTCCCAGGACTTGCCCGACGAAGCCGTGCCGATGATCCGCGACCTGCTCGCCCTCCTACCCGGCCGGCTCGCCGATCTCGAAGCCCTGTTCACCGACAACCCCATCTTCATCTCACGCACCCGCGACATCGGCTGCCTCGACCTCACCGGCTGCATGGCCCTCGGGATCACCGGACCGATCCTACGGTCCACCGGACTGCCCTACGACCTGCGCCGCGCCGAATCCTACTGCGGCTACGAGACCTACGAGTTCGACGTCGTCACCGCAGAGGGATCCGACTGCTACGCGCGCTATCTCGTCCGGATCGGGGAGATGCACGAATCGTTGAAGATCGTCGAACAGTGCCTCGACCGGCTCCGCCCCGGACCGGTGATGGTCCAGGACGGCAAGATCGCCTGGCCGTCGGAACTGCAGCTCGGACCGGACGGACTCGGCAACTCGCCCGACCACATCCGGCACATCATGGGCGAGTCGATGGAGGGTCTGATCCACCACTTCAAGCTCGTCACCGAAGGCATACGTGTCCCCGCGGGACAGGTCTACATCGGCGTCGAATCGCCACGCGGCGAACTCGGCGTCCACATGGTCAGCGACGGCGGCACACGCCCGTACCGCGTGCACTACCGCGACCCGTCGTTCACGAATCTGCAGGCCGTCGCGGCGATGTGCGAGGGCGGCATGGTCTCCGACGTGATCGCTGCCGTCGCCAGCATCGACCCGGTGATGGGGGGAGTGGACCGATGAACACCGAATTCGTGCGGGCTGCGGGCGCGGAGACCACCGGCACCGCGGCCACGAGCGAGACCACCGCCGCCGTGCCGATGACCGAACCGGCCGGACGCGAACCCGTCCTCGTGCCGCTCGGGCCGCGACCCGACGAGGACACCTATCTCACCCCACCTGACGCACCGCGCCGCTATCCCGACGACGCGCGCGCCCGCCTCGACGCCGACGCCGACCGGATCATCGCGCGCTACCCGCAGCCACGATCAGCGCTGCTGCCGCTGCTGCACCTCGTGCAGGCGGAGGACGGTTACATCACGCCGGCCGGCATCGAGTTCTGCGCCCGGCGGCTCGGACTCACCGGCGCCGAGGTCGCCGCCGTCTCCACCTTCTACACCATGTACCGCCGCTCGCCGACCGGCCGCCACCACGTCGGAGTGTGCACGAACGCGTTGTGCGCGACGATGGGCGGCGACGAGATCTTCTCCGCGCTGTGCACCCGGCTCGGCATCGGACACGACGAGACCACCGCCGACGGCGCGATCACCCTCGAGCACATCGAATGCAACGCGGCGTGCGACTACGCCCCGGTGATGACCGTCGACTGGGAACTGTTCGACAACCGCACTATCGACTCCGCGATCGAACTCGTCGACGACCTGCTCGCCGGCGGCACCCCCGCACCGACGCGCGGCGCCCCGCTGCGCAGCTTCCGCGACACCGCACGCCTGCTCGCGGGGATCCCCGACGACCGGCCCGGTGCGCTCGAGGCCGCCGGTACCGCCGGGCCGGCCTCCCTCGCCGGGCTCGAGGTCGCCCGCAAGCACGACATGCGGGCACCCGAACCGCCGGAGAATGACGAGGCCGTCGTCGCCGTCGGGAAATCACCGACAGGTCTGACCCCCGTACTCACCCGTTATTGGGCCGAGGAACAGGCGTGGACCCTCGACGCCTACCGGCGGCACGGTGGATACGAAGCCCTGCCCATCGCGCTCGGCATGGACCCGGATGCGGTCATCGCCGCAGTCAAGGATTCCGGGATCCGCGGTCGCGGCGGCGCCGGATTCTCCACGGGCACCAAGTGGTCGTTCATCCCGCAGGGCGACGACAAGCCGCACTATCTCGTCGTCAACGCCGACGAATCCGAACCGGGCACCTGCAAGGACATCCCGTTCATGCTGGCCACCCCGCATGCCCTCGTCGAAGGCGTGATCATCGCCGCCTACGCGATCCGCGCCCGGCACGCGTTCGTCTATCTCCGCGGCGAAGCCGTCCCGGTGCTGCGGCGCCTGCACGCGGCGGTCGCCGAGGCCTACGAGGCCGGTTATCTCGGACGCGACATCCTCGGCTCCGGATACGACCTCGAACTCGTCGTCCACGCCGGTGCGGGCGCATACATCTGCGGTGAGGAGACGGCGCTGCTCGACTCCCTCGAGGGCCGCCGCGGCCAACCACGCCTGCGCCCGCCCTTTCCCGCCGTCGCCGGCCTGTACGCATGCCCGACCGTCGTCAACAACGTCGAATCCATCGCGAACGTCCCGCTCGTCATCCGCAACGGTGTGGACTGGTACCGCTCGATGGGCACCGAGAAATCACCGGGATTCGCGATGTTCTCGCTGTCCGGGCACGTCACCACCCCCGGCCAGTACGAGGCCCCGCTCGGCATCACCCTGCGCGAGCTGCTCGGCTACGCCGGAGGTGTGCGCGCCGGCCACCGGCTCAAGTTCTGGACACCCGGCGGTTCGTCGACCCCGATCTTCACCGACGAACACCTCGACGTCCCCCTGGACTACGAGAACGTCGCCGCCGCCGGGTCGATGCTCGGGACCCGGGCCCTGCAGATCTTCGACGAGACCACCTGCGTCGTCCGCACGGTGCTGCGCTGGACCGAGTTCTACGCGCACGAATCGTGCGGCAAGTGCACCCCCTGCCGCGAGGGCACCTGGTGGCTCGTGCAGATCCTCGAGCGGCTCGAACACGGCCGGGGCGCCGAAGCCGACCTGGAGAAGCTGCTCGACATCTCCGACAACATCCTCGGCCGGGCGTTCTGCGCGCTCGGGGACGGCGCGACCAGCCCGATCACGTCGTCGCTGAAGTACTTCCGCGACGAATACGTCGCCCACTTCGAGCACGGCGGCTGCCCGTTCGACCCGCACCTGTCGACGCTCGCCGCCGACGCCCCCGCGGAAGGAGGCGAGCGATGACCGCAGTGTCCGGTGCCGGTGCGGAGAAGTCCGAGACCACCGACCTCGTGAACGTCACCATCGACGACACCGAGATCGCCGTGCCCAAGGGCACTCTCGTGATCCGCGCCGCCGAACTGATCGGGGTCCAGATCCCGCGGTTCTGCGACCACCCGCTGCTCGAACCGGTCGGTGCGTGCCGCCAGTGCCTCGTCGAGGTCGAGGGCCAGCGCAAACCGCTCGCCTCGTGCACCTCCGTGGTCACCGACGGGATGGTCGTGCGCACCCAGTTCACCTCACCGGTGGCCGACAAGGCCCAGCGCGGCGTGATGGAACTGCTTCTCATCAACCATCCGCTCGACTGTCCGGTATGCGACAAGGGCGGCGAGTGCCCGCTGCAGAACCAGGCGATGTCCAACGGACGCGCCGAGTCCCGCTTCGAGGACACCAAACGCACCTACCCGAAACCCATCGCGATCTCCTCGCAGGTGCTCCTCGACCGCGAACGGTGCGTGCTGTGCGCGCGGTGCACCCGCTTCGCCGATCAGGTCGCGGGCGACCGGTTCGTCGACATGCTCGACCGCGGGGCGCTGCAGCAGGTCGGTATCTACACCGAGGAGCCGTTCGAGTCGTACTTCTCCGGCAACACTGTCCAGATCTGTCCGGTCGGCGCGCTCACCGGCGCCGCCTACCGGTTTCGCGCCCGCCCGTTCGATCTGGTCTCCACGCCGAGTGTGTGCGAACACTGCGCGAGCGGCTGCGCCCAGCGCACCGACCATCGTCACGGTGCCGTGCTGCGCCGACTCGCCGGGGACGACCCCGTGGTCAACGAGGAATGGAACTGCGACAAGGGACGCTGGGCGTTCACCTACGCCACCGCCGACGATTGCCTCACGACACCGCTCGTCCGCGACGATACCGGAGCGCTCGTCCCCGCCTCGTGGATCGAGGCGCTCGGCGTCGCCGCCCGCGGGCTCGCGGCGGCGCGCGGTAGGGCCGGGGTGCTCACCGGTGGCCGGCTCACCGTCGAGGACGCCTACGCGTACGCGAAGTTCGCGCGAACGGCGCTCGGCACCAACGACATCGACTTCCGCAGTCGAGCCCTGTCGGGGGAGGAGACGGACTTCCTCGCCTCGCGGGTCGCCGGGCGGCGCCTCGACGTCACCTACCGCGACCTCGACCGCGCGCCGGCGGTGCTCCTCGTCGGATTCGAGCCGGAGGAGGAGTCGCCGATCGTCTTCCTGCGGCTGCGCAAGGCGGTCCGGCGGAACAGGCTGCAGGTCTTCACGATCGCACCGTTCGCCTCGCGCGGTGTCCACAAGCTGTCGGGCCGGGTCGAACAGTGCGTCCCGGGCGACGAGGCACGCGCGCTCGACGCGATCCGCACCGGCGCATCCGCCGATGCCGCGGCGGCGCTCGGGACTCCCGGTGCGATCGTGCTGGTGGGGGAGCGGGCCGCAGCATCGCCCGGCACGCTGTCCGCCGCTGCGGCCCTCGCCGACGAGACCGGAGCCCGCCTCGCGTGGATCCCGCGCCGCGCCGGTGATCGCGGAGCACTCGAAGCCGGCGCCTTCCCGACACTTCTCCCCGGCGGTCGCCCGATCGGCGACCCGCAGGCCCGGCGCGACATCGAGTCGGCGTGGGGTCTACCGGCCGACACCCTGCCGTCGGAGCCGGGCCGCGACACCGACGCCATCCTCGCCGCGGCCGCCGAAGGTGATGTGGCTGCGCTCGTGGTCGCCGGCGTCGACCCCGCCGACCTGCCCGACCCCGATGCCGCACTCGCGGGTCTCGACGGTGCCGGCTTCGTCGTGAGTCTGGAAGTGCGACGCAGCGCGGTGACCGACCGCGCCCACGTCGTCTTCCCCGTCGCGCCGGTGGTCGAGAAGGCCGGGAGCTTCCTCGACTGGGAGGGACGCGAACGTGCCTTCCCGATCGCCCTCCGCGACACCGGAGCACTGCCCGACCACCGGGTGCTCGCGGCGATCACCGACGCGATGGACCTCGATGGAGGCCTCGACGATCCCGGCCCCCACGACGTCGAGACCCTCCGCCACGAACTCGCGGAGCTCGGACGATGGACGGGCACCGTTCCCGAATCGCCGGGAGTGTCCCCGCGACCCCCGCGACGTCCCGTTCTCGGGGAAGCGGTCCTCGCCACCTGGCGGATGCTCCTCGACGCGGGCCGGTTGCAGGACGACGAACCGCACCTCGCCGGAACGGCGCACGAACCCGTCGCCCGTCTGTCGGCCGCGACAGCCGCGGAGATCGGCGCCGCCGACCATCATTCGATCACCGTCTCCACCGAGCGCGGCTCGATCACGCTGCCGCTGGTGGTCGACGACCTGCCCGACCGTGTCGTCTGGCTGCCCACCGCCTCACCAGGATCGATGGTGCACGCCGATCTCGGTGTCACCGCCGGTGACGTGGTGCGGATCCGGGCCACCGCCACGACGGGCTCCGGATCGGACGAGGAGGATCCGCGATGAGCGTCACCGCCCAGCCCGTGGACCTGTCGATGTTCGGCATCGACCCCTGGTGGCTCGTCGTCGTCAAGGCCGTGGCGATCTTCGCGTTCCTCGTCCTGACGACCCTCGTGATGATCCTCGCCGAACGCAAGATCATGGCCTGGATGCAGATGCGGGTCGGACCCGACCGGGTGGGGCCGAAGGGACTGTTCCAGACCGTCGCCGACGGTCTGAAACTCGCGCTCAAGGAAGGCATCATCCCTACCGGGGTGGACAAGCCGATCTACATGCTCGCCCCGATCATCGCGACGGCCCCGGCGTTCATGGCGTTCGCGGTCATTCCCTTCGGGCCCGAGGTGTCGATCCTCGGGAACCGGACGCCGCTGCAGCTGACCGATCTTCCCGTCGCGGTGCTCTACGTCCTGGCGATCACCTCCGTCGGCGTCTACGGGATCGTGCTCGCCGGTTGGGCCTCGGGTTCGACCTATCCGCTGCTCGGTGGTCTCCGCTCGACCGCGCAGGTCATCTCCTACGAGATTGCGATGGGACTCGCGTTCGCCGCGATCTTCCTGCAGGCGGGCACGATGTCGACCTCGGGCATCGTCGCCGCGCAGAACGACCTGTGGTTCGTCGTGCTGCTGCTGCCGTCCTTCCTGGTGTACTCGGTGTCGATGGTGGGGGAGACCAACCGCGCCCCCTTCGACCTGCCCGAGGCCGAGGGCGAACTCGTGGGCGGTTTCCACACGGAGTACTCGTCGCTGCGGTTCGCGATGTTCATGCTCGCGGAGTACGTCAACATGGTCACCGTCTCCGCGCTCGCGACCACCCTGTTCCTCGGTGGCTGGCACGCGCCGTGGCCGCTGACACTGTGGAGCGGCGCGAACTCGGGCTGGTGGCCGCTGCTGTGGTTCGTGATCAAGGTGTGGGTCGTGCTGTTCGTCTTCGTGTGGCTGCGCAGCACCCTGCCGCGACTGCGCTACGACCAGTTCATGGCCCTGGGCTGGAAACTGCTCATCCCCGTCTCGGTGGTGTGGGTGATGATCGTGGCCGCGCTGCGCATCCTCGACACCGACGACGTCCTGCCCGGCACCGCGAGCCTCATCGTCGCCGGGGTGCTGTCCACCGCCCTGCTGTTCGCCTACCTCACCCTGCAGGGGCGGCGGAGCCGGCGCATCGCACAGGCGACGGAACCACCCGCCGGCGTCGACGAGGAGTTCGACGCCATGGCCGGAGGTTTCCCCGTGCCGCCACTACCTGCTCGGTCGAGCACCCGATCGAGTCCGCCCGCCCCGGCGGGTCGTCTCCCAGGAGGATCGTGATGGTCGAATTCCGCGGCCCGCTCGCCGGTTTCGGTGTGACGCTCACGACGATGTTCAAGAAGCCCAACACCGAGCAGTATCCGGAACAGAAGAGACCCACCGCCCCCCGCTATCACGGACGCCACCAGCTCAACCGGTATCCGGACGGACTCGAGAAGTGCATCGGCTGCGAACTGTGCGCGTGGGCCTGCCCCGCCGACGCCATCCACGTCGAGGGTGCCGACAACACCGACGAGGAGCGGTACTCGCCCGGCGAACGGTACGGGCGCGTCTACCAGATCAACTACCTGCGGTGCATCGGCTGCGGATTGTGCATCGAGGCGTGCCCGACCCGCGCGCTGACGATGACGAACGAGTACGAGATGGCCGCCGACAACCGAACCGACATGATCTACGAGAAGGACCGCCTGCTCGCGCCGCTCGAACCCGGGATGCAGCCACCCCCGCATCCCATGGCACCCGGCGCCACCGACGAGGACTACTACCGGGGCACGATCCCCGTCCCGGAACATGCGTCCGCCGCCGACGGGGAGGAACACCGGTGACCACCGCGCTGCTCGCCGCCGAACTCACCACGACCTCCACCGGGGAGGCCGTGCAGTTCTGGATCCTCGGTGCCGTCGCGGTACTCGGGGCGCTCGGTGTCGTCGTCGCCCCGAAGGCCGTGTACTCGGCGCTGTTCCTCGCCATGACGATGATCGTGCTCGCCGTCTTCTACATCGCGCAGGATGCGTTGTTCCTCGGTGTGGTGCAGATCGTCGTCTACACCGGCGCCGTGATGATGCTGTTCCTGTTCGTGCTCATGCTCGTCGGTATCGACTCCGCCGACTCCCTCGTCGAAACCATCAAGGGACAGCGCGTTCTCGCGATCGTCGTGGCGGTCGGCTTCGCGGCGATGCTCATCGGTGGCATCGGGAACACCGCGGTCTCCGGCTTCGCGGGACTCGACGCGGCCAACGCCGGCGGCAACGTCGAGGGCCTGGCGGTGCTGCTGTTCATCGACTACGTCTGGGCGTTCGAACTCACCGGAGCGCTGCTCATCACCGCCACCGTCGGTGCGATGGTGCTCGCCCACCGGGAACGTCTGCAGCCGAGGCAGACCCAACGCGAACTCGCCGCACGCCGGTTCCGCGAAGGGGAGCGCGTCACACCGCTGCCGGCCGCGGGTGTCTATGCCCGCCACAACGCCGCCGACGTCCCGGCCCTGCTCCCGGACGGATCGTTCTCCGAACTGTCGGTCGGTGAGCTGCTCGGCCGCATCGGGCGCGACTGGGACCACACCGAACTCGGCCTGCGTGAACCCGGCGACGACGCGAGGAAGGATCGGCGATGAACCCCGAGAACTACCTCTACCTGTCGGCGCTGCTGTTCACCATCGGCGCAGTGGGAGTTCTCCTGCGCCGCAACGCGATCGTCGTGTTCATGTGCGTCGAGTTGATGCTCAACGCCGCGAACCTGGCCTTCGTCACCTTCGCGCGGATGCACGGCAACCTCCACGGACAGGTGTTCGCCTTCTTCACGATGGTCGTCGCGGCCGCCGAGGTCGTCGTCGGCCTCGCGATCATCGTGACGATCTTCCGGACGAGGCGATCCGCCTCCGTCGACAACGCCGACCTGCTCAAGTACTGACGACCCCACGAGGACGGTGAGTGTGAGAGCCCACGACGAACCGAGAGGACACGCGGCATGACTTCGTTCCTGAACTCGGCGCTGTGGACGATACCGGCACTGCCCCTGGCCGGCGCGTTCGTTCTGCTGCTCCTCGGGCGGCGCAGCGACCGCTGGGGACATCTGCTCGGATGCGCCACGGCGATCGCCTCGTTCGTCGTCGGCGCCGTCATGTTCGCCGGACTGCTCGGACTCGACGCGAGTGAGAGGCTCGCGCAGCAGACCGTGTTCGCCTGGGTTCCGGTCGGAGAACTGCAGGTCGATCTCGGACTCCGGCTCGACGCACTGTCGATCTGCTTCGTACTGCTCATCACCGGCGTGGGCTCGCTGATCCACCTCTATTCGATCGGCTACATGGCGCACGATCCGGAGCGCCGGAAGTTCTTCGCCTATCTGAACCTGTTCCTCGCGGCGATGCTGGTGCTCGTCCTCGCCGACAACTTTCTCGTCCTGTACCTCGGGTGGGAGGGCGTCGGTCTCGCCTCGTACCTGCTCATCGGCTTCTGGCAGTACAAGCCCACCGCCGCGACCGCCGCGAAGAAGGCGTTCGTCGTCAACCGCGTCGGCGACATGGGGCTGCTCGTCGCCCTCATGATCATGTTCGCGACCTTCGGCAGCCTCGACTACGACACGGTCTTCGCCTCGGTCCCCGCCGCGACCGAAGGCACGGTGACGGCGATCGGCCTGTGTCTGCTCCTGGCCGCGTGCGCGAAATCCGCCCAGCTGCCACTGCAGTCGTGGCTCGGCGACGCCATGGAAGGCCCCACCCCGGTCTCCGCACTCATCCACGCCGCCACCATGGTCACCGCCGGTGTCTACCTCGTGGTCCGCGCGAACGCGATCTTCGACGCCGCACCGGCCGCACGACTCGCGGTGGTGATCGTCGGTGCCGCGACCTTGCTCTTCGGCGCGATCATCGGCTGCGCCAAGGACGACATCAAGAAGGCGCTCGCGGCGTCGACGATGAGCCAGATCGGCTACATGGTGCTCGCCGCCGGACTCGGTCCCGCCGGGTACGCCTTCGCGATCCTGCACCTGCTCACCCACGGCTTCTTCAAGGCCGGACTGTTTCTCGGCGCCGGCTCGGTGATGCACGCGATGAACGACGAGACCGACATGCGCCGCTACGGCGGACTGCGCGCGGTCATGCCGATCACCTTCGCCACCTTCGGGCTGGGGTACCTCGCGATCATCGGGATCCCGCCGTTCGCCGGCTTCTTCTCCAAGGACAAGATCATCGAGGTGGGCTTCGCCGCCGGCGGTGTCGAAGGCATCGTGCTCGGTGTCGTCGCGCTGCTCGGTGCGGGGCTGACCGCCTTCTACATGACCCGCGTGATGATCCTGACCTTCTTCGGCGACCGGCGATGGGCGCCCGACGCCGTCCCGCACGAGTCGCCGGCCTCGATGACCTGGCCGATGATCGCCCTCGCCGTGGGCTCGGTCGGTGCCGGCGGTCTGCTGGTGTTCGGTGGCGCGTTGCAGCACTGGCTCGAACCCGTCGTCGGCTACGACCATCACGAAGGTGGTCTGCCCGTCTGGCTCGTCACCACCGTCACGCTGGCGGTCGTGCTCGCCGGTGTCGCCGTCGCCTACCGGCAGTACGTGCGCGCACCGGTCCCGGCGACGGCACCCGAAGCGGTGTCGGCGCTGACCGTCGCCGCGCGTCGCGACCTCTACGGCGACGCCGTGAACGAAGCGGTGTTCATGCGTCCCGGTCAGGGTCTGGTGCGCGCCCTGGACGGCGTGGAGTCCACCGGCATCGACGGCTCGGTCACCGGTGCCGCCACCGGGATCGGTGCGCTCTCGCGCGGACTGCGCCGGCTGCAGACCGGCTTCGTCCGTTCGTACGCGTTGTACATGTTCGCCGGCGCGACCGTCGTGGTCGGCGCGCTCGTCCTGGTGACGCTGTGATGGGGGTGTACTGGTGACCACCGTTCCCTGGTTGACGATCCTGTGGGTGCTCCCGCTGCTCGGCGCCGCCGTGATCGCGGCCCTGCCCGCACGCCTCGGTTCCGCCGCCCGGTCGATCGCCCTGGTGGTGTCGATCGCCGTTCTGGTGGTCGCGGTGATCGTCGCCGTCGGATTCGACCGCGCGGGAGAGCGTTTCCAGTTCGTCGAATCGCACGACTGGATCCCCTCGTTCGGCGCCGGCTACCGGCTCGGCGTCGACGGCATCGCCCTGGTGCTGGTCCTGTTGACCGCCGCGCTCGTGCCGTTGCTCCTGGCCGCCGGATGGCACGATCACCGCGCCGCCGACGAGGAGGCCGGCGCGGCCCGCCCACGCTCCGCGCACACCTATGTGGCGCTGATCCTGCTCGTCGAGTCGATGGTGCTCGTGTCGTTCACCGCCCTCGACATCCTGCTGTTCTACGTCTTCTTCGAGGCGATGCTCGTCCCGATGTACTTCCTCATAGGCGGGTTCGGGTCGCCGGGGACACCGCGTGCCGACCGGGCACGAGCCGCCGTGAAGTTCCTGCTGTACAACCTGCTCGGCGGACTGGTGATGCTCGCCGCGTTGATCGGCCTGTACGTGGTCACCGCCCGATCCGGGCTGGGGGAGACCGCGGGAGTGGGCACCTTCGACGTCCGGACCGTCACCGCCGCCGCCGTCGCCGGTGATCTCGACGCAACCCCCGCCGTGCTCGCCGCACTGTGTTTCGGTTTCCTCGTCGCCTTCGCGGTGAAGGCTCCACTGTGGCCGCTGCACGGGTGGCTACCCGACGCGGCGGTGCGGACCACGCCGGTCGCGGCGGTGCTCATGATGGCAGTGGTCGACAAAGTCGGCACCTTCGGCATGCTGCGCTACTGCCTGCAGCTCTTCCCCGACGCCTCGGTGACCTTCGCGCCGGTCGTGGTGACTCTCGCCGTCATCGGCATCGTCTACGGCGCGGTGCTCGCGATCGGTCAGACCGACGTGATGCGCCTGATCGCCTACACCTCCATCTCGCACTTCGGGTTCATCGTCCTCGGCATCTTCGCGCTGACCTCGCAGGGGCAGGCCGGCTCGACGCTGTACATGGTCAACCACGGGATCTCCACGGCCGCACTGTTCCTCATTGCCGGTTTCCTCGTCTCGCGGCGCGGAGACCGCACCATCGCCGCCTATGGCGGGGTGCAGAAGGTCGCTCCGGTCCTCGCCGGAACCTTCCTCGTCGCCGGACTGGCGACCCTGTCCCTGCCCGGGCTCGCGCCGTTCGTCAGCGAGTTCCTCGTCTTCGTCGGCACCTATCCGCGCTACCAGGTGGCTGCGGTGATCGCGACACTCGCGCTCGTGCTGTCCGCGCTCTACGTGCTGTGGCTCTACCAGCGCATGATGGGCGGACCCGTGCGCCTGCCCGGTGGGGACGACGGTGACGACGGGAACGGCGGTGCCGAACACGCCCGCAGGCTCTCCGATCTCGTGCCTCGTGAGGTCGCGGTGGTCGCGCCGCTGATCGCGTTGCTGCTCGTTCTGGGGATCTATCCGAAACCCGCGCTCGATGTCATCACCCCGGCGGTCGACGACACGCTCGTCTCGATCGACATCTCCCGGCCCGAACCGGTGGTGCCCGCCGAGCGACCCGTCGCCGAGAGCGGTGTTCCCGCGCACGGTTCCGAGGAAGGTGAAGCCGAATGAACCCCTCCGAGGGCATCGTCGTTCTAGCCGCATCAATTCCCGCCCCGGCGATCGACTACGGACTGATCGCACCGATCCTCATCGTCTTCGCCGCCGCCGTCGTCGGTGTGCTGATCGAGTCGTTCGCGCCGGCCTCGGCACGCTACCTCGCCCACGTGCTCCTGACGACGGGTGCGCTCGTGGCGGCGTTCGTCGCCGTGGTGATGCTCGCGGGAACCGGTGCGACCACCCTGTCGGGGGCGGTCGTGATCGACGGACCGGCGCTGTTCCTGCAGGGATCGGTCCTGATCGTGGCGGTGCTGTCGGTTGCGCTCGTCGCGGAACGGAGTATCGAACAGGTTCGCGCGCAATCGGTTTCCCGCGCCGCGGCCGGTGCGCATCTCGACGCATTCGCGCCCCAGGCGTCGGCGATTCCGGGTACCGCGGCCGAACGGCAGGCGCTCGCGGCGGGCGGCGCACGGACCGAGGTCTTCCCGCTCCTGCTGTTCGCGGTGGGCGGGATGCTCGTGTTCCCGGCCTCGAACGACCTGCTGACGATGTTCGTCGCGCTCGAGGTGCTGTCGCTGCCGCTGTACCTGCTGTGCGGTCTGGCGCGGCGCCGGCGGTTGCTCTCCCAGGAAGCAGCACTGAAGTACTTCCTGCTGGGCGCGTTCTCGTCGGCGTTCTTCCTGTACGGGGTGGCGATGCTCTACGGCTACGCCGGGACCGTCCACCTCGGCGGGATCGCCCTGGCGATCGACGCCGGTGCGGGCAACGAGACCACCGCGCTCGTCGGGGTGGGTCTGCTGGCCGTCGGGTTGCTCTTCAAGATCGGGGCGGTGCCGTTCCATTCGTGGACACCGGACGTCTACCAGGGGGCACCGACCCCCGTCACGGCGTTCATGGCCGCCGCGACGAAGATCGCCGCGTTCGGTGCGCTGCTGCGTGTGCTCTATGTCGCGGTTCCCGGCGCCGCCGACCAGTGGCGTCCGATCCTGTGGGCCGTCGCGATCGCGACGATGGTCGTCGGCGCGGTCCTGGCGGTGACACAGAACGACATCAAGCGCATGCTCGCGTACTCGGCGATCAGCCACACCGGATTCGTGCTCACCGGTGTCGTCGCCGGAACCGTGTCCGGGGTGTCGTCGACGCTGTTCTACCTGCTCGTCTACGGCATCGGGACGGTCGGGGTGTTCGCCGTGGTGACGCTCGTCCGCGACCCGGACGGCGAGGCATGGGAGTTGTCGCGGTGGGCCGGTGTCGGGCGGCGCTCCCCGCTGCTCGGCGGGGCGTTCGCGCTGTTCCTGCTGTCGCTGGCGGGCATTCCGCTCACCAGCGGGTTCATCGCGAAGTTCGCGGTCTTCGGTGCGGCGATCGAGGGCGGTGCGGCTCCGCTCGTGATCGTCGGTGTGCTGGTCAGTGCGGTCGCCGCCTACTTCTACGTGCGGGTGATCGTGCTGATGTTCTTCACCGACCCGACCGACGACGCCCCGCGGCTCGCGACCTCGACCGTGGCGACGAGCGCGGCGATCGCGTTCGCGGCGGTGGCGACGGTGCTGCTCGGCATCCTGCCGCAACCCGTCCTCGACCTCGCCGAACGGGCGGCGGTGTTCGTGCTCTGACCACGAGCGGGCGCGGGCAGGGAATGTCGCGACCGTCGTATCGGTTCCACCTCCCGAGGAGGCGTAATGACCGATACACGGAACGCGATTCTGGCAGGCGGATGCTTCTGGGGTATGGAGGAGCTGATCCGGAGACAGCCCGGGGTGGTGTCGACGCGGGTCGGCTACACCGGTGGGCAGAACGATCACCCTACCTACCGCAACCATCCGGGGCACGCGGAGTCCGTCGAGATCGTCTACGACCCCGCACGGACCGACTACCGGGCGCTGCTCGAGTTCTTCTTCCAGATCCACGATCCGACCACCCTGAACCGGCAGGGCAACGACGTCGGGGCGTCCTACCGTTCTGCGATCTTCTACCTCGACGACGAGCAGAAGCAGGTCGCGGTGGACACCATCGCCGACGTCGAGGCGTCGGGTCTGTGGCCCGGCACGGTGGTCACCGAGGTGACTCCCGCGAGCACCTTCTGGGAGGCCGAACCCGAGCACCAGGACTATCTCCAGCACTACCCGAACGGGTACACCTGCCACTTCCCGCGGCCGGACTGGAAGCTGCCGAACAGTCGCATCGCCGACGCGGCGAACTGAATCACGCGCACGGGTGGTTCCTTCCGCGGATCCGTATCGTGGAGGTACAGGTTGTGACGCCACTGCGGAGGAGTGCTCGATGGGAATGTTCGGCAAAGCTATGAAGAGCGCCGCCGTGGTCAAGGCGATCCAGGTCGCCCGACGCGAAGCGGCCAAGCCCGAGAATCAGCGCAAGGCCAAGGAGATGCTCGCCAAGCTGCAGCAGAAGCGCCGCGGCTCGCACTGATCTGCCCCTCGCTGATCCGTTGTCCACCCGGGCAGCGGATCGGCGTGCAGGCTCACCGGTTTCGTTGTGCCGCCGGTCCCTCGGGACCGAGCCTCAGCGGTGCTGCTGCTTCACGAGGGTGAACTGCTGGACGTCGATGAGGCGACGTCGGAAATTCGCGGCGCACCCGGTGAGGTACCTGTGTATCGCTGGTAGACCTCCTCGGAGGCCATCCGCACCGCGTCGTTGCGCCGCGCCGCGAGGGCTCGCGCCCACAGGTCGAGCGTGCGAGCATAATGAGGTTGCAGAGACTCGATGTTCTGCACCCAGAAGCTGTTGCATTGTGCGCCGGTGATGACCAGATCCCGGTCGGGGAGCTGTCCTCCGGGGAAGATTTCCCTCATGATGAACCGCAGGAACAGTACGTCCTCGCGGGTGACCGGCACCTTCATCGCCTCGAACTGGGCGCGGGAATGGCCCACGATGGTGTGCAGCAGCATCCTGCCGTCGCCGGGCAGGATGCGAGAGGCGCGGTCGAAGAAGGTGTCGTACCGCTGTCGGCGGAAATGCTCGAACGCTCCGATGCTGACGATGCGGTCCACCGGCTCGTCGAACTCCTCCCAGCCTTGTAGACGCACTTCCGCGGTACGGCCTCCGGAGGCCATGCCCGAGAGCAGACCGGACACGTGTTCGTACTGGTTGCGGCTCAACGTCAGACCGATGACGTGCACGTCGTATCGCTCCGCCGCCCGCATCATCGTCGAGCCCCAACCGCAACCGATATCCAGCAGCGTCATCCCGGGCCGGAGATCGCACTTACGGAGAGCAAGATCGACTTTCGCGATCTGAGCTTCCTCGAGGTTCATGTTGTCGCATTCGAAGTAGGCGCAACTGTACGTGCGCGTGGGGTCGAGGAACAGTTCGAAGAAGTCGTCGGACAGGTCGTAGTGGGTCTGGACCTTCTCGTAGAACGGCGTCAGTTGCTGCATTCGGACCTACTCTCCGCGAGGAGTGGGACACGAGTTCCGGTGCGGGGCGTCGGTGCGTCCCGGCGATACACCGCTATCGGTCGATAGTGCTCCGGCAGAGCGCCTTCTCCCACGGGAACGGCGATTCCTGGGGCAGATGTCCGACTCGGGCACCGGCGTGCTGCCGTTATTCCGTGGTGTCAGCCCGCACGGACGGATGTCTCGTCGGCGACCGGCACGATGTCGAACGCGTCCTCCAGCTCTCCGAGGGCGGTATCGAAGTGGTCGAGCAGGGGCTGCAGCTGCGGCAGGCTGCGACTGCACGAGGTCAGGCCGAAAGCGATCGCGTCGTCGGTGCTCGTGCACGTGATGTTCAGTGCCTGACCGTCGACCGGCACGGACAGTGGATACACCGCATCCACGCGAGCGCCGTTCCAGTACAACGGATCCGGAGCTCCCGGCACGTTCGAGACGATGACGTTGAAGGGCGGTCGCGGGAGTGCACGATTGCGGGTGAGGATCCCCACCGCCAGAGGCGCGACGCCGAGTGCACTGGCCGCCAACCGGGACAGGGAGGACATCCCCTGCATGGAGACCTTGCCCTGCGTCGTCGATGCCGACACCCGGGCCAGCCGGTCGGCCGGATCGGCGAGATCCGTACCCATATCAGCCATCAGGACACCGAGTTCGTTTCCGGCGCAATCTTTGTCGGGTCGCAGGCACATCGGGACCATGGCCACGAGCGACTTGTCGGGCAACGCCCCCTGCTCGCTCAGGAAGGCGCGCAGTGCTCCCGACGACATGGCCAGCACGACATCGTTGACGGTCGCGTCGGCCGCTCTCGACACAGCACGCAGGCGGGTCAGCGTCCACGAGCGCGCGGCAAACCGGCGCGTCCCCGAGATCGGCACGTTGATCATGGTGTTCGGCGCGGCGAGCGACAGCGATCCGCCACCGCCGCGCAGCGCCCTGTTCACGGTGCCGGCCAGCGCGGGCACGAAACCGGTGACCTCGGACGTCGCCGTCCGCACCGCCTGCATCGCGGCTTCGGGAAGATCTGGCGCGGTCCCGGACGAGTGGGAGCGGCTCGGCGCGTCGAAGAGCGACCACGGTGCCGGCATGTCGGTCTGCTCGGAGTCCGGACTCAGGGCGCGGCGCAGCAACTTCATCGCGCCCACGCCGTCGGCGAGGGCATGGTGGATCTTCGTGTAAACGGCGAGCCGGCCGTCCGCGAGACCGTCGATGACATGCATCTGCCACAACGGCCGGCTCCGGTCGAGCAGCGTGCTGTGCAGCCGGGAGACGAGATCCCACAGTTCGTCGAGCCCGCCGGGCTGCGGCAACGCGTTGCGTCGTACGTGGTAGCTCAGGTCCAATTCCGAGTCCTCTTCCCACGCCCACTGGCCGAAGGTGCCCAGGGAGCGGACCGCGCGCTTACGCCACAGCGGGGCGACCTCACCGTTCTGTGTGGCGGCGGTGAACAGTGCCCCGAGATCCGCGGCGCTCGTACCGTCCTGGGGACTCAGAAGGATCAGTCCGCCCACATGCATCGGATGATCACGGGACTCCCCGAGAAGGAACATCGAATCGGCGGGCGACATGGGTGGACGCATCAGCACGTTTCCTCCGCCCGGTACCCCGGGCAGTTCGCGACGAGGCCCCCGCTGCCCCGTCGACATGTGCGTCAAACCATGACCCCCATCACAGATTTATGACGCGACACAACTAATACGCGACACCGGGCCATATCGCCAAGTCCGGACGCCCGATTTCCCACCGAAGTGAGAATTGTTGTCCGATTTGCGAACTCCGAGGCGCTTTCGCGGTCCACATGACGCTGTCGACGACGGTTCCCCATTCAGCATCTCGGACCTCGGACATCTGCCAGTGGACGTCGAATCCTTTCAAGGATCACCCCGCGCGGCGGTTGGGGAATACCCGGACGCCGAATCGCGTAGGTCGATCCCGTGATCGGTCACTCCTCGTCCCCGCGATTGCGACGACGCCACTGCACGGCGGCCGTGAGCAATCGGATCCCGAGAGCCAGGAAGATCAGATTTGCGATCATCTGCACCGACACGACGGCTCGCGCGGTCTCGGTTACAGCGGAGATGTCCCCGAATCCCACCGTGGAGAAGACCGTCAGACAGAAGTACAGGGCATCGACGCGGGACAGTGGTTCGGTGAAGTTGTCCGGATGCGCCACGGACATGCGGAGATAAAGGGTTGCGAAGACCACGAGATAGGCGGACACGATCGTGGTGAGTGCCTCGACGGCCTGGACCGCCGGGTACTCGGACGCGAGAATCCTGCGGATCTGCCACCAGCCGACCATCAGGACCGCAGTGCCACCACCGACGAGGGTCAGGACCTCGGACGTGCTGCGGACATGCTCGACCGGAATCACGAAGTAAACGCTGACCAGCACGAAGGCGGTGAGCGTCGGACGCGCTATCGCGGTCAGGATCAACCGTTTCCGCTCCCGCGGATCAGGTGTGCGCGGAGGATCGGCCACGGTCGTCCCCGTCCCGGAATGATGACCTTTGCCCCTACGGTATCGATCGGGCCGGGGCGACGATGGGAAGACCGAGTATCCGATCCGGCCCGGAAGGTCGACGCGGGCGGGGAGTGTGGGGAGTCGTCGATGACCGAACACGAACTGTGGGTCCGACCGATCGCGGAGGTGGGCGCCGCCGACGCGCCGACCGTCGGTGGCAAGTCCGCGAACCTCGGAGAGCTCACCCGCGCAGGCTTTCCGGTACCGCCGGCGTTCGCCGTCACCACCGCCGCCTATCTCGACGCGATGGACGCAGCCGGCATCCGATCCCGGCTGGCCGCCGAGGCCGTGCCCGACCCCGATATCGACGACGCCACCCTCATCCGTACCTCCGCGGAACTCGCCGCCCTGGTGACGGGTTCGACCGTCCCGGCCGGGATGCGCGCGGCGATCGTCTCCGCCTACGAGAGCCTCGGTCCCGACGCGCCGGTTGCAGTGCGGTCGTCGGCTCCCGCGGAGGACGCCTCCGACACATCGTTCGCCGGGATCCACGAGTCGTACACGAACGTCATCGGTCCGGACGCGGTGATCCGCGCGGTGCAGGCGTGCTGGGCCTCGTTGTGGTCCGAACGCGCCCGCACCTACCGAGGGTTGCGCGGGGTGACCGACGAGCCGTCCATCGCGGTGGTGGTCCAGGTGATGGTGAAGTCCGAATTGTCGGGCGTGGCCTTCACGGCCGACCCGCGCACGGGCGAACTCGATCGCATCGTCATCGAGGCAGCTCTCGGTCTCGGAGAGGTCGTCGTCGGCGGGCAGGTCGAACCCGACACCTATGTCGTCGCGAAGGACGGCCTCGAGGTGCTCGACGTGCGTCTCGGTCATCAGGAGTTCCGCATCACCTCCACCGACAGCGGGGACAGTCGCGTCGCCGTCGATCCCACGCGCCGCACCCGAGTGCTCGACGACGATCAGCTCCTGCGCGTCGCGCGCCTGGCCGCCGGAGTCGAAGAGCACTACGGGCGCCCCCAGGACCTCGAGTTCGCGTTCGCGGACGACGAGTTGTGGATCGTGCAGACCCGCCCGATCACCACGCTCGATCAACCGGCGGCGCCCGCCTCGTCCGGAAACGGCGAGGCACGAGCGTTGCTGGCCGGTCTCGGTGCCGGCCCCGGGACGGCGACCGGCCGAGTGCGGGTGCTCCACGAACTGGTCGACGGGAAGAAGCTGAACGACGGCGAGATCATCGTGGCGCCGATGACCAGACCCGACTGGTTGCCGATTCTGCGCCGCGCCGGCGGCATCGTCACCGACGGTGGTGGTATCACCTGCCACGCGGCCATCGTCGGACGCGAACTCGGCAAGCCCGTCGTGGTCGGTGCACGTACCGCCACCAAGGATCTGAAGGACGGGCAACTGATCACCGTCGACGGCAACGCCGGTGTGGTGTTCGACGGCGCAGTCCACACGGCGGAACGGCCCGTCGCGACGGTATCCGCGCCTGCGGCGTCCGCCGTCGCCGCCGAAACCGTTACGGCCACAGCGGTCTACGTCAATCTCGCAACTCCGGATGCCGCGGAGTCGGTCGCCGCGACCGATGTCGACGGCGTCGGTCTGCTCCGTGCCGAGTTCATGATCACCGAAGCACTCGCGGGCGAACACCCTTCGCACATGATCGCGCAGGGACGCCGCGACGAGTACGTGGAGAAGATGGCGGGTGGCCTGGCGCGGATCGCGGCGGCATTCGCCCCGCGTCCGGTCGTATACCGTGCGATCGACTTGCGCAGCAACGAATTCGCCGATCTCGAGGGTGGGGAGGTCGAACCCCACGAAGAGAACCCGATGATCGGTTACCGCGGGTGCTTCCGGTACATTCGGGATCCGGAACTGTTCTCCTTGGATCTCGATGTGCTGCACCGGGTTCGGCGCACACACCCGAACGTGCATCTGATGATCCCGTTCGTGCGCACCCGCTGGGAGCTGCGGGACTGCCTCGCCCAACTCGACCGGCATCCGCTCGGTTCCGACCAGCGCATGCAGCGCTGGATCATGGCCGAGGTCCCGTCGGTCGTCTACTGGTTGCCGGAATACGCGAAGCTCGGCATCCACGGCGTGTCCATCGGAACCAACGACCTCACGCAGTTGATGCTCGGCGTGGACCGGGACTCGGAGGTGTGCAAGGACCTGTTCGACACCCTCGACCCCGCGGTGCTCGACGCGATCGACCACATCATCGAACGGGCCTCGGCCGCGGGACTGACGACGTCGTTGTGCGGTCAGGCCGTGTCGACGAGCACCGACCTCGCCGAGCATCTCGTGCGGCGCGGCATCACCTCCGTGTCGGTCGCGCCCGACGCCGCGGCGCAGACGAGACGGACGGTGGCGCGAGCGGAACAACGCATCCTGCTCGACCGCGCCCGGCGCGCCGGGGCATGACCGGCGGGGAACCGTCCTTCGTCAGGGGCGCCGCGCACTACGGGACGACCATCACGGGCCAGGTCACCGTGTGCAGCAGCGCCCATGTGGTGGATCCCAGCATCAGGTTCGGGAACCCGCCTCGACCACGACGGCCGAGAACGAGCAACTGCGCATCGGCAGCGTGCGATGCCAGATAGTGGGAGGGCTGGTCCAGCACCACCACCGGGTGCACCCGCACGTCGGGGAACTCCTCGCCGTGCCCGGCGAGACTCTCGGACAACAGTGCCCGCTCCTTGTTCTCCACGCTGTCCCACTCGATCCGGAATCGGAACGGACCGCGCACATCGAGGTCGGACCACGCGTGGGCTGCCACCACGTCGGTGCCGCGCAGCGAGGCCTCCTCGAACGCGGCGGACACCGCGCACACTGTGCTCCGAACCGTCGACGCCGACGACCACCGGACGCGTGACCACCGCTCGGCTGACCGAACCGAATCGCTCCCAGCCGAACCGGTTGTCCCCGGCCCCGACCACGACCATCGACGCCGACTTCGATGGGTCCACCAGTTCGAGCGACGGAGAATCGGTGCACAGCGGGTCTCGATGTCGAGCTCATCCTCGGGCACCGCGCGGCGCGCGTATTCGGCGGCATCGAGGAGCATGTCGCGTCCCTCGGATCCCTCCTGCTCGAAGAATCCGGCGGGCATGCCGATCGGGACACCGAACGTGTTGCGGACCGACACGATGGTGACCAGCGACAACGGGAGCCGGCACCGTTCCGCCTCGCGAGCTGCCCAGACCACGGCCTGCAGGGACGCTCTCGATCCGTCCACTCCGGCGACGATGGGGTGGTGTGCTGTCATCACGATCACCTCGGTGCCTGTCCGAGCTGCGGGCACGGCCGTTTCGGGCCCTGCTTTTTCCGGGATCCTGCGGTTTCGGGACCCTGCCAGCACACGCTCGGACCGGTCGGTCGCACAAGAGTCGACGGTCCCGACCTGCCCGCAGGAAGTGACCGAAGACCCTCACGTGCCGTGCACGCCGCTTCTCACACTGGAGACTGCATCCGGCGCAATCACCCACTGCCGAAAGGCCCCGCCATGTCCGTCCTGATCGGCTACGCGACCGCTCGAGGGTCGACGCGGGGAATCGCCGAGCGCATCGCTGCGGGACTGGAAAGCCGCGGTGCCGTGGAACTGCGCGCGCTCGGCGATGTCGCGTCGGTACGAACGTACGAGGCGCTGATCGTCGGAAGTGCGATCCACAACGGGCAGTGGCTCCCCGAGGCTTCCGATGCGATCTATCGGCTGGGCACCGAATCGGAAGGGCGACCGGTGTGGGCGTTCTCCGTCTCGTCGATCGGAGCGACCAGCACGATTCTCTCGCCCCGGGTGGCGGCATATCTGCGACGGGTCACGCCGGAACCTCGGGCGGTGCAGAACCTCCGTTCGATCACCGATGTGCGTGATCACCGTTTCTTCGCCGGTGCCATCGCTTCGGACGACTGGACCGGAATCGGGCGGATCGTCTTCCGGCTGATGGGCGGACACTACGGCGATGCCCGGGACTGGGTCGACGTCGACGCGTGGACGGAGAGGATCCGGGAAGGCCTCATCGATATACCGCGTGATCAGGGCTGACCGGTGCCGGTCGGGCCGGCCGGGGGAGTGACGGAGACCTAGCCATTTCACCAGCCACAGCCACCGCGACAACGGTTCGTCGAGATCGCCGCGCAGATGCACCGGATAGGGCACCGCCGCCGGGTGCGAAGGTGCGGTGACCGGAGTGGCGCCGGTAGCGGGAGCGGACACCGGACCGGGCGGCGGAGGCCCGTGCCGACCGAGTCCGACCGCGCCGGCGAGCAGCAGAGGGACACCGACGGCGAGAAGAACCAGACCGAGGATCAGCAGGGCGAGCACGCCCGGTCCGAGCAGGTCGATGTGGATCCCGGCGCGCACGTCCACGCCGATCCCTGCGGATGCGTCGGCGTTCATCACCACCACGGTCCATGTGCCGTCGCGCAGATCCCATTCCACTTGCTGGGTGCCGGTCCCTTCCGCCGATGCGACCCAGAACTGTTGCGCGTAAGGAGCAGCCGGGGTGTCGCCCCCGGGAACGTCACGGTAGGTGACCTCGAACGGCTCGAACCGCGGATCGGTCACGACGGTGTGGGCGACCCCTGAGAGATAGGCCTCGACCTCCCCGACGGGAGCGATCCCGACGAACACCGCCGATGCGGGATCGAGTGCGGTGGCCTGCACCAGAAGCCGGCCGATGTCCTCACTGCGCAGACCCGTGGGGCTCTGATCGTCGGTGACGAGGTCGAGACGTTCGGAGACCAACGCGTGCGTCTGCGTCCGGAGGGTCCCCTCGGGACCGGTGATGAAACCGTCGGCGCGCTGGACGACGAAGAACCACCCCAGAATGAGCGCTCCGACCGCGGCAGCGCCTCCGAGGAGCACGAGGAGAATACCGACGACCAGCATGACCACTTTGCCGACGTTCATCGATCCGTCCTCCGCGCACCGTGACGATCACCAAGTCGCTACGGGAGGGTGTTCGTAGAACGATTGTGGCAGCTCGATCGGTCTTTCTCGGCGTCAATCGAGCATTGCGGGGTATCGAGAACTTCCTCGGCCGATCGAGCGATCAGCGAAGGCCGAAGGACGGACTCTCCTCGCGCCGCCGCGCGACGATGTCGTCGAACGCGTCGATCAGCCCCTCGGGATACCAGCGGGGATTCGTGTCGGCGGTGGTGGCGACGAGCAGCAACTGGTGTTCGCGTGCGTCCACGGCTACCCGGGCGAGCCGGGTGCGCCCCTCGTCGTCGAGCGCCGCGACCGTCGCGGCGAGATCGGCGACGAGCAACACGCGCGGGGGGTCGACGACCGGCGAATCGAGTTCGGCGACCACGTCGGTGATCTGATCGGTGGTGGTGGCCCAGCAACACGGCCCCGTGGGGAGCGAGGCGGAGCCACCGAGCCAGCGATGACGACGGTGCGGATCGATGACCACCAGGTCGTGGGTGCCGCCGGTCAGTGTCGTCATCGCGATCAGGTCGAGCGACACGCTGGGCGACGAGCGGCGCTCGTCGCGTCGGATCAGCAGGTGCCGTCCGGCGGACAGATCCCACGAGACGGGCGTGCCGTCGTTGTCGCGCCCGAACGGGATCGTCGTCCGGCACGCGATCACCCGGGAGCCCGGTCTGCGAGCGGGGCGCACCGGGACAGACGATCGACACGGTCGACGAGTGGGCGGAGTGGCGGGCATCGACATGGTGGATCCGTTTCGTGTCGCTGGTTCCGGAGCGATCCTCGGACGACCGAACTGTAGAGGCGGGCACCGACAGGAACGGCCGCGTGCAGGTCGCGGCCGTCACTGCTCGTCCGCTTCGGGGTAACCGCCCGATTGCGACAGCCCTCGCCGTAGCCGCCCTCACCGCCCTCGGCGGTCACATCGCCTCCGCAGTGCCCGTGCCGATCGTGGACGACACCGGCGCGATCGCTGCTCCGAGCAGTACCCAGATCTCGTTCGCGCACACCCCGACCGGTCTGCGCGCCGGCACTGCGAACGAGCACGAGTCCCGCGCCGACGTGTCGATCGTCAAGATGTATCCGGCCGAGTACGTTTTCACCTACGTCGATCCTGCGGATCACGCCGACGCGACGGAGATGATCCGGTCGTCGAACGACGCGATCGCGGACCGCCTGCACGCGGAATACCCCCAGGCGATCTCGTCGACCGTGGCGGAGTTCGGGCTCACCGACACCCACGTGCCCGGCTACTGGGGTGTGGGCACCACGTCGACGCACGACATGGTCACCTATCTCGAGACGAAGAATCGCACCGACCCCGGTTCGCCGGTGCTCGCCGCGATGGCCACGGCCTACGACACCGCGGTCGACGGATATCCGCAGGACTACGGCACGGCGCTGATCGCCGGAGTGATCGGCACGAAGCGGGGTTGGAGCGACGACCGCTCGTTCCACGCCTCCGCCTCGTTCGGTCCCGATTTCTCGGTCGCGGCGTCGACCTACGGATCGGCAGGGACGCTCTCGGAGCACGTCCTCGGCGCGTTCACCGAAAGGGTCCCACCCGGACCGGAGACCGGTCCTTCTCTGCAGGATTGCCCGCCGCTGTGCCGGCTCGCCGGCGATCCGCTTCTCGGGCCGCCCGCGCAGGATCTACTCGACGGGTTGCCGCCGGTCGTCACCGATCCGATCTGCGGCTGATCCCGGTAGGCATCAGATGCGGCGCATAACGGACACGACGGTGCCCAGCACCACCGCCTCGTCGCCGTCGAGGACGGGATAGGCGGAATTCCGGGGTTCGAGGTGGACGTGGCCGCCTCGGCGCCGGTACACCTTGACCGTCGCCTCGCCGTCGATCATCGCCGCGACGATCTGACCGGAGTGGGCCTCGTGCTGCCGCCGAACCACCACTGTGTCGCCGTCGCAGATCGCCGCGCCGACCATCGAGTCGCCTCGCACGCGAAGCGCGAAGACCGTGCCGGAGCCGACCAGACCGCGGGGGAGGGTGAGCAGGTCGTCGGTGTGCTCCTCGGCGAGAATCGGTGCGCCCGCGGCGATGTCGCCGACGACCGGCACGGTCACGGTGTCGTCGGATGCGCGTTCACCGCCGGACGAGCCGAGGAAGGGGCGCACGTCGAGCTGGCGCGCCACAGCGGTGCCGCGGCGGAGGAAACCCTTGTCCGCGAGGCTCTTCAGATGCTTCGAGACCGTCGACGTCGACCGCAGACCCACCGAATCGGCGATCTGCCGGGTGCTCGGCGACGATCCCTGCGCAACGATCCAGTCGCGGATCGCGGCCAGGATCTGCTGCTGGCGCAGCGGCAGGGACGCGGGGTCGAGGCCCCCGAACATGTCGAACTCGTCGAAACCGGTCACCCGGAGAATCGTAGCTACGCGGTCTCCGCCAGGTCCGGGGGAGTACCTGCGGAGGAGCTCTGCCCGTTTTGCAGCTGTTCCATGGCCCGTCGCTCCCGCAGCGCCCGGATGAGCTGCCGCTCCTGCAACTCCGCCGGATCGGCGGACAGGCCGGGAATCGAGAATCCGACCAGGGCACCTGCCAGCAGCGCGAGCGCCACCCGCGCCGAGTCGCCCTCCCGGATGCCCAGGACGAGTTCCACGAACACGAGCGCTCCGACGGCGACGAACACCACTGCGATCAGGGCCAGGATCCGGCGGATCCTGGGCTTCGGACGCGATCCCGGCGCCAACGGCATCGACTGGGCCGCGAGCTGCCACAACCGGGCATCGACGCTCTCCCGCAGGGGGCGCTTCCGGAACTCGTCGCCGAGTCCGTTGTAGATGGCCAGATCGGCTGCGATCCGGGTCCGGAGGTTTCGACGGGACAGCTCGCGCGACAGACGTGCGGCCGCCCACGACACCACCCCGGTGACGAGTGCAACGACGACGGGAACCCAGATACTCACGCCGGAACATTACGACAGCGGAGCCGGAATCGGCGGGATGCGGAAGGCGTGCTCCGGCCGGGGTAAGTCCCCTGGGGTGGTGTGAAACCGGGCTCCCGAATCGGGACCGTGTCGGTCCTGAACGTAGAAGGGCCACCGCGTGAAGCTGTGTGGGTAACGACCAAGAAACTCACACGAGAAAGACACCGCGATGGCCCTGGACCAGTCTGCCCTACTCGAGCTCACCGAGTCGCTACGCACCGCCGACGGCGGCGACATCATGCGCACCCTGCTCGCCACGATTCTGCAAGCGTTGGTCGACGCCGAGGCGACCGCCCATATCGGTGCCGGACGCTACGAACGGACCGACACCCGCACCACCAGCAGAAACGGTACCCGCGACAAGACTGTCTCGACCACCAGCGGCGACGTGACGGTGAAGATTCCCACGCTTCGGCACGGCTCGTTCTTCCCGTCGCTGCTGCACCCACGCCGTCGCATCGACCAGGCCCTGCATGCGGTGATCATGGAGGCCTACGTGCACGGCGTCTCGACCCGCAAAGTCGACGACCTGGTCGTCGCACTGGGTGCCGACACCGGAATCTCCAAGTCCGAGGTATCACGGATCTGCGGGGACCTGGACGACGAGGTCCGCTCGTTCAACACTCGTGAACTCGATGTCCACGCCTACCCGTACGTGTTTCTCGATGCCACCTACTGCAAGGCCCGCGTCGGTGGGGACAACCGCGGCAAGGGCGCGAAGGTCGTGTCCCAAGCGGTGGTCATCGCCACCGGTGTCGCCGCCGACGGCCGGCGGGAGGTCCTCGGCTGCGCGGTCGGCGACAGCGAGACCGAGGTGTTCTGGGCCGAGTTCCTGCGGAGCCTGCGCGAACGTGGTCTGTACGGGGTGCAGTTGGTGATCTCCGACCACCACCGCGGTCTGATGAACGCGATCGACAAGGTGTTGGTGGGGGCGGCGTGGCAGCGGTGCCGGGTGCATTTCCTGCGCAACGTCGCCGCCCGGATCCCCAAAGGCCAGTTCGAGATGGGAGCTTGACCCCTGATCTTGGACACGTGGAATCCAGCACACTGCT